>SFNC01000001.1 GCA_004554255.1 Bacteroidales bacterium
TTCCCTCTTCAACTTGCGAAATTTCCTCGAAAATACACCGCCCCTGCGTTAACAAATATTGGGGAACGGGGTCTTACTTGTAATCCACCGTAACAGTCAGAGCCTCAGCGCAATCAGTTGCCGGGAGCGTTACATACAGCGTATTATCGGCGGCATTATACTTATATGTGTCGCCTTTTACCTTACGGCCATTGACCTTAACGGCTTTGGGTGCAGCGGCATTGCGGAAATTGAGGTTCCATGCGCGTTTCTGCACCAGGTCGCACTCGCCTACGTTCTCGCGGGCGGCGATTTTTATGGTTTCTGTCTTGCCGTCTACCGAATGGTCGAAGCGTGTAACGGCGTAGTTTTCGGCATAGCGGTTGTTGTCGCCGTCATCCTCGTAAAGAGAGCCTGTTCCGGCATCACCGGCCACAATATCAAGAATGATTTTCTCCGGTTTGTCGGTAACACGCTTCACCTCCGGGGCATTGAGGGGCACAACGGCACCGGCCTTATAGAAGTACGGTATGTCCTTGTCTGTGAACGACATAGTCTTTACGCACGGGCCATGTACCATCTGATTGTTGGCCACGCTCCACCATTTTCCCTCGGGGAACCATATCTGCTTGCTGCTTGTGGTGCCGTCTGCGGCAGCCTCGGTTATAGGCGCCACCAGGATGTCATCGCCGAAGAAGTACTGGTTTTCGTACTTATATGCCTCCTCGGCCTGCGGGTATTCGTAGTACAGCGGACGGCAGATGCCGATGCCGGTGTCGTAGGTCTTGCGCGACATTGTATATATGTACGGGAAGAGGGCATAGCGCAGTTTCACGGCCTCGCGCATCAGCGGGAAGTTGGAGAAAGTCCACATACGGCGCTCAATACGGGGGTCGTTGGTGGCGTGGCTGCGGAAAATCGGGGTGAAGACGCCGAACTGTATCCAGCGCAGGAAGAGTTCGGGGTCGTTCACAATTTTCTCGTCCGTAAAAGCGTGACCGCCAAGGTCATGGCCCCAGTAGGTATATCCTACATTGGATGCTGTTGCGGTGAAATACGGCTGGAACGCGAGCGTGGGGAAGTTTATTTTAGCATCGCCTGAGAAACCGATCTGATAGCGGTGGCATCCCAGTCCGCCCCAGCGGTGGAAAATAACCGGGCGACGGTCGGGGCGGTTTTTCTGCATGTCGTTGTAGAACACATGGTTACACCAGAAAGTCTGGCCCAGGCCGGGAGTGAGTTTACTTGTGCGGTGCTGCTGCCAGTCCAGCCACCAGAAGTCCACGCCCTCGTTCTCGTGGTCGCGTATCACGTTGCTGAAGAACGACTTGGTGAAATCGGGAAAGTCCAGGCTCCACTCTATGGCGCCGTTTTTGCTGTATTTCCCGCCCAGGTCGCGGGTCATCGCGGCAAAGTACTGCGGCGACTCTATGCTGTCCACGCCCATTGCGGGATGGAGGTTGAGCGAGAGGCGGTAGTTGTTGTCATGAATCTCCTTGAGGAGAGCCTTTGCGTCCGGGATAAGGGTTGTGTTCCACGACCATCCGGTCCATGCACCACGGCCTTCCGAGCCGCAATCGGCCCTGCCGTTCCAGTGCCAGTCCATATCCAGGATTATCACGTCGGTGGGTATGTCATTGTCGGCCAAGGCCTTCATTATCTTGCGGTAATCCTCGTCGGTGTACGCAGCGTAGCGGCTGTACCAGTATCCGAAGACATAATTCGGCGGCAGGGGAATCTTGCCGGCGATACGTGTAAAGTCGTACAGCGCCTTTTTATATTCCGAGCCATAGCCCAGGAAATATACGTCCAGAGCGGCGGGGTCCTTGCGCTGAGTCCACCAGTCATAACCTACCACAGATTCGGGTTCCATAGCGAAAGAGCGACTACCGTCGGCACGTTTTGTGGACCACGAATCGTCTATCACTGCCCATCCCGAGCGGGATATCAGACCGTTTTCCAGCTTGGCGCGCTTGTTGTCGCCATTGCTGCCGTCAAGGGTGCGGCATGTGCCCTTGAGGTTCAGCGAATCGGGCTTGCCGTAATACCATTCCACCGGCTTACCGTTATGCGTCATGGTTATCAGCAGATTCTCCGCCGGGGCCGTCCGCGGGTCTGTGCCTTTGCGGTATTTCAGTTTAAGTCTGTCCGTCTCCAGGTATAGGAAATCGCCGTCCTCGCTCTTTTTGAAAGCGGGAACAACGTCCATCTCGCGGTTCACGACGGCGAAAGTCGCGCGGTCCTCAAAAACGCTGCTGTCGCTGTATTCTATACGAATCATCTCGGGTGTAAGCACCGTGAATCGGGCATTACCCGAAACCACCATGGCCTCCGGCTTGGCAAGCGGGTTTTCGGCCGGCGCCGGAATAAACATCAGCAATAATAATCCACACAAAAATGCCACACGGCCATTTAGGGTATTGATAGTTTTGTTCATGTTATAGATTTGATTGGTGTTATACATCCCGGATACTCGTCCGGCAGTGCAAAGTTATTGAATTTTCGGGAAACGCACAACCCGTGTGCACCAAAAAAGGAAGTTCCAAAGCCTTGGAACTTCCTTTTTTTGATTTGGTGGCGGAGGCTGGACTCGAACCAACGACCTCCGGGTTATGAGCCCGACGAGCTACCACTGCTCTACTCCGCGATATTTCAGTGGTGCAAAGGTACAACGTTTTCAGTTACCCCACAAGTATTTTTAATTATTTTAACACAATATTCGTACATTTTAACCTTAGCCCATCTTTTTACACCTTATTTATATAGAAAAATAAATGTTTTCTGAGAAATTTACATTACCTTTGCATTCCAAATGGGACACGGGGCCTACAGATACGCATCACAGTCCGGCCCGACCCTACTGATTGGTTTTATTCGATTCCTTAACCGTATAAATAATGACACCAGAACAGATACAAAGCCTGAAAGCCAAAGACAGCGACGGCCTGCTTACGTACGAGTATATCGCCAACAACATAGGAGAGTGCGACGCCGACCTCCCCGAACTGATTGATATACTGCGACAGATCGACCTGTCGGGGCAATTCACCGCATCGGCGGCACGATTCCTGAACGCCATTGACGCCGACAGATACGCCGACGCCGTACGCGCATTAGTGGCCGCAACCATTGACCACGACCGCGAGCGCGCATATCTGGGCGACCTTATAGAAAACATCTACGGAAGCGACTACGCCGAGCATGCCGAGGAACTTTCGGCTACGGACAACAACTTCCGACGCATGTACAAGCGCCTCTTTCCCCAGAGCATCATCTGATAACGAACAATATAACAGCATGTTAAAGAAATTATTCTCAATACTTGCGCTTAGCGTGGCTCTCAGCGCCTGCGGCACGGGAACGACATCGGAATCCGGAGCACAAAATGCCACAGACTCAACAGATAACTCAACAAAAGACACAACAGAAACAATGACCTCAACAACAGACAAATACGTAGAAATCAAGACATCCGAGGGCGACATCACAGTCTGCCTTTACGGCGACACTCCCCGCCACCAGGCAAACTTCCTGAAGCTCGTCAACGAGGGCTTTTACAACGGCACACTGTTCCACCGCGTAATCAACGAATTCATGATACAGGCCGGCGACCCGGACAGCAAGACTGCCAAACCGGGCCAGCAGCTTGGCGCCGGAGACCTCGGTTATACCCTTGAGGCTGAGATAGTTTACCCCAAACACTTCCACAAACGCGGAGCACTTGCCGCCGCTCGCCAGGGCGACCAGGTAAATCCCGAGCGCCGCTCGTCCGGCTCGCAGTTCTACATTGTCACCGGCCGCAAAATAACCGCTCCGGAAATGCAGCAGATAGAAGCACGCTTTGCCGACAGTGAGAAAGAGGCCGAATTCACACGCCTGGTACAGCAGAACATGTCGCAGATCCGCGCCATGCAGGCAAATGGCGACCAGCAGGGACTCTACAGCCTGCAGAGCAGGTTGATACAGGAGGTTGAAGCCAAATTTGCCGACAAACCCAAGCTCACTCTCTCGGAGGATGTCAAGGCCGCTTACAAGTCTGTCGGTGGAACTCCCCACCTTGACAACCAGTACACCGTCTTCGGAGAGGTTGTGAAAGGCATGGATGTCGTAGAGAAAATAGAAAAAGCACAGACCGATGGCAGCGACCGCCCCGTCAACGACATCAAAGTGCTGTCAATGAAGGTTGTAGACAAACCCTGACGCGCATTGCAGAAGCTTATATACGTAAACCGCCATACCCTTGCCAACGGCCTGCGCGTGGTTCACGCGCAGGACACGTCCACGGCAATGGTGGCGCTGAACATCCTTTATAATACGGGCGCGCGGGACGAGAATCCGTCAAAGACCGGCCTCGCGCACCTGTTTGAGCACTGTTACTTCGGAGGGTCGCTGAACATTCCCGACTTCGACGGCGAGCTCACCGAGGCCGGCGGCGAAAGCAACGCCTGGACCGGCAACGACTTCACCAATTACTACGAAGTGGCGCCGGCGCAGAACGCCGAGACGCTGTTCCACCTGGAAAGCGACCGCATGCTGCATCCGATGCTTGCCGAGGACGTGGTGACCGTTCAGCGCAACGTGGTAATCGAGGAATTCAAACAGCAGTGCCTTAACCGTCCATACGGCACAACCGCGCACCACTTGCGCGAGATGGCATACGGGCGCCATCCCTACTCCTGGCCGGTGATAGGCAAAAGTTTCTCTCAGATTCAGAACATCACCGCCGCCGACCTGCGCGAGTGGTACACCGGCCACTATGCGCCGGCCAACGCCGTACTTGCCATAACCGGAAACATCACGGCAGAGCGGGCCTTCGCCCTTGCCGAGAAGTGGTTCGGGCCCATCCCGCCGAGGCCGGTAACAGCAAGAAATCTGCCCCCGATTCCCGACCTGGCGAAGCCGGCAGAACTCATTGTCCACGGAAATGTGCCGGCCACGGCAGTGAACGTCGCGTTTCTGATGGACGAATTCGGCACAACGGGCTATTTTGCCGCAGACGCGCTTACAGACCTGCTGGCCGCCGGAAAAGCCTCACGGTTCTTCCAGCGCCTGATTGTCAACGGTAACGGGACTTTCGCGGAGGCCGACGCCTCGATAACCGGCAGCGAACACCGCGGTATGCTGTTGCTGAACGGACGGCTGGCATCGGAGGACATTGACCCCGATCTCGCCGTACAAATGCTGATTGACGAGGCCCGCGGCATTATCCGCGACGGCATTTCAGAATACGACCTGCAGCGCATAAAGAACAAATACCGCGCCATAACAATAATGGGGCTGATGGACTATCTGAGTGTGGGTCAGCGCATTGCCATGGCCGAGATGCAGGGCATAGACCCGGACGAGGCACTCGCCCGGTATATGAATCTTTCTACCGACGATATAATCGATACCGCCCGCAGGATATTCGGCTCTAACCCGGCAATACTTGTTTATCGCCCGGAGTCATAAACTTAACCACTTATATATGAAAGAGTTTGTTATTAGTCAGGAAACATCCGAACGCGCCGTACTGGTGGGTCTTATCACCCAGCAGCAATCCGAACAGAAGACCATGGAATATCTGGCAGAACTCGCCTTCCTGGCTGATACCGCCGGCGCCGATTGCGTAAAGGAATTCATACAGAAACTGGATTACCCCAACCCCCGCACGTATGTGGGCAAGGGTAAATTAGAGGAGATAAAGCTGTACATACAGGACAATGAAATAGGTATGGTTATTTTCGACGATGACCTCACCTCCAAACAAGTACAGAATATAGAGCGCGAGCTGCAGGTGAAAATCCTGGACCGCACCAGCCTCATCCTTGATATTTTTGCCCGCCGCGCACAGACGGCAAGCGCCAAAACGCAGGTGGAACTGGCTCAGTACCAGTACCTTCTGCCCCGCCTTACCCGCCTGTGGACACACCTGGAGCGCCAGCGAGGCGGTATTGGCATGCGCGGCCCCGGTGAAACACAGATTGAGACCGACCGCCGTATAATCCTGCGCAAAATTTCGCTGCTGAAACAGGAGCTATTGGCCATTGACAAGCAGAAGGCCGTTCAGCGCAAAAACCGTGGAAAACTTACCCGCGTGGCGCTGGTGGGATATACCAACGTGGGCAAATCCACCATCATGAATCTGCTTGCCAAGAGCAATGTATTCGCCGAGAACAAGCTGTTTGCCACCCTCGACACCACCGTGCGCAAAATAGCCATAGAGAATCTGCCGATTCTGCTGACAGACACTGTAGGATTTATCCGCAAGCTCCCCACTCACCTTGTAAACTCCTTTAAATCAACGCTCGACGAGGTTCGCGAAGCCGATGTTCTGGTGCATGTCGTGGACATCTCCCACCCGCAGTTCGAGGAGCAGATAGAGGTTGTGGACCGCACGCTGCGCGAAGTCTGCAACGGCGCCGACAAGCCCGTGATAATGGTTTTCAACAAAATCGACAAGTTCACATACACGCCCAAGGACGAGAACGACCTCACCGAGCGCACACGCGAGAACATATCCCTGGACGAACTTAAGGCCACCTGGATGGCGCGCCTCGGCGACAACGCGGTGTTCATCTCGGCTAAAAAAGGCACCAACATCGAAGAACTCAAGGCACGTATATACGCCGTAGCCAAGGAGATACACCTCTCGCGCTTCCCCTACAACGACCTGCTGTACCAAAATTACGACGAGGAACAATAATGCCGGGCCATTGACTGCAGATTTATGTTAAAGTTTCTTAATAAATAAAGGTGCGTCCGGTTTTTGTTCGTACCTTTGCAACCGATATGCGTAACCGCTGGCGTGGACACGAGGCCCGCGTATGTTGCGACAGTTTAACATCTTATTTATTGCAATAAAATGGATTTAATCAAGATTGCCGAAGAGGCATTTGCCGTTGAGAACAAAGGCAACAAAGAGGAGTTTTTCCCCGGCGACACCATCACAGTCGCTTATCGTATCAAGGAAGGTAACAAGGAACGTATCCAGATGTACCGTGGTGTGGTAATCCGCATCTCCGGCGAGGGCGTTCAGAAACGCTTCACCGTTCGCAAAATGTCGGAAAACATCGGCGTTGAGCGTATCTTCCCCCTGGAATCACCCTTCATCGAGTCTATCGTTGTCAACAAACACGGTAAGGTTCGCCGCGCAAAACTTTACTATCTGCGCGCCCTCACCGGCAAAAAGGCCCGCATCAAAGAGCGTCGCCTCAAAAAAGCTTAATCCGCAACACGGATTTTACAATGAAGGCGATGCGCCAAAATGGCGCATCGCCTTTTTATATCCGGGATGGGGAGGGTGCTGTCAGATAGGGCGGTTCTCCACGAAATTGCCCACATCGGTATCGCCGAGCAGGTCGGCCCACGTCAGCCATAGCAGCAGCAGGATTATCAGCACGGCCACGCCGATGCACATCCATATATTGATACGACGGCGGCGGTCACGGCGCTCGTTACGTTCTTCCCGGCGTTTTGCAACATTGTTATACATAATTGTCAGATGGTTTGGGTTTTAAACTTTTTAATATTTATAACAACCCAAGCGTTACTTAGTTCTCAAAAGATTTTTGTAAATTTGCAGTTGCTACCGCATTCAGGTAGACATAATTGCAAAGCCAAGCGATCAAATGCAACAACGCAGAAGAAAATATAAATCCCTCAACCCACGACGTCGCAGGCGTTCCAAACTCTTAATCATCGCCGTTTTCGTCATCTCGGCAATCGCGCTTGTAGCCTTCAACCAAATGCCGAAGGCGCACGGCGTAACCGAGGGGTTGTTCAGCTTTACACCCGGCGAATCACCCGAAAAGGCCCTGGAGTTCCTAAATTCCGAGGCCGAAGCAAACGTGTGGGACAATGTGCTGGACACAATGCCCGGCGACGGGTGCGTGCGCATGCACATAAACGGGCTGGGCGGCCCGCTGTTCCGCGTTTTCAACGACAGCAACCACACCCACTATGCCGAGGCCGAGCCTATGGGCATAAAACCTATAAAGTGCGACGCCGACCTGGCGGACATACATGTGCCGCTGGTGCGCATACGCTCATGCCAAAACTTTTATGTCTACGAGCTTAAGCACTCGTTCCCGTACCTTATCCCGGAGGCGGCGAAACGCCTGGACGAGGTGGGACAGCGCTTCAACGACTCCCTGCGCGCCCGCGGCGGCGGCGATTACCGGCTCAAGGTTACCAGCATGCTGCGCACCGACGGGTCGGTGCGACGTCTGCGACGCGTAAACCGCGTGGCCGTGGACTCGTCCGTGCACCGCTTCGGCACCACTTTCGACATCAGCTATACCCGTTTTATGCTGAACCGCCTCGGCGGTACCTACCGCACCCAGGAGGACCTGAAGAACCTCCTCGCCGAGGTGCTATTTGCCATGCGCAACGAAGGCAAGATATATGTTAAATACGAACGAAGCACCGGTTGCTTCCACATCACCGCGCGCCGCAACGGCAGCGCGACAAGCTAAATACACTGCACATGCAATATTCCCAGACCTCTCCCGGGCCAAAACATAAACGTCGTCCCTGGTGGCGCGTACTGCTTAAATGGTTCGCCCTACTGCTTATGGCATGCCTGCTGTACGCCGGTGGCCTGGTGGCGATTTCGCTGAGTCTGCTCACGCCCGAACGCCTCACGCCGATTGTTGAACACGTTGCCACAAAAAGCCTGCAGAACTGCAATGTGGAAATAGGACGCGTGGAAATAGGCGTACAGAAAATGTCGCCGTTTTTCAACCTCAGCGTGGACTCACTCGTCATAACCTCCACGGTAACACGCAATTTGCCGGACGAGGAAAGACGCCAAATTCCCGAATATTCGGACACTATTCTGTCCATAGACCACTTCAGGGGCGGAATAAATGTGATGAAGCTGATACGCGGAGCCATGGATTTCACCGACGTGACAATCGACGGCCCCACCGCCAACCTGGTGGTACTGGACGCCGAGCGCAACAACTTCGATATTTTCAAGCCAAGCGAAGAGATGGAGGAGAAAGAGCCCTTCAGCCTCAACGACTTACCCACCATCACCGCCCGGCAGCTGAAATTCACCAACCCCAAGCCCATACGGTACTTCGACCTCGTCACGGCCACAGAAATAGAGATGAACTTCGACCAGGTGCTGCTGGACGCCAATCATGCGCCGGTGTACAAACTGCGCTTCAACGGCGACCTGGACTCGCCGGCATTTTTGGAATATTTTGACGTCCGCGACCTCACTTTCGGACTCAACGGCGATATAGAATGGGACCAGAAGCGTCCGTACGCCGTTGCTATTCACGACTTTACCTTCGGCCTCACCCCGGTAAACGGCCGGATAGACGCCCGCGCCGACTTTACCGACGGGATGCAGATAGACAGCCTGCGGCTACGCATAAACCCGGTGGAGGTGCGGCGCCTGATTCGCCTGATTCCTCCCGGCGCAGGGGTGCCCGATGACATAAAGACCGACGCGGTTATACAGGCCGAGCTGAAACTGCTGGAGCCGTTCCGCGCCGCCGAATCCGTGCTGCCCCACTTTACCGCCGAGATAGAGATTCCGGAGGCGGCAATCCGCTGGCGCGACCTGATTCTGGACAAAGCCGCGACAAAAATCCGTGTCACCGTCCCGAGTGACGCTTTCCGCGACGTGCGCGTGGACATCCTCAAGCTGATACTTAAAGGCCGCGCGACAGACCTTAACATAAAGGGTTACGCCACCAACCTCACCGACGACCCATACTTCAGCGGCACCATCGTGGGCCACTGCAACCTCAACCGTCTGCCGTCGGCCCTCCGCAACCTTATCCCCGGCACACTCACCGGACGCTTCCGCGCCGATGCCACATTCTCGGGGCGCATGTCCATGCTCAACCTCTCCTATTTCCAGAAACTGCACGCCGAGGGCAAGGTCAGTTTCAACGACCTTTACTGGGTGGCCCCCGACTCCATCACCATGTTCTGGGCCAATAACCCGGTCATAGACTTTGGCACACAGCGCACCCTCACCACTGCCGACAGCCGCCGACTTCGCACCATGTCGGCGCGGATAACCGTAGACACCGCCACCATTTACCATAATGTGCTGGACATGCACCTCAAGAACCTGTCCATGGGAATGGCCGTGCAGAACATCGGATACACGGCCAAGCCCGGCGAAATAGTGCCTATGGGTGGACGTATCGCCTTCGACGAATTCCGTCTAACCTCGCTCTCGGATTCGGCCATGGTGCGCGTGCGCAAGGCCGAGGGCCTGGCGGCCCTACGGATGCATAACGGCAATGTCCACAAACCGGAATTCGGCGTGAAGCTGATGGTGGATCGCATAGTCACCGGCGACCGCACCACGCGGTTCTCCATCCGCGACGCCTCCACCACCTTCACCACCTGGCGCGAGCCACAGAGCCGAAAGGCCAAGCAGGTGGCCGCCATCTACGACTCTCTGCGCCACAAGCATCCGCGCCTGTCGCAGGACTCGCTGATTGCCGTTGCACTACGCATACACGCCATAAAGCATCCCAAGCGCAAGCGTCAGCGCATTGTGGTGGAGGATGACTCCACCGAGGTATTCGAGTGGTACACCAACAACGGGCTGAAGCGGTTTATGGCCGCATGGCACTACGAGGGCAAGATATCGTCGCGCCGCGCACGCCTATTCACGCCCTATCTGCCGGCGAAAAACCGCATGCGCGAACTGGATATCCGCTTCACCAACGACACCGTGCGCATAGAGAATGCGAAATACAGCCTCGGGCGGTCGGACTTCCGCATTGTCGGCGAAATCACCAATGTGCGCCGTGCCCTGTCGTCCACCACCGGACGCCAGCCGTTGCGCGTACACCTTAAATTACAGTCCGACACAATTGATGTGAACCAGTTGGCGCAGACAGTCTTTGCCGGACAGGCTTACGCCGCGGCCGGCGACTCGCTGAAACAATCCATGAGTCTTGGCAACACAGACGATGACGAGAGCATGGAAAAAGCGTTACAAACATCGCAAGTCGTTGACAACAACGCCGAAAAGCCGCTGCTGATACCCAAGAACATTGACGCCGAGCTGAATTTCGCCGCCGACAACATCATTTACGCCGACATGCTGCTCAACAACTTTACGGGCACGATGCTGGCCCGCGACGGCGTGGTGAACATCAACGACATGAAGGCCGCCAGCTCCTTCGGCGCCCTGAACCTCTCGGCGCTGTATATGGGCCGCACCCCGCAGACGCTGAAATTCGGCATGGGCCTGAAGATAGACCGCTTCAACATCCACCGCTTCCTGCGCCTGGTACCGGCCATCGACTCGGTGATGCCCGTCCTGCGCGACTTCGGCGGCATCATCAACGCCAATATCGCCGCCACCACCGACCTGTCGCCGCGAATGGACTTCAAGCTCAGCTCCATGGAGGCGGCGGTGTCACTGACCGGTGACTCCCTGGTGCTCCTTGACCCCGACACCTTCAAGAGCCTGTCCAAATGGCTGATGTTCAAGGATAAAAAGCGCAATATCATAGACCACATGGCGGTGCAGCTGCTGGTACACGACAATGTGATGGAGCTGTACCCCTTCATCTTCAACATAGACCGCTACCGCCTTGGCGTGCAGGGATATAACGACCTGAACATGAACTTCAAGTACCATATTGCGGTGCTTAAGTCCCCGATACCGTTTAAATTTGGAATAAACATAGAAGGCAACCCGGACAAATACAAAATCAGGCTGGGCGGTGCCAAATTCAACGAGAAAACGCCTGTAAATGTGTCGCTTGTAGACAGCACGCGCATCAACCTTATCCGCGAGATACGCAACGTCTTCCGCCGCAATATCCGCGACGGCGAGTTTGCGCGCCTCAACAGCGGCATTCGCGCGTCGGGCAAAAAGAATATGCTGTCCGGCGAAGGCACGGAGGCGCCCATAGACTCGGCTCAGTTCATAGAACAGGGCCTTATAGAGGCTCCCGAGCCCGTGGAGCCGGAAAATGCCAAAAAGAAGAAATCCAAGAAGCGCAAAACAGAAAAGAAATGATTTTCAAGGACCCATCCGACCTCCAGGCGGCAGTAAACGCCTATCGCGCCAAAACGTGCACCACGCGACAGCACATCCGTGCCGCGCTCTGCGACATGGACGGCACGCTTTACGACTCCATGTCGCGCCACGCAAAAGCCTGGTACAGAATGATTACCGAGCAGGGCATAGCCTGTGATGAAAATGAATTTCTGATGTACGAGGGCATGACCGGCGCGGCGACAATCCGCCTGCTGTTCCAAAGGGCTTTCGGCACCGTGCCCGATGAGGCGCGGATAAAGGAGCTGTACCACCTTAAGACGCTGTATTTCAGCGAACAGCCCAAGCCCGACCCCATGCCGGGAGCACAGCACTTAGTGCAGTACTTCCGCAGAATGGGCATCCGTCCCGTTCTCGTCACCGGCTCGGGCCAAACCACATTGTTAAATCGCCTTGACGCCGATTATAACAATGCTTTCGCCGCCGACCTGCGCGTCACCGCACACAACGTCACCAAAGGGAAACCCGACCCCGAGCCCTACCTTAAAGGCCTGGAAATGGCGCAGGTATGCGCATCGGACGCAATCGTGCTGGAGAACGCGCCCTTAGGCGTGGAGAGCGGTGCCCGCGCCGGAATCTTCACCATCGCCGTGGCCACCGGGCCCGTGCCCCTGCAGGCACTGAACGACGCCGGCGCCTCTATAGTGTTCAGTTCCATGCCACAATGCGACAAATACTTCCCTGAGTTGTTATTCTGTCTGAACACCTAATATTTATACTTTCCGAATCACTGATACACAGCATTATAGCCATGCACGAGCAGGAAATAATTTTCACACAGCAAGTCAGCGGCGAGATAGACCGGCAGGTGCAGGCCATGTCGCCGTCGCGGGTCTTTGTGCTCGCGGACAGCAACACGTCGCATTTTGTGCTCCCCGCACTGCAGAGCGAAAGCGCTGCGGTGCGTAACGCGCAAGTAATAACAATCCCGTCGGGCGACATAAACAAGGACCTGACAAGCCTGCAGAGTGTGTGGAAATCGCTGACGGACGCGCATGCGTCGCGCTACGACGTGCTTATAAACGTCGGCGGCGGCGTTGTCACCGACCTCGGCGGCTTTGCGGCGGCGACTTACAAACGCGGAATACGGTTTATAAACGTGCCGACGACGCTCCTTGGCGCCGTTGACGCCGCTGTCGGCGGCAAGACGGGCATCAACTTAGGCGGCTTCAAGAACCAGGTGGGCGCATTCAGCAACGCCTGCGCCGTGATTATCTCCACGACTTACTTCGGGACGCTCACGCGCGACGAGCTGCTGTCGGGTTATGCCGAAATGATAAAACATGCCATGCTGACGGGTGCCGAAGCATTCGGCGAGACAATGACTTACGACATCTCCGAGACACCCGGCGACAGCGACGAGCTGCTGTCGCTCTTGGAGAAGAGCGTGAAGGTGAAACGCGATATTGTCGCCGCCGACCCTACCGAACACGGAATCCGCAAGGCGCTGAACCTCGGGCACACCGTAGGGCATGCGCTGGAGTCGCTGGCGATGCGGCGACAGTCGCCGATTCCGCACGGATTCGCAGTGGCATACGGCCTGGTGGTGGAGAGCATCCTCTCGCATATCCAGTTAGGATTCCCGTCGCCGACACTGCATACGCTCGCGGATTACGTAAACCGGCATTACAGTAGCATGCACTTTACGTGCGAGGACTACCCCGAACTGCTGCAACTGATGTCGCAGGACAAGAAAAACCGCGATGCGGATCACATAAACTTCACGCTTCTGCGCGACTTGGGCGAGCCACAGACCGACTGCACGGCATCCGGCAAGGACATCCGCGACGCCCTGGACATCTACCGAGACATGGCCGGAATCTGATTATGGGCCGAGACAACTCCAATAAGCCGCGGCATACCACCGCCGAGCGCATCGCCTTTTTGGGGACCTGCGTGGTGGCGTGCATAGCGATAATTTTCACGAGCCTTACGGAGTGTTCGCAGCACGGGCAAGAAGCGACAGCGGCGACAGCGCCTTCGACGTTTGATTCGGTCAAGGCGGCGACGGCAGGGCTTCGCGGCGACACCGTGCGCAAAAAGAGCCGCAAAAAACGCGGCGCGAAAAGCGACAGCACACGCCGAAAACGCAAAAAGAAGACACCGTCGGCGCCGAAAAACATCAGTCCGAAAGCGCGCAATTACTACCTGGTGCCGGAGACCGAAACACCCGCCGACATCAACACCCGACCATAAGCACGTGTATAAGACCCCGTTCCCCTCATCGCCTTAGCGCTTTCGGAGAAAGAATATTTGTTAACGCAGGGGCGGTGTATTTTCGAGGAAATTACCCGACTGAAATTTTAAATTAATATATCATGGAACAGAAACCAACAGTTTACTTTTGTCCGCGAATCACCGCCGACAACCTTGTGAATGTGTACAAGGCGCTGGGCCGTGAGGCCACGGGCCGCGTAGCCATCAAGCTGTCAACGGGCGAGGCCGGCAACCCCAATCACCTGAGCGTTGATGTAATCAAGAAATTCGTGCACCTTGTGGACGGCACAATCGTGGAATGCAACACCGCGTACGACGGCCGCCGCTGCAATGTCGCCGACCACCTGCAGACTGCCGCCGAGCATGGTTTTACCGCCATCGCCGAAGTGGACATCATGGACGGCGAGGGCGAAATTGAGCTCCCCGTGCGCAACGGCAAGCATCTGAAAGTCAATTATGTAGGCAAAAACTGGCGGAATTACGACTTTACCGTTGTGCTGTCACACTTTAAGGGCCACCCGATGGGCGGTTTCGGCGGTGCGCTGAAGAACGTGGCCATCGGCATGGCTTCTGCCGCCGGAAAAGCATGGATACACACGGCGGGGAAATCGCGCAATGTGCCCGTAGACTGGGAAAACGTACCGCCACAGGACGACTTCCTGGAGTCCATGGCCGAGGCCTGCGAATCCGTTTTTGACCGTGCCGGCGACAATATCCTGTATATCAGCGTCGCCAACAACCTGTCTGTGGACTGCGACTGCGTGGCCGAGCCTGAGGTGGTGCACATGGAGGACATCGGCATCCTTGCCTCGCTGGACCCCGTTGCGCTGGACCGTGCCTGTGTGGACATGGTGTACAACTCGCCGGACCCCGGCAAGTCGCACCTTATAGAGCGCATGGAGAGCCGCAACGCCACGCACATCCTCGACTATGCCGAGAGCCTTGGCCTTGGCAAGCAGGATTACACGCTTGTAACGCTTGAACCGGTGGTTTAAGCCGCTGATTTTATAAGAGTTATAAGGTTTATAAGACGTATAAGTCTTATACAGAGAGAGAGAGAGAGAGTAAAAGCCCCGGGGCCGTGTGGCCCCGGGGCTTTTGGTGTGTCGCACCGGGAGGTGCGTGATGTTCAGTTATTACTTCTTGATGATGCGTACGGGAGCTGCGTTGTTTACAGATACGAAGTATACACCTGCGGCGAGGTCGCCGACATAGAGGTTGAGGCTGTTTACACCGTTGGCAGAAACGGCCTTGACAACAGCGCCATTCACGTTAACAACACGGAGTACGTTGATAGCGTTTGCGCTCTGAACAGTTACATAATCCACAGCGGGAACGGGGAATACGTTGACAGCATCTGCAGCATCAGAAACGGTGATGCTCTCTACGCCTGTGGAGCCCCAGACGCCAAGACCGGTAGTCTTCTCGGCCTCGTCACGGATAACGGGGTTCTCGTCTGCATACACAGCGACAACGCGATATTCGGTTCCGTCGTAGGGTTTGTGGTCGGGATAGTAGTAACCTACGCAGTCGGGTTCGTTATTGGGATCTGCGCCGGGGAGCTGACCCTTGTCGTTCTTGAAGTCGTAGTCACCGGGCACCTTACCGTCGGGGCAAGAATAGTCTTGGTCGCCCACGTGGATGGTGAAGTCGGGGATGTTGGTCCAGTCACCGCCGGGTTCCTTGTACTGGATCTGGAAGTAAGAAACCTCCTCGGGCACGATGCGCTCGCTGCCTTCCTGTTCGCCGGGGTTACGGGGAGCACGGTCGAAGTCGATGTCAACACGCCACTGTTTGGGGTTGTCGGGGTTAGAACCGTCGTTCTCGTAAGGTTTGGCAGTGATGGGTTTCACGTCGGGCTCGTAGCTGATAACGTCTTTTGCAACGCCTGAGCCGCCGGGACGTACGTCATTGGAGTCTGTGGTGTTCACGTAGTACGGAGTAACAGTGATAGTGTACTCGTCGTTGCATGCAACACCCTTACCTGTGGGGAGATCACCGGGCTCGTACGGGGGCATCTCGTAGTAAGTCTTGCCGGACTCATAAGGAACATTACCGCTTGCAACAATGTTGCCCTTGCTGTCCTTAAGCACGTAGGTGTAGAAGCTGGTTACAAAGTCAGTACCCTCTTCCTGCTCGAAAGGACGGGGATACCAACCGTACTGAACTCTATAGTGGCTCATTTCCTCGGCAGCGGGACTGTAGTGATTGTATTTGGTCTCCTTGTCGTCGTTGCTGCCTTTGTTAACGAGGACAATGTCGAGGTCGGGCTGAACGGGCGGGAATTCGTTTTTGGGATAGAATTTGTATTTAGCGAAACGAACACCGGGGATGTACTGATAGATGTACTTAACGGGGATAGTCACACCGTCTCTGATTTCCTTACCGTCGGCGAAACCGAAGAATGCACCGTTAGAGTTACCGGCGCCACCCATGAGCGACTCCGCGAAGTCGTCCTGCACGTAAGCGGCCTGGGGCACCATAGCCTGGAAGTCGGCCTCGGTGTAGCTGGTAACGAATTTACGCTGCTGAGCGTCCCACTTACGAGTGGGCATGTCGATACGGAAGTGACCGGGGTTTTTGGAGAAGTCTGAAGTGGGGTGGATGTAGAAGAGTTCGCGGTTGAATACGAAAGTACCGCCGCAAGCCGAACGCTTCTCAGATTCACTCATAGACAGGGGAGTGTACTCACCGGTTTCGGCATTCACGTAGTAAACATTGTCCGAACGCATCACATGGAGGAAGTCCTTGCGGCCCTCGATGGGAATTGCGTAGTTTTCGGTACCGGGAGTAACGGAGGGAGCCTTATAAATCTTCTTGAGTTCCATGGCTCCGCCCTTATAGTCGAATACATAGAGGTCTCTTGACCCGTTCAGGGGCACGAACAGACGTCCGCCACCGGCAGTACCTGAAGTGTTGAGGTACTGAGTACGGTAGTACTGGGCATCGCCGCGCTCGTCGGGGTTGTGGTTGGCATCCTGCGAGAGTTTGTAGAAGTCGATTCCGTTGGGGAATGCCTTGCCTACAACAGCATTGGGCGTACCACCGACTTTGCAAGTAACCTGACCGATCATGTGGATACCGTCCAGATAACGGTTACCGGCTCCGGAAGCGATACCGAGGTTGTTGTTGGCACGGAGGAGCATGGTGAGAATACCGTCGGCGGGGATAGTGTCTGTACTTTCAAACGGAGCTTTTGACCAAGCGCCGAATACAGCGAGCGACTGGTTCACCATGGGGTTGTAAGTGAACATGCGGCTGGGAGTGAGACGGGGGTCATCGGCGTCGAAAGTGATGACACCGCCCTGTTCGCCGGCCTGGATAGTACCGTAAGCGTTGATGGCGGGTTTGCCATCGGGGGTAGTCATGTCGGTGTTACGGTCGGTGATCTGTGATATGAACCAGGTGGGTTTGCCGTCAACGATTTTGAATACGCCCTGACGGTACATATCACCGCGAGCACCTAATTTACCCTGACCGAGAGTCATGTTGCCGATAAGACCTTCTGCCTTAACAACATCGTTTGAAAGAGGAGCATACTGGTTTTTCTCGTCGGGGGTAACGATGGGATAGTTGTAAATGTTCTCCAGATAGTAAACCGTCATAGCGGGGTCGCGCTTGATGGTGGGAGCGATAACGTTTGAATCCTTGTAACCGAGAGTCTTGCCGTCTGAGCTGGTGCCGTAAGCGCGGATAAAGTATTCGTGCTTGCCATCCTTGAGGTCAACATCGATGTAAGACGAAGCATTGTAGTGAGTAACGATGCACTTACCGTCGCGATAGATCTCGTAGTAAGTCATGCTCTTTCTTTGGGTAATGGGTTTGAGATTACCGCTTTCATCGAAGTTAGACTTGAGCTCACCTACCCAACGGAGCGAAACCATGCTACGGCCGGCATAAGACTTAGCCTCGTTGAGCTGAATCATTATGTTCTCTTCGGCGGGAATCACCACGCTGTTGGTTTTGGTGTAGGTGTATTTAGAGGGTGCGGGAACTGGGAAATCAGTAACTGCGAAAGGAGCTGCAACAGCATAAACTGTGTTATTGCCGTTTACGCAGAAGTATACGTTACCTGCATAGTCAAACGCGATATCGTCGATGTGAGCGTTTGCATCTGTTACTCCTGACATACCGTCAAGTGCAGAAATATCATAACCGGCCTTATGAGAGAAAGTCGGTTTGCCACCTGCGGATACAGCTACATCATAGAAACGAATCACACGGTTGGTACCAATTGCGAGGACAGAGCGGTCGGCATTATAAGCCATAGCGCCGGCGTTTGTCCAGTTGTATTTGTAATCCTGAATTCTGTCCGTAATACTGTTGAAGTTCATGGACAGGTTAGCGGCATCAGCGTGGATGTAGTTACGGTCTGTATCTCTGGGACTTGCGGCATAGCCGAGTACGCCGACACCCTTACCGTCCTTATCGAACGCTACCTGAGTAAATCCTGAACGCATGAACGCATAAAGGAGCATGTTCTTGTTATTATAGGTATCGTCCGAAGTCGAAGTCGGAGCTACGCCCCAAGTCTTTGCGTTACCCAGATTGTAAATGCTTAACTTCTGAATGTAGCTTGCATTGTCGTGCGTTTTAGTAGACACAACGGCAACCTTAAGATTGGCGCCGCTGCCCCATACGTCAAGCCCTGCGCCGCAACCACCTACGAAAGTACCGTTGTTGGTGATTTTACCGTCGGAAGTGCTTGCAGTACCCTGGAAAACGGGAGTAGCGTTGAGGTTTTCCACATTCAGCTCATAAAGACCCTGCGAGCCGTATTTGTTTGAGAGAGCGAAGAGACGGCCGTCGTCGCTGAAGCGTACACGCTGGAAGAGACCGGCAAAATTGCCCTGGTCGCCGGAGATGATAGAAGATGAGATACCGCCGGTGATGCCCTTGCGGTTAGCGTCGGTAAAGTTGGGGTTGAAAACCTGGAGACCGATATTGTCGCCACCGGTTTTAGATACGATGATCTGACCGAAAGTGGGCGATTCGGGGTTTTTGTTGATGGCGATAGAGGAGATGTTGCCACCGATGGCAGCATTACCCATGGGAATAACAGTCCAAGCGCCCGGGGCTGTAGACATTTTAGCCACCACCTTGAAGGTGACAGTACCATAATACTGGCTGAGGTCAAAGGTCACAGAGTTGTCCACGCCGTTGTTGTTCGCGGTACCTTTTTCGGAGGCGACGAGTTTGCCGTCTACATAAGCCTGAACCACGACACCACCACTTGCGGGGGCATTCAGCTTGTACGTAACCGTGGGCTTTGCCTGGTCCTGCGAGTTAACCCTAATGTCGTATGCATAGGCGTTACCGGCGGACGAAGCCGAAGCCGACAGCGACGTACCGGCAGCCACGAGGGCTGCGAGCAAAGTGCGCGTAAGTTTCGATTTCATAGAGATCGGGATTTAATTGTTATTTAAGTTGTTGTATAATTTTAATCAATAGAAACGGGCCGGAATCGAGAGCGGTAAAAATTTTTACGGGCCGATGATTCGCAACCGTTATTATCTCATTAATCAATTAAGAACGTGGTTTATTCCGTGTAATATCCGTGATGAATAGGCACAAGAATTCAGAGGACTAAGATGGTGAGTTACAATAGATTGCGTCTGCAAGACACGAGGTTTGCACACGTTAAAGGACGCCATAAAGGCGTAAAGGGCACATTTCAAGAAGCAAAGATACAAAAAAAAACTAACGTTCTGCAAATATTTCTGTAGAATTATTATACTTTTTTTCAATGGCAAAGTGCCAAAGAATCACGGTGAAAGGGAACATAAAACGCCCTCCCGATCGGATACGGAACGGGCGGTGTATCATCAATCTGACACACCGCCCGGTTATGGGTATGCGGGGGCGAGGGTTACTCGAGGCCGCGGTGGTTCAGGAGGCCCTGAACGGAGGGTTTGTGGCCGCGGAAGCGCACATAGAGCTCCATGGGATCCTCTGAATCGCCTTTTTCAAGGATATATTCCTTGAAAGACTTGGCCGTCTCGGGGGCGAAGCCGGTTTCCTTGAAGTGCTCCCATCCGTCGCAGTCGAGGACCTCGGCCCAGAGGTAAGTGTAGTAGCCGGAGGCATAGCCGTCGCTGCCGAAGATGTGCTTGAAGTAGGGCGAGCGATAGCGGTATGTGATGGTCTCGGGCATGCCAAGTTTCTGAGAGACAGAAGCCTCGAAGGCGTCAACGTCCACAGTGTCGGCATCGGTGGGATTGAGCTTGCCATACTGGAGGTCCAGGAGAGCGGCGCCCACCAGCTCGGTGGTGCGGAAGCCCTGGTTGTGCTTGCCGGCGGCGATGATTTTCTGTACGAGAGCCTCGGGGATAACCTCGTCGGTTTTCCAGTGGCGTGCATAAATCTTAAGCAGCTCGGGAGTCCATGCCCAGTGCTCGTTTATCTGCGAGGGGAGCTCCACGAAATCGCGGTCGGTGTTGGTACCTGATTGGCCTTTGTAGCGGGCCGTGGAGAGCATGCCGTGCAGACCATGTCCGAACTCGTGGAACATAGTCTCCACCTCGTCAATGGTAAGGAGCGCGGGAGTGTCGCCGGAGGGCTTGGAGAAGTTGCCGACGTTGAAAATCACGGGGCGTGATGAGGTGCCGTCGGGGTCCTGCCATGAGCCCTTGAACTCGCTCATCCAAGCGCCCTGGCGCTTGGAGGCGCGGGGGAAGTAGTCGGTCATGAATACGGCTACATGCTCGCCGGTTTTGGCATCGGTGACATCGTAGACATTGACCTCGGGGTTGTATTTGGGAGCGTCGGGCATCTCGGTGAATTTCACGCCGTAGTTGCGCTCGGCGAGGTGGAAAATACCCTTGCGGACATTCTCGAGGGGGAAATAGTTGCGGAGCTCGGCCTCGTCCAGGGCATATTTGTCGCGGCGTACCTTCTCGTTGTAATAATAGTAGTCCCAGGGCTGAATCTTCACGCCCTTGCCCTCGGCGTCGGCGATAGCCTGCATCTCGGCAACTTCCTGAGCGACACGGCGTTTAGCGGGCTCCCAGATCTGCATGAGCAGGTCCTCGGCGGCCTTCACGCTGCCGGCCATGACATTGGAGGTGGCATACTCGCCGAAGTTGGGGAATCCTAACAGCTGAGCCTTTTTGGCGCGCGCCTTGAGGATTTTGTCGATGATGGGACGGTTGTCGTACTTGCCGGAGGAAGCGAGGGTGGTGTATCCCTTGTAAACCTTCTCACGGAGGTCGCGGTTGTCGGCATACTGGAGGACGGGCAGGCGCGAGGGATTGTGGAGGGTGAGGACGTATTTGCCCTCCAGGCCGCGGGCCTTTGCCTCGTCGGCGGCATTGGCGACATTGCTGGCGGGGAGGCCGGCCAGGTCGGCGACATTATCAACGACGAGATACCACTCGTTGGTGGCGGAGAGGAGGTTGCGATTGAAGGCGATGAACAGGTCGGCAAGCTCGGCGTTGAGAGCCTTCAGCTTTTCCTGGTCGGCGGCGGAGAGCAGGGCGCCGCTGCGCACAAACTGCTTGTAGAGTTTCTCCACGTAGCGCTTCTGGTCCTTAGCGAGGTTCATCTTGTCGCGATTGTCATAGAGGTATTTGATGCGGGTGAAGAGGCCGGGATTCATGGCCACCTCGTCGGCATGCGCGGCCATGAGGCGCTCGAATTCGCCGCTGATGGCTTCCAGCTCGGGCGACATGTCGCTCTCCGAGAGGGCGGCGTAGACGTTCACCACTTTGTCGAAGTCTCTGCCGGAGCGGTCGAAGGCGAGGACGGTATTGTCGAAAGTGGGGGTGTCCTTGCTGTCTACTATGGCTTTAATCTCGTTATCGTGCTTGGCGATAGCGGCTTTAAGAGCAGGCAGATAGTCAGCCACGGTTATCTCGGCGAAGGGCGGAATGGAATACTGCGTGGCAAAAGGCTGCATGAACGGGTTGCGGTGTGTGGCATCGCCGGCGGCGGCGCAAGTACCGGCACCGACAACAGCTGCTACGGCAAGGGTCATAATGCTTTTTTTCATTGTAATAATATGTTATATATAATAATGTGTAATTTTTGGTTTTGCGGGGAAAATTTTCAATCCCCGGGGAGTTTCATTTCGCAAAATTAACTAAATAATCCGAGGAAAACAAAAAGATGAGGGCGGCGCGTCAGTTCTCCAGCAAAAAAGTGGCGGTGACGGGGTAATGGTCGGAGTTTCGGACCGCTCCGCGCGTGATTGACACCGGCCTGAGGGCGCCGCGGTACATTATATGGTCAATGTTAACAAGCAGACGGTAAGCGTTGTAGGTGGGCATGTACTTGTGACCGACCATGGCGTTCACCGAGTGCAGACCGTCGTCCTTGAGGCGGCGCAGCGTATAGCATCCAGGCACATCGTTGAAGTCTCCGCAGACAATGACATTGCCGGCGGGGGCATATTTCTGAATCAGCTCCATGAGGCGGTCGGCCTGCTCGGCGCGCGAGATGGAGGCGCCGGCGATTTTGCCCAACGTGGTGCGGCCGTAACGTGTGCGCTCCTTGCCGCGCAGGCATATCGACCGCAGATGCACCGAGAAAATCGTCACCTCCTCTCCCCGGATTTCGGCGCGGTATACGGCGACCTCGCGGTGGGCGCCGGTGTCGTCGCCTTCCACCTTCTTCACGGGGAACTTGGACAGCACCGTCATGGCGGCGCGAGCGTCAAAGACGACATAGGGATAACGGGCGTAGACACTGTCCAGCTGGGCGCCGGAGACCTGGACACGGTCCATGCGGTCGAAAGCGTAAGTCTCCTGCAGGCAGGCGATGTCCGGCTCGGCGGCGATAATCTCGGACAGCGTGGGGTTGGCATTCAGCGGGTACTCGCCATGTACATTCCAGAATGACAGCACATTATACGTCATGAACGTGAAGGATTTCTCCCTTTCCTGCGGCGACATCCGTTGCGCGGGGCCGTTTGCGGGAAACACGTCCATAACGGCGGGCATGGCCAGCATAAACACCAGTGCGGCATATACGGCCCACATCCGCATCCATATATAGTCGCAGACCAGTATCACCAGCATGCAGAAAACCACCACGGGGAATGCCAGCACAAACAGCGACAGGTGCGGCATTGTCCGCGGGTCCACATATCCGCCGAGCGCTCCGGCTATGAGCGCCAGTCCGCAAAGAATATTTGCGGCAACGAGGAATATGCGTAGGAATTTCTTCATTTTTTGCTGAGTCGGGATGAAATTGTAAACAATTTATTGCGTTCTGCGGCCGACAATGCGCCGTAACCGCCTTTGTGAACCTTGTCGAGGAGAGCGTCGAGCGTCCTTTGGTCATCGGCATCGGAGACATGCGAAGCCCGGCGCCGCGAGGGTCTCAATGCCGGCACGCCCGTGAGCGCTCCGGCGGCGACACCGGTGGCATGGACGGCGACTGTGGCGGCACCCTGCACCGTTCCGTCGGTGAGTATGCACAGGCCTATTATCGCCAGCGCCAGCCAGCGCACCTGCACGGAGCCGAAGAGCATCAGCTCCACGCGCGTGCGGCCGAGAATCACGCCTCCGGCGGCGATAACGGACAGGACGGCAGCCGAAGAGCCTAAGAGGACATCACGGGCAAGGCCCATGGCGCCGAGAGCGAGCCATACCGCGGCGGCGGCGAGGCCTCCGGCAAAGTAGGCGTTGAGAATCGTCCGGCCCGAGACCATCAGCCGCATCATCAGCATACCGAAGGTCCACAGCCACATCATGTTGAAAATGAAGTGGAAAAAGTCGTATTGCACAAACATGTACACCACCACCGTCCACGGATGGGTGACGGCGGAGGCGAAATCGGCGGGCAAAGCCACGGCCGAAGCCAGCGCGGCACCGGACACACCGCACCACGAGGCTATGTGCAAACCCAAGAACACCAGCAGGTTAACAGCCATCAGCTGCCAGATGCGGTCGGTGCGCAAGGCACGTAGCCAAGCATTGTCAGTAACCTCCGAAGCCATTGCCTATGGTCCCTTTCTTTTTCCAGTACAAAATCATCAGCAGTCCGAAGAACATACCGCCCAAATGAGCGAAATGCGCCACGGAGGAGTCCACGTTTCCGATGCCCATCAGCAGCTCTATCACGCCATATCCGATGACAACCCACTTGGCCTTTACGGGCACGGGGATAAACATTATGTACATCGGCAGATTGGGGTATAACAGTCCGAAAGCCAACAGGATACCAAAGATAGCACCGCTGGCGCCGACAGTAGGCACCTGCAGAAGCCACACAAAGTTCTGAGCCGCGGGATCGTGGAAAATCGGGTTTGTAAAATAGCCCCCATGCGCCAGATAGCTGGCCTGGTCTATGATGGTATACACCTGGTCGGGCGTGAAAATCTCGTGATAGCGCATGGCCATAAGGGCGAAGACGCCCTCCTGAATCAGGGCCGCGCCTATGCCGCAGGAGATATAATAGAACAGGAATCTTGCCGAGCCCAGCGAGCGCTCAATGATGCCGCCGAACATCAGCAAGGCGAACATATTGAAGAACAGGTGCGAGAAACCGCCGTGTATGAACATGTACGTGAACAGCTGCCATACGCCAAAGTCGGTACTCTCCCAATAATACAGGGAGCAGTATCGCTCGATGTCCATACTCAGCGACGGCACAAACTCCATCAGCAACCACACCAACACATTAATAATGAGAAGATTTTTGGTTACCGGAGGCAAATTACGGAATAAATTACGGAACATTGTGCTATATGTATTTTTTCTATTCAGACTACAAAGATAACGCCAAAAATAGGATTTTCAGGCATAAAGGATATAAAAACGTGTTAAAATTGAGATATATCGTGAGATTTTTCTTGATTTTTTTTGTAGAGTAAAATGTTTTTTGTATGTTTGCAAAAATTATTATAAAAATCATTAAACCCGTTTATCCTATGAACAAGACAGAGCTTATCTCCGCAGTAGCCGAGAAATCCGGCCTGACCAAAGCTGATGCCAAGAAAGCAGTAGAAGCTGCCGTAGCAGCTGTAACCGAAGCACTTGCCAAAGGTGACAAAGTGTCGCTGATTGGTTTCGGCACCTTCGCCGTAGCAGAAAAAGGCGAGCGTACAGGTATCAACCCCCGCACCAAAGAAGCCATCACCATCGCAGCCCGCAAGAGCGTTAAGTTCAAACAGGGCGCCGAGCTGGCCGAGGCTGTTAAATAACAGGCAAACTCATAGAATCTACACGGCGGTGTGCTATTGACGGCACACCGCCTTTTTTGTTTCCGGACGGGCCGCCATGACACACCCGGTTTTTGCGTGCCTGCGAATGACTATGTGATGTTTCGGGGCTTTCTTTCGGGCTTTTCGTAATTTTATGTTAACAGGAATTTGCTCATTTCGCGGAAAATTATTACTTTTGTGAAAAATTGGCATAATGGCATCCGACCTCCGGGCATCTTTGACCCGCATCAGCGAAAAAAGCAGATTCCTGACCCAGCGCTATCGTCGCGTATATCAGGAACGCCAACAGGCTCTTGACGAAATTGAGGGTCTGCGTAATCTGCTGGAACAACGCAACAAGGAGATTCAGACACTAAAAATGCAGCTGGAATATCTCAGCGTAGTCTCCACCATTGTTCCGTCGCGCGAGGCCCTGGACCAGACACGGACCAAAATTGCCGGTTTAGTGCGGGACATTGACCGCTGCATTGCCGACCTCAAGGAGTAACCCCCCTTGGAAATCACGGCATTGCCTGAAAACTAAAAGATGAGCCGAACGCAGAAAATAACAATAAAGATAGCCGACGTAGCACCGATGAGCATGACCGTCCCCGCCGACGGCGAGGCATTGGTGAGGGAAGCCGAGTTCAACGTCAACAAACTTATCGAGGGATGGGCTGCCACCTTCCCCGACAAGACGAAAAAGGAACTCCTGGCAATGGCGGCATATCAATTCGCAAAGGTCTATTACGACCTTTTACACCAGACCGAGGAGCAAGTGCGTCTCATGACCGACTTTGAGGCTGAGCTGGACCGGTTGCTTGACATAGAGAACCTGCCGCAGTAAGCGGCTGCAACCCGGCTATTTCTTTTATTTTCAGGAGTTTATGTGTAATGTCCCCCACTCCACCCTATACGGGTGTGGCGGAGGCCGCACCGTGTTTTATATTAACGGACATAACAACAACATTTAAACAAAATATCTAACCCATAAAAACAACAATTATTAGTTTTAACCCTCTTAAATACCCAAATATCATTCAATTATGGAAATCTTCATTTATATATCCATCGGCGTAATAGCAGCAGCTATAGCCGTTGCCGTCACTACCGCAGTGACGCGCAAGATGGCCCGGAGCCGCGCCGCTCTGATAATTGCCGATGCCGAAAGAGAAGCCGAGGACTTAAAGAAAAGCAAACTCCTGGAAGCCAGGGAAGAAGCCCTTAAAATCACCTCCGACGCCGAGAAAACCGCAAACCAGCGCATGGGCCGCGTACAGTCGGCCGAGGCCAAGCAGAAACAGCGCGAGATACAGCTCAACCAGCAGCAGAGCGAGAACCAGCGCAGCCGCAATGAAATTGAAAACCAGCGCAATAAGCTCAACGAGCAATACGCCGCCCTGGAAATCCGCCAGAGCGAGGTGACTGCGATGGAGTCCAAGGCGCGCGACACCCTCGAGCACATCTCAGGCCTCTCCAGCGAGGAAGCCAAGGAAAAGCTGATAGAAAGCCTGCGCGATGAGGCTAAAACCGCCGCCGCCGCTTACATAAACGAGATTATGGACGAGGCGAAAATGACCGCCAACAAGGAGGCCAAGCGCATCATAATCCAGACAATCCAGCGCACCGCCACGGAGACCGCCATAGAGAACTCGGTGACCGTCTTCCACATTGACAGCGACGAAATCAAGGGCCGCATCATCGGCCGTGAAGGCCGCAATATCCGCGCACTGGAGGCCGCCACCGGCATCGAAATCATCGTTGACGATACCCCGGAGGCCATCGTGCTCAGCGGATTCGACCCCGTACGACGCGAGGTGGCACGCCTGGCTCTGCACCAGCTGGTTGCCGACGGCCGCATACACCCCGCACGCATCGAGGAGGTTGTTGCCAAAGTGCGCAAACAGATTGAGGAAGAGATTGTCGAGACCGGTAAGCGCACCGCCATAGACCTTGGCATACACGGCCTGCACCCCGACCTTATCCGCATGGTGGGCAAGATGAAGTACCGCTCCAGCTACGGCCAGAACCTGCTTCAGCACTCGCGCGAGACTGCGAACCTGTGCGCAATCATGGCATCGGAGCTGGGCCTCAACCCCAAGAAAGCACGCCGCGCCGGACTGTTGCACGACATCGGCAAGGTGCCCGACGAGGAACCCGAGCTGCCGCACGCACTCCTTGGCATGAAACTGGCCGAGAAGTATAAGGAAAAACCCGAAATCTGCAACGCCATCGGCGCTCACCACGACGAGGTGGAACAGACTTCGCTCCTGGCACCGATTGTTCAGGTCTGCGATGCCATCTCCGGCGCTCGCCCAGGCGCTCGCCGCGAAATCGTGGAGGCATACATCAAACGCCTCAAAGACCTTGAGCAGCTGGCTCTCAGCTATCCCGGCGTTATCAAGACATACGCCATCCAGGCCGGCCGTGAACTGCGCGTGATTGTCGGTGCCGACAAGATTGACGATGTGGAGACCGAAAAGCTGTCGGCCGAAATAGCCAAGCGCATTCAGGACGAAATGACTTATCCCGGACAGGTAAAAATCACCGTCATCCGCGAGACACGCTCTGTAAGCTTCGCCAAATAAAATACTATCATGAGCGAACAGATAGACAAGGATCTGCCCGTCGCACCCGAACATTCCGACAACACGCCGGACGCCGCACAGCATAAGCCACGGATTGCCGCAACCGACAGTTGCGGCCCCCGCGGAAAGCTGCACTGCTACGACTGGCTGGCAGATGTACCCGGCGGATATGCCGACGATGACATGGTGGAGGTCCAGTTTAAAAATACCCGCAAGGGATTTTACAAAAACTCGACCAACCTCCCGCTGGAAATCGGCGACATGGTGGCTGTGGAGGCATCGCCCGGCCACGACATCGGCCAGGTTACCCTTACCGGAGCGTTGGTGCGCCTGCAGATGCGAAAGGTAAACATCAAGCCCAACGCAGAGATCAAGCGCGTCTTCCGCAAGGCCCGCCCCGCCGACATGGAGAAATATGCCGAGGCGCGCGCCCGCGAAAACGACACCATGATACGCGCCCGCAAAATCGCCGAGGACCTTAAGCTGAGCATGAAAATCGGCGACGTGGAGTATCAGGGCGACGGCAACAAGGCTATATTCTATTATATCGCCGATGAGCGCGTGGACTTCAGGCAGCTCATCAAAATCCTGGCCGAGACCTTCAAAGTCCGCATAGAGATGAAGCAGATAGGCGCACGCCAGGAGGCCGGACGCATAGGCGGTATCGGCCCGTGCGGACGCCCGCTGTGCTGCGCTTCATGGAAGACGAATTTTGTTTCCGTGGCCACCAGCGCGGCTCGATTCCAGGACATTTCCCTGAACCCGCAGAAACTGGCGGGACAGTGCGCGAAACTGAAGTGCTGCCTGAATTACGAAGTGGACGCTTACGCCGAAGTAGTTAAGCATCTGCCGCCGAAAAATATCCGTCTGGAGACCGCCGACGCCACATATTACCACTTCAAGACAGACATCTTTAAGCGCGAGATGACGTATTCCACCGGCAAAACCATTGCCGCGAACCTGGTGACGCTCACTCCCGAGCGCGTCTTCGAAATTATAGAGATGAACAAACGCGGCGAGAAACCGTTGTCGCTGCTGCCCGAAGGCAACGAAAAGCCCAACCCCAAGGACGCCTATACGGACCTCCTTGACCAGGACGAGCTGACACGCTTCGACGGCAAAAAACGCCGCAAAAAGAAGTCCAAAGGCAACGACAAAGGCGCATCAAAAAGTCAGGAAAAGCGCTCCGAAAAGCCTGCTAATGAGCCCGTAAACGGCAATGCCGAGGACAATAAACGTCCGGGCGAGGGCAACAAGCCGCGCCCTCAGCGCAACAAGAAGCGCCGCCCCGAGTCGCGCAACAACGACAATAGTCAGAATCCCCCTAAAGCCCCGGAAAATGCTTAAAACAACACGTTTTTTTGCTATTTTATCCGTAGCCACCGCTGTGTTTGCCTGCTCCGAGCCGGAGCCGGTAAACAGCGAATGGCACAACCTGCCCACCGAGGGATGGCGATACGGCAACACGCTGACATTTAACGCCGAGAAAGACACTTTCCCGGCTGACACAATACTTCTGTCGGTACGCCATACCGCCGCCTATCCGTACGCAAACCTATGGCTTGAAGTGAAATACGAGACCGCCGACACGGTCCGGGCCGATACGGTGGACATCCGCCTCGCCGACGAGTTCGGCCAATGGAACGGCACCGGCTCAAGCCTCTCATTCCAGCTCTCGGACACAATCCTCCCCTCCGCGGCCATACGCCCCGGAAGTCCGGTGAGCATACGCCACATAATGCGCCTGGACACGCTACGCGAGATACAACAGTTAGGCATTGAATTCAAATAATATGCTCTGCGACAGCCTGATATTCGACATGGACGGTACCCTGTGGGATGCCGTGGATTCTTACATCAAAATCTGGAACGACACATTCGAGCAGCTCGGCATTGACGCCGAACGCGTTGACCGCAAACGGCTGATGGGCACAATGGGGCAGACACTGGAACAGATTCTGACGCAGTTAGTGCCCAATCTAACAGACAAAGAGACGTTCCTAAAGGTCCTTGACGCCAACGAAACCGCCATGATGCCCGTTTTAGGCGGAAAACTTTACCCCGGCGTTCTTGACACCCTGCGGCAACTCGGGCAGAAGATACCCCTTTTCCTTGTCAGCAACTGCGGCAGCTACGGCCTAAAGAATTTCCTGCACTTCACAGGCATGGAGAATATTTTCCGCGACACCCGCAGCCACGGCGAAAACGGGCTATCGAAAGCCATGAACATCAAGCAGATAGTAGACCTGTACAGCCTGCAGCACGCAGTTTATGTGGGCGATACACAGACCGATTGCAACTCGGCCCACCAGGCCGGGATTCCAATGATATGGGCGGCATACGGATTCGGAAATGTAACGGACCCGGATGCCGTAATACACTCTTTCCCCGAACTGCTGCAGACCATACAAACCGCACAATAATCCATACACATTGTTATATATACAAATATAGCATTGTCATGAAACAGATATCACTTCAACTCCTCGCCGAGAATAATCTCCGGTTCCGCATGGACCGCATCTGCGCCCGCATGGCCGCCGAGAAAGCGGAGTCGCTGATTATCAGTTGCAATAACAACAAATTCTACCTTACCGGCCGTATCTTCGACGGCTGGATTGCAATCACCGCCGACCCGCGCAAAATACTGTATTTTGTACGCCGCCAGCCCGAGCTGACAGGCGAGAATGTCTACCGGGTCCACAAGCCCGAGGACATTCCGGAAGTGCTGGCCCGCGAGGGAATCAGCCTCGGAAAGACAATCGCGCTGGAACTCAGCGAGACCCCGTACGCGATGATTGAACGCCTCAGCCACGCATTCTCCGCCACAGAGATTGTCAACGCCGACACAATCCTGATGGGCGCCCGCGCCGTAAAAGCTCCCGACGAGATAGAGCTGATACGCGCCTGCGCAGCCAAGCACGACCGCGTCTATCGCCGCATCCCCCACCTGTACCGCGAGGGGATGTCGGACATAGAACTGCAGATCGAGATTGAACGCGTCACCCGCCTTGAAGGCGCCATAGGCATAATGCGCGTCACCGGCAACGACATGGAGATAAACATGGGCAGCGTGCTTGTGGGCGAGAACGCCGACACACCCTCGCCGTACGATTTCGCTCTCGGCGGCGCCGGCGCAAGCCCCGCGCTCCCCGTTGGCGCCGACGGCACCATTATTCGCCGCGGCGTTACAGTCATGGTGGACACAAACGGCGATTTCAACGGTTATATGACGGACATGACGCGCACATTTATCGTTGACGACACCATTGACGACGAGGCAAAACGCGCACATCAGCTGTCCATTGACATCTGCCGGCGCCTCGAAAAAGACGCGCGCCCCGGCGTAGCCTGCTCCGACCTCTACAAAACTGCCATGGAAATGGCCGAAAAGGCCGGATTCGCCAATAAGTTCATGGGCCACAGCCACCAGGCCGGATTCATCGGCCACGGCGTGGGCATAACCATAAACGAGCTGCCGGTACTTGCGCCCCGCAGCAAGAGTGTGCTGGAGGAGAACAATATAATAGCCATAGAGCCTAAATTCGTCATTGAACACATAGGCGCCGTAGGCATAGAGAACACTTATCGCGTGACCGCCGACGGCCTTGAGAAACTGACAGTCTCCCCCGAGGGCCTTGTGTCACTTGAGGACTAACCGGCCTATTAAACGACTACCAATGACCAGATTACCACATCTTCTTGACAATCCTATATTCGCCCAAGTAGGCGACGTGGCAGACCGGATGAACCGCGAGGCATACGTGGTGGGCGGGTACGTCCGCGACCTGTTCCTGCAACGTCCGTCCAAGGACATTGATTTTGTCACCGTAGGCTCGGGCATAGAGCTGGCCCGCGCCGTGGGCCGTGCCTTGGGGCGCGGCACGCACGTTAATGTTTTCCACAGCTACGGCACCGCACAGGTCAAGCGCCGCGGCTTAGAGCTGGAATTTGTGGGCGCGCGACGCGAATCCTACAACCGCGATTCCCGCAATCCCATTGTGGAGGACGGCACGCTTAACGATGACATTGCCCGTCGCGACTTCACCATAAACGCGATGGCGCTGTGCGTCAACGCCGACAGATTCGGCGAACTGATAGACAATTACAACGGCATACAGGACCTTAACAACGGCATAATACGCACGCCGCTTGACCCGGACATCACCTTTTCGGACGACCCGCTGCGGATGATGCGCGCCATACGTTTCGCCACGCAACTGCAGTTTGAGATTCATCCCGAGACATTCGAGGCCATCCAACGCAACGCCGAGCGCATAAAAATCATAGTGATGGAGCGCATAGCCACCGAGCTGCAGAAGATAATGGCATCGCCAAAACCCTCCATAGGATGGGTTCTGCTGATGAAATCCGGGCTGCTGAAGCTTATTCTCCCCGAGCTGCAGGCCATGGTAGGCGTCGAAGTCATGCACGGACGCGCCCACAAGGACAACTTCTGGCACACCATGCAGGTCCTGGACAATGTGGCTGCCGCGACGGATGACATCTGGACCCGCTGGGCGGCTCTGCTGCACGACATCGCCAAGCCCGTCACCAAACGCTGGGACGACCGCCAGGGATGGACTTTCCAGAACCATAACTTTGTGGGATCTAAAATGGTACCCCGCATTTTCAGCCGCCTTAAACTGCCCGGAGGCACGGAGATGCGCCGTGTTCAGAAGCTGGTGGAGCTGCACATGCGGCCGGCGGCCCTTGTGGAGGACGAAGTCACCGACTCGGCTGTACGCCGCTTAATAAATTATGCGGAGGAGGAGCTGGAGCCCCTGATGATTCTCGCGCGTGCCGACCTCACCACCAAAAATCCCGAGAAAAAGCAGAGATTCCTGGACAGTTACGACATTGTGGAGTCAAAATTCGCGGATATTGTCGCAAAAGATGCCGACCGCGCCTTCCGCCCGGCCATCAACGGCAACGACATTATGGAATTATTAGGGCTTCCGCAGGGCCGGGAAGTGGGATATTACATGCAAAATCTCACTCAGGCGAGCAAAGACTGCGAGATAGGACCTTCCCGCGAGGACGCCATAGAATACGTCCTGAACCTGTACCACACCCGGCCTTACACCCCTTGATTAGGGTCTATTCCCCGGCACAGAGCACGAGGGCCGACTTAAGGTCAAGATTTATGGAATACGGAGTCCCCTGCGCCGATGTGCGCGGGGGCTTGTTTATGTGGTAGTAGAAAACCTTATTGACATCCCAGGACTTGAACACGCACATGCGTGTGCCGCCGGGACGCACCTCCACGGGCAGGTCCACAGTGCGTTTGTGCAGAACCTTGCCGCTCAAATCCAGGTATTCTATATCAAAAATCACCCTTTTCACATCCGGAGCATCCTCGTTGAGATGCAACAATATGGTCTCCTTGGTGGACCGCAACGGTTTTTCGTAGCCGGTGAACACCACATAGCGCGATGCCGCGGCCTGCGACAGTGTATCATAGCGTACCGACACCTCGGGACGCAATCCGGGATTTGCCTTAAGTTTGTTCCTTGTGGTATTCTGGCCATAGGCGGCCACACAAAACAGCACAGACAACAGAGTAATCAGTTTTCTCATAACACAATAGGATTTATTGTATTGCATGGATTATACGGAAAAATCCGCGTTGCTTCCAGCTTTTTCACCTTTTTCTGCGAGCGTACGGACATATTTACAAAGAAGCGGTAGAGCACCCAGAAGTTCAGTTTTGCCGATGCTCCGCGGGGCACAAGGCTTATAGCACTGTTGCCCTCGCCGGTCACCGAGGCCACAAACTTCCGCTTGCGCACCAGGTTGCCGTTGGCATCTGTCCCGGTGAACATTGACAGTTCATACTCCTTGCCGTCGCCGCTGATACATCCGGCACTGCCTAACACAGCACCTTTAGGGACATACAGGTCCGGCGAATCAAGGCTTATAATGTCATAATTCCCTGACGCATTAGGCATTATGGCAATCACCGCGCCATCGCGGGCAAACTGCCACACGCCCTCGCAGGGTGCCGCCCCGGGGCGCCCCACGCTTTCGCGGATGCTGTCCGGGATAGTCACCGCCTTGCATATACACGCCATGCAAGACACTGCGAGACAGGAGATTATGACACGCAACATTTTCATATAGACGAGAAGGTGTAGCTTATGCCGAATGACAGTATTTCCTTGACCTGCAGCTTTTTCCAGTCGGGATTATCGCACGGGGGAGTGGTGGAGTCGTAACGGATATGCCAGTAAATCTGCGTGGACAGGAACCTGTTGATGTTCATAGCCAGGGTATTTTCCCAGTCCGCCTGAATGTATGAATAGTCCGAGAACACAAATACCCGGCTCTTGAAATTGATGTTAGATGCCAGCTGCCAGTTTATTTTTGCCTCGGCCGTACTACCGTATTTCATTGAATACTTGCGACTTGCCTTAATATTGAACGACTCATGGCTCAGTAGCGAATCCGGCTTGGTACATATCTTCATGTTGTACGAAATCGGAGCGATTGAAGTGTCGAAGCTAAAAGTTTTCTTGGGATTGGTGTAGCTGTAAGTCATACCGACACCGACATTGAAATCCGCCGGAGATAGGAACGCTGACCTGAGGTTGCGCGTATTCTTGACGTGCGAGTTCAACAGCTGAGTCTTGAACTGCGCGTTAATAGAATAGTACCACCTGCTTGCCGCACGGTAACCGAATGTCGTGTTTATCTGCAGAAGGTCGTCCGAGATTGAGTAGTTGCGTAACGAGTCGTCCGGAGCGCTGTTCAGGCCCAGCTTGTACTGGAAAGTGTTCTCGAACAGCAGATTGGGATGAAACGCCGGGTTAAGCTTCACATTATAATATACATTGCCCAGGAAGTTCAGGTTATTGTTACCGCCCTGATACCAGTTTGGCGACACATACGCCTGGGAGAACTGCAGGGAAACATTGAAGTTCCTGAGCCAATGCTTTTTCTCCACATTGGCCTCTAATTTGGTCGGCAATTCCGGCTTTACCTCCTTGATTTCAATGGTGTGTTCCTTGGGATCCACCTCGCCGTAATACTGGCGCGGCGCCTCGGGGAGCGTGGCCAGATTAAGGTGCACGTACTGCGGAGCGTTAAGGAACAGATTCTGAAACAGCATATCGCGGCGACGCGATTCTGCCGCAGATTTTTCAATCCAGCGGAAAGCCTGGTTGCCCGAATAATCCGGCTGAAAGGGTTTATATCCGGTAAAATCTTTCACAGACGTAAAGACCGCGGGCAGAAACAGCCGCTGGTCCAGCGGACTTATGACCATCACTGTGTCATAAGGCTCATTTTCCGGATTTACGCGATAGGCACTGAGGTCCAGTGTGTCCGGCAAGGAGTACGGTTCTCCAACAGTCTGGGCATGTAGAATCGGCGCTACTGCCAACAAAAGCAGAATAATGAAAAAACGCATGTGATGATTGGTTGATAGATTGATTAGTATATTGAATTATGGTTATGGTTTTGTTGCTGTGTACATAGTGCATACGCCTAAGGTCAGCGACCGGTATTCTGCTCCGGCAAATCCGGCCTCGGCGATAATCAGTGTCATCTCGTCCCTCACCGGCACCGCGCGGATAGACTTGGGCAGGTACGAATAAGCCGAGCTGTCGCGCGAGACAATCCGCCCCACCAAAGGAATCACGCCACGTGTGTACGCGGCATAGAATGGCTTTACCAGCGGGTTTGCAGGCGTTGACAGTTCCAGTACGCATAGCATTCCGCCGGGCCTGAGCACCCTTAGCATCTCGGCGTATCCGTCGCGCAGATGCTCGAAGTTCCTAACGCCGTAAGCAACCGTGATGGCATCGAAAGTATTGTCGTCGAAAGGCAGCGCCAGTGCGTCGCCGGTGCGGAAACTGATGCGGTCGGCCAGTCCTGCCTCGGCCACCTTGCGGCGTCCCACCTCCAGCATTCCGTCGCTGAGGTCCACGCCGGTGACGGTGGCCCCGGGGATGCTGTTTGCGAGCAGGATGGCGAGGTCGCCCGTTCCCGTGGCGATATCCAGGATAGCCACGGGCTGAGTGCCGGCTACAGTCCGCACGGCCTTGCGGCGCCAGCTGCGGTCTATGCCCAGCGTCATCATACGGTTCATGACATCGTAAGCCGGCGCGATATTGTCGAACATCTCGCGCACCTGTGCGTGCTTGGCACCGTCCTTGTGATACGGGTTTATCTCTTCTACCTGCATTTATCGCAAAAATTATGCCTCGGCAGCGTTTTCCTGCTCCCGGGCCTGTATTTCCTGTTCTTTTTCCTGCTTGTCGTGGCGCTCGTATGCCTCCACTATACGCTGCACCAGGTGGTGACGCACTATATCCTTCTTGCTGAAGTCCACGCGGCCAACGCCTTCCACGCCTTTAAGCACGTCCAGGGCATGAATAAGTCCCGACTTGGTGGTGCGCGGAAGGTCTATCTGCGTTACGTCGCCGGTAATAATCATCTTGGCGTTCATGCCAAGGCGCGTCAGGAACATTTTAATCTGGTGCGTGGTGGTGTTCTGGGCCTCGTCCAGGACTATCACGGCATCATTGAGAGTGCGACCGCGCATAAACGCGAGCGGAGCAATCTGTATCACCTTGGTGTCCATGTACTCCTTCAGCTTCACTGCCGGAATCATATCCTCCAGCGCATCGTAAAGGGGCTGCAGATACGGGTCGATTTTGTCGCGCATGTCACCGGGCAGGAATCCGAGCTTTTCGCCGGCCTCCACCGCCGGGCGGCTCAGGATAATCTTGCGCACCTCGCGGTTCTTCAAGGCTCTGACGGCCAAGGCGATGGCTATGTATGTCTTACCGGTACCCGCGGGACCGAGAGCGAAAGTAAGGTCGTTTTTCGAGAACGTCTCCACCAGCTTTTCCTGGTTGGGCGTACGTCCCATTATGGGTTTGCCGTTTATGCCGTAAATTATCACGCCGTCGCGCTTGAGCTCCGCGGGTGCCTGCCCCTTTACAATGTCAAGGATGGCGTCCTCGGTGAGGCGGTTGAAACGCTCGCAGTGCTCGGCCAGCTCTTTTATTTTCTTCTCGAAATCAGCGGTTTCGCTCTCCTCGCCGATAACCTTTATCACCGAGCCGCGGGCCGTGATGCGCAATTTGGGAAACAAATTGCGGATAAGGTGCATATTGGAATTATTGACGCCGTAAAACACCACGGGGTCCACATTGTCAACTATTATGATGCGTTCTATCATGAATCTAAGAGTTTTACTTTATAACAGATTTGGGAGCGATAAGGATTACGGGGCGACGCGTATCGGCGCTCCTACGCGTGAGAGTATCGCCCTGCAGGCTGTCTGTCGGTGCCGTTATCAGCCATGCGTCTGCCGGCACATCCTCCGGCGAGGCCACACGGCGCAGGCGGTCATTCATATAAAAATTCAACGAGTAATATCGCAGAAGCCTGTCCTCGGCTATGTAAGACACTATCTTGGCATCGGCGGGGACTTTCTGCTCTATAATCCTTGCGACATGTATATCCGACCGGGGATTCAGGAACGCCGGCATGTAGGCTGAATTATACGCCAACAGCAACACGAAAGTCAGCCCCAGCGCACTTTTCGCTCCGGTCTCGGCAATCTTGCGGGAACCCAACCACCATATCGCCGCAACCAGGGGCAGCATCGCGAAAATCCACTGCCACCAGGCAAGGGGAGCTACGGGCACCTTGCGCAATACACCGAACGACAGCACAATCATCACCACCGGAGCGATGGCGGATACGACAGCCAGGAACACCGACCATCCGCGCATAAGCCGCGTGTGCGACACCTGCGTGAGCACCCACGCCACACCGTATGCGATAAACGGGTAACACGGCAGCAGATAAACGCCTCGTTTGCTGGCCGGTATGCAGTAAAAGACCAATATGGTGAGGCCGGCGGTCCATGCCAGCAACGGCAGTCCGCGGTTCAGCCTCAAAGCCTTGATATTCTCGCGCAAACGTCTGTAACACAGCGCAATCAGCACGGGGACAGTCCAGGGTAACATCCCTGCCAGTATCATCTCCAGGTTGTACCACCACGGATTCAGATGGCTGTCATAGCTCATCGTGCCGGTGAGACGTCCTATGTTCTCCTCCATGGCCAGGCGCAGGAACTCCTCGCCACCCTGCTGATATGCAGCGAAATACCACAGCGCAGGGAGTATGAACGAGGCCAGACACAGGCCAATCAGCACAAAGCAGGTCCTGAAAAAATTATCGCCGCGCAGCAGCATGTAAATGCCCATCACCAGGCACGGCAGAAGCGCTCCCACCGGGCCTTTCGTCAGCACCGCTCCGGACATCAGCAATATCGCCCACAGGTACCGCCACGGATGCCCGCGCATACTGTACATGGCATAGATAGAGCCTACAATACAGCACGTCAGCACCATATCCACGCGGCATGCCGTTGCGGCGCGGAAAACCTCGAAGGAGGTCATCAGCACCAACGTAGCCACCCACGCCTTGCGAGTCCCGCAGGCGCCGGCGATAATACGCCAGGTTGCCGCAAACATCGTTATCGCCGCTATCGCCGACGGCAGCCGCGAGGTAAACTCGTTTACTGTTCCGCCGTTGAAAACCGCCGAGAATATGGCTATCAGCCACGCCAGCAATGGCGGCTTGTAAGGGATATCGGCGCCATAGCTGACGGGGAGAATCCAGTTCCCGTCCTGTAGCATGCTTACTGCCACGATAGCCTCGCGCGGCTCGCCTTTTGTCTGAAAAAAAGACAGTCCGAGCCAAGGTAAAAACAGCATCCCGGCAAGTACGCAGACAATGATTATTGCAGTTGAACGTTTCATAATGCAAAATTACTAAATTATTTGTACATTTGCACAATGGAACTCAAGGAATATAATATAGGAGGCGAGACTGTCGTCATTCCCATCCCGCACAGCTATCGCGACTGCGCCGAACTTATAAAATCCGACTCGTACCGCCACAACGGGCGGCGCGACAGCCTTCTGCGCATCTGGCTGTCCGGACGCACGCGCATCAGCATAGGATTTGCCTTCTGGTTCAGGCTGTCCCAGCACCGTCACGGCTTTCTGTATCCATTAGCGCGCTGGCGTGCCAACCGGTACAAACGTAAGTACGGACTGTTTATACCGTCGCGTACCGTCATAGGCTACGGCATGTACATACAGCATTGCTGCGGCCTGGTCATAAACCGTAAGGCGGTGATAGGCAACAATATAACACTCGGACAGTTCACCACCATCGGTTCCAATGTCGCCGATGCCGCCCATATCGGCAACAATGTGTACATAGGCCCGGGAGTAAGCATAGTGGACGATGTACGGATCAGTTCTGGAGCCTGCATCGGCGCGGGTGCGGTAGTGACCCGCGACGTTCCGGCAGACACCACCGTCGCCGGCGTTCCCGCCCGCCCCATCGGCACCGTAAGCCACCCGGAATTTATACGCAACCCCTACCCTCTGCCATAATAGAGGGCGTGTCATAATGGACCATTCTGACAGCGCCCCCCTCCATCCGGAAACAAAAAGCGATGTATCATGATAATGACACATCGCCTTATTTATGTTATGCAAAATTATTTAGGGGCTGATTCCGAACGGCGTTTTTTGGGGTTGAATATCGCGTTCCATTTAAGACGGACCACGCCGAAAAGCGCCTCGCCGAATATGCCGGAGCTCATTTTGGACGTTCCCAACATTCGGTTTACAAAGATAATGGGCACTTCGCACACCTTATACTTCATCTGATGTGCGGTGAATTTCATCTCAATCTGGAATGCGTAACCCTTGAAACGCACGGCGTCAAGGTCAAAATCCTCCAGCACCTGACGTTTGTAGCACACAAATCCGGCGGTGGTATCGTGCACGGGCATACCGGTGACGAACCTCACGTATTTGCTTGCATAATAGGACATAAGCACGCGCCCCATGGGCCAGTTCACCACATTTACTCCGGTAAGATACCTTGAGCCAACGGCCACATCACCATGCCCGCTCACCAGCGCCTTGCGCAGCTTGAGCAGGTCGTCGGGATTATGGGAGAAGTCCGCGTCCATCTCGCAGACATACTGATAGTTGTTGGGCGAAGCCAGGGCCCATTTGAATCCGGCGATATAAGCCGTTCCCAGGCCCAGCTTTCCGGAGCGCTCCACCAGGTACACGCGGTCCGGCCGCTCTGCAATCTTACCTTTTACGATATCGGCGGTGCCGTCCGGCGAATTGTCGTCGATAACCAGAACGTCAAAGTTCTGCTCGGGCAGATTCAGCACGGCATCTATGATAGCCGCAGCATTCTCCTTCTCATTATACATAGGTATGATGACAAGGGTGTCGCGCCCGGTAGTTTCAGGCGTAATATTTCTTGACAATTCGCTCATACAGGGGGATTATTTTTTATCTTCGGCTTTCTTATCTTCCGAGCCTTTTTTCTTGGCGTAGGCCTCGTTGAGACCTTTTACAATCTCGCCGGTGATGTCCAGTGCGGGGTTGAAGTACAGGCCGGCCGACTTATCCAGGATAGCGTCGTACTTTTTATCCTTGTTATATTCGACAACAAACTCGTCGATAGCCTCTTTCACGTTTTTCTGAATCTCGTTCACACGTGCCTGCTCTGTCTCGGCGCGTTTTGCATACTGTGCCGACGAGCTCTGGTCCAGGCTCTGCAACTCGGCCATATCCTGCTTGTACTGAGCCTCGGAGGTATAGGCGTTGGTCTGCATTTTCTGCTGTATCTCGTTCTGTTTCTGAGCCAGACGGTTACCCAGGGTGTTCTGGTACTGCTGAAGCTGTGCGGCAATCTGCTCCAGAACCTTGCCCTGCTCCTTGGCATATTCGTAGTTGGCCATTACAGAGTCAAAGTCCACATAGCGGATGTTGGTGCTGGCAGTGAAGCTCTCGCCTTTCTGCTCGCCTTTCACTTCTTTTTTGGTGCTGTCGGCACTGTCGGCCGAGCCTTCGCCAGAGCATGATGTGATGGTGACTGCGGTGGTGCCTGCAAGGAAGAGAGCAACTGCTAATACTAATTGTTTCATTATTAAAATTGTATGTTTTAAATGGTTTTGATTCATTCACCTTCGTTGTGATGCGCGCAACGTATTCCACGTTTGCGGAGCTCGGGGTTGCCGTCCACATGACTGTCCGGGAATTTGCCGCCCTTTACAAACAGCACCCTGACGCCCATCAGAATAACAGCCGCCAGCAACAGTACAAGCACCGGAATCAGCAAGGTAATAAACTCCTTCATGGTCTGTTTTTGCGTTTCACAATGCAAATATATAAAATGAAGTCGGATTTTTAGGCATTTCTCAATTTTATTTTGTAACTTCGTAGGCGAAAACGTGTTATTTTTAACACTCTTTTATCATAAAAATTATTTTTTCACAATCGTAAGCCTGTTTTAAGGCCCGATTTTAACCCTCATAAAACTTAAACTATGACTATCAAAGATCTGCAGCCGGCTAATGTCTTCGGCATCTTCCACGAGATCACACAGGTACCCCGTCCTTCAAAAAAAGAAGGAAAAATCCGCCAGTATCTCCTTGACTTCGCCGCCAAACACGGCCTGGGAGTAAAGACCGACGCCATCGGCAACGTCGCCATGTTCAAACCCGCCACCCCCGGCCACGAGAACGCTCCCGGACTGATAATGCAGGCGCACATGGATATGGTGTGCGAGAGCAATAATAAGGACTTCGATTTCGAGAACACACCCATCACCACAATCGTAGACGGCGACTGGCTGCACGCCGACGGCACCACCCTCGGCGCCGACAATGGCATCGGTATCGCCGGAGCGTTGGCTGCGCTTACCGACGACAGCCTGGTACACGGCCCCCTCGAAGGCCTCTTTACCGTTGACGAAGAGACCGGCCTGACCGGTGCCAACAACATCGGCGATGGCATGATTCAGGGCAAGATGCTGCTGAACCTTGACTCTGAAGACGATGCAGAGATTTTCGTGGGCTGCGCCGGCGGCGTTGACACCACCTGCACCTTTGCCTACGACCGCTCTATGTCGCCCACCGATTACCACTTCTTCAAATTTGACATCAGCAAGGGCCTCGGCGGCCACTCCGGCAGCGACATCAACGCCGGACGCGCCAACGCCGTTCAGCTGCTCGCACGCTTCCTGTGGGCTCTCGCCCAGAAGCACGAGCTCTCGCTCTGCGAGATAGACGGCGGCAACCTGCGCAATGCCATCCCCCGCGCCGCTCACGCTGTATTCGGTGTACACACCTCCAAGAAAGAGGAAATTGTTGCCATGTTCAACTGCTTCGCCGCCGATGTGGAGGCCGAGTACAAAGGCCTGGAAACAACCCTCGAGCTCAAGCTTGAGACCGCCGACCGTCCCGAATTCTCTGTTGACAGCGACACCACCTGCCGCCTTATCTCGGCTCTCTACTGCGCTCCTCACGGCGTAATCTCCATGAGCCGCGACATCGAAGGCCTGGTGGAGACCTCTACCAACCTCGCAAGCGTGAAGATGCTCGCCGACAATAAGATTCTGGTTACCACAAGCCAGCGCTCGTCTGTAGAGAGCCGCAAATGGGACATCGCACACCGCGTGGAGGCTCTGTTCACCCTCGCCGGCGCAGAAGTGACCCATGGCGACGGATACCCCGGATGGGCGCCCAATATGGACTCGCAGATTATGAAAATCGCCGCTGACGCATACGAGGAACTCTACCATATCCGCCCCGCAATCATGGCTATACACGCCGGTCTGGAATGCGGACTGTTCCTCACCAAATATCCCGGCCTGGACATGGTATCGTTCGGCCCCACACTGCAGAACGTTCACTCTCCCAGCGAGCGCATGTTTATTCCCGCCGTCGACCGTTTCTGGCACCAGCTGGCCCGAATCATTGAAAAAGTTGCGGATCTTAAAGACTAACAGTCTATAATACAAGGCCAAAGGTCATGACACTGCGGTGTCGCCTTTGGCCTTGTATAATTACCTTAAATCCATCCTCCATGAACATCAGAACGGTAATAACGCTGATTTGCACGTGCGGAATCCTGACGGCTCATGCCGCCACCCCCGTCGCGAAGACCAGAAATGTCCGCTCTCCACGCGTTACCCATACAAAAACCGAAAGAAAACAGGCAGAGATAGCCGAGGCTCCCACCCCGGATGTCGTCTCTCCCGCCGACACCCTGAATTTCACCGTCAATGCCGACGGCGACACAATACACCTTGAAGTTGCTCCCGAATTCCGTAGCGGACGCCTCACCGAGGACGACTACCGCGAAGTGGCCGAGGATTTGGGCGTGGAAGTGGCTGCAATAAAAGCTGTTGTGGAAATCGAGGCCGGCCGCTCCCACCAGGGCTTCTGGACCGACGGCAAGCCCATCATCAACTTTGACCTCACGGTCTTCCGCCAGGCCGCGCGCCGCCATGGCGTCAAGCTGGGCAAATACAGCCGCTCGCACTCCATAGTGTTCAGCCGTCCCAACTCGGCACGCTACGGCGGCCAACAGGCTGCCGTCCAGGCCCGTCTGGATGCCGCCCGCTCAATACACGATGCCGCCGGCATAGAGGGAACTTTCTGGGGAATGTTCCAGATCGGGGGATTCAACTGGAAAAAATGCGGAGCTGCAAGCCCCGCCGAATTTGCGAAGCTGATGAGCCGCTCGGAACGCGACCAGCTGGAGCTGTTCGCAAAATTCATCACCTCGGCAGGACTCCTGGGCCACCTGCGCAACAAAAACTGGGCCGCATTCGCGCGCGGATACAACGGCAACAGCTACGCCGCACGCGGATATCACACCCGCATGGCAGCGGCATACAAGCGCTACAAAAACTCCTGAGCGACAGCAGGAACAGGCTTTAACTGTTAAATGGTCAAAAAAGATTGGGAGAATACCCGATTTTTTTGTACTTTTGCACCAAAATATTTTCCAATATCGGAATACTTTTAACAGTTATCATAGCTTATGTCACTCTTTGAAAAACTTACGGCCAACGCGCGCGCAAACCGCCAGCGCATCGTCCTCCCCGAGGGCACAGAGCCGCGTACACTGAAAGCAGCCGACCACATCCTTGCCGACAAGCTTGCCGAGATAATCCTGATTGGTGACCCCGACGCCATCAACCGCATGGCCGCCGAGATGAACCTCTCGCACATTAACGAGGCCGTTATTGTCAACCCCGCCGACGAGGCTGTAATTGACCGCTATGCACCATTGTATTACGAACTGCGCAAAAGTAAGGGCATCACAGAGATGGAAGCGCGCCTCACCGCCGCAAATCCGCTGTATCTGGGCTGCCTGATTGTAAAGGCCGGTGATGCCGACGGCCAGGTGGCCGGCGCCATGAACACCACCGCCAATGTGCTGCGCGCAGCCTTCCAGATTATCAAGACCCGCCCGGGCATCAGCGTTGTCAGCGGCGCTTTTGTAATGCTTTTACCCAAAGATGTGAACTACGGCACCAACGGACTGCTGGTATTTGCCGACTGCGCCGTTGTCCCCGACCCCAACGCCGAGGAACTGGCACAGATAGCCGTGGCCTCGGCACAGACCGCCCGCGACATCGCCGGCATAGAGCCGCGCGTGGCTATCCTGAGCTTCTCCACAAAGGGCTCGGCCAAGCACGAGCGCGTGGACAAGGTCATTGAAGCCACACGTATCGCCCACGAGCTGGCCCCGGATCTGATTCTGGACGGCGAGCTGCAGGCCGACGCCGCAATAGTGCCGGACGTGGCCGCACTGAAGGCGCCCAACTCGCCGCTGTCAGGACGCGCAAACGTGCTCGTTTTCCCATCGCTGGAAGTTGGCAACATCGCCTATAAACTCACTCAGCGTTTAGGCAACGTGCAGGCTGTAGGCCCGGTTCTGCAGGGACTCGCCGCTCCCGTAAACGACCTGAGCCGCGGAGCATTCCCCGAAGATATCTACAAGACGATTATCATCACCGCAAACCAGGCTATTGGCGCAAAAGAGGCTCTGGATAAAAAAATCTGAGCAATAGTATTAATTATCCCCAAATAAAAATCAATCATATTCACATGAAAATTCTGGTACTTAACTGCGGCAGCAGTTCTGCAAAATACAAACTCATTGACACCGCCGACGAGAAAGTCCTCGCTGAAGGCGGCGTGGAGAAAATCGGCCTGAAAGACGGCTTTATAAAGTATAAAAAAGCCGATGGCAGCAAGGCTGTCACAGAGCTTGGACACATAGACCACAAGGGCGCCGTTGAGGCTATCCTGCGCCAGCTTACCGACCCCGTGGACGGCTGTATCAATGGTTTTGACGAGATTGACGCCGTGGGACACCGCCTGGTACACGGCGGCGAAAAATTCAGCCACAGCGTTCTTATCACCGACGAGGTCAAGGACATGGTACGCGACTGCTACGACCTGGCTCCCCTGCACAACCCCGCGAACATGACCGGCGTGGAAGCTATTGACGCTCTGATGCCCGGCATCCCCCAGGTGGGCGTTTTCGACACCGCTTTCCACCAGACCATGCCCGCAAAAAGCTTTATGTACGCTCTGCCCTACAAGTACTATGCCGAGGACGGCGTGCGCCGCTACGGCTTCCACGGCACCAGCCACCGCTATGTAAGTCAGCGCGTGGCAGAAATGCTGGGCGTGGATATCGCCGACAAGAAAATAATCACCTGCCACATCGGCAACGGCGCCTCCATCACTGCTGTGGAGGGCGGAAAGAGCGTTGACACATCAATGGGTCTGACTCCCACCGAGGGCCTGATGATGGGCACACGCGTGGGCGATGTCGACCCCGGTGCGTTGGTATACCTGATGCTCAAGCACAACCTCTCGGCCGACGACCTGCAGAAGATAATCCAGAAAGAAAGCGGAATGCTGGGCGTGACCGAAATCTCCAACGACATGCGCGAGATAGAGGCTGCCGTTAACGCCGGCAACGAGCGCGCCAAGATGGGCCTGGAAATGTACGAACAGCGCATCACCAAATACATCGGAGCATACGCTGCCGAAATGGGTGGCGTGGACATTATCGTATTCACCGGCGGTGTCGGCGAGAACCAGACCGGACTGCGTGCCGATGTCTGCAAGCCCCTCGCCTTCATGGGCGTGGAGATTGACGCCGAGCTCAACGCCACCCTCCGCGGCCGCGAAGCCGTTATATCCACTCCGGCATCAAAGGTTGTTGTGGCCGTAGTTCCTACCGACGAGGAACTCATGATTGCCCGCGACACCCGCGACATTGTGGAAAAACTGTAATCCTGACAACACTTAACCACGTTGTCACTCTCCTGTAACATGATAAAATATCTAAGAATCCTTGCATGCGTGGCGGCGGCTATCGCCGTCACGGCATGCGGAGTTTCCGGCAACGACGAGCCTGACATCCCTCCCACACCCGTCAATCCCGACCCCGTAAACACTACGGTGCTTGTGTACATGGCTGCCTCCAACAGCCTTGGCGTACAGAAAAACGACAGCATGGACATCCGCGAGATGCAGGAAGCAGCTCGCGCCGGACACTTTAACGGCAACCGTCTGCTCGTATATCACGCCGGTTATCAGACACCGCAGACTCTCAGCGAAATCACATCCGACGGCAAAATTGTACGCCTTAAGGAATACTCCGACGACGGCCTCACCAGCATTCATTCCGCAAGAATGAAAAAAGTTATCGCCGACGCCAAAACTACCGCTCCGTCCAACAAATTCGGACTCATACTCTGGAGCCACGGCGACGGATGGCTGCAGAACGGCTTTGACGACAAAACACTCGAGACCACTCCCTCCGCCAACAACGGCTTTGTCCACAAACCCCTTGCCTACGGCTGGGGCGAGGAAAACTCTCGCAAAATGAAAATCACCACACTGGCCCGCACCCTGGAACAGGTGGGACAGCTGGATTTTGTGTACTTCGACTGTTGCTACATGGCCTCTGTGGAGGTCGCATACGAAATGCGCAAGGCCACGCCATACATCGTGGGCAGTGTCATCGAACTGCCGGCCGAAGGTATGCCGTACAACAAGACACTGCAATACCTTTTCAAGACCTCCGGCCCGGACCTTGTTGCCGCAGCAACTACCACTTTTGACCATTTTGACCAGATGCGCGGCGAAGACCGCACCTGCGCGATGTCGGTAATACGCACCGCCGGGCTGGAAAATCTTGCCAAAAAGACTCTTGAGGTATATCAGTCCGGCATATTTAACTCTTATAACGGATATGAGCCTCAGCCGTTTATGACTTCTGCCAACTGTTATTTCTTTGACTTGGCCGATTATGTGCAGAAATTTGCCGATTTTCGCGCTCCACAGCTTAAAGAAGAGTGGCAAAAGGCATTTGACGATACCGTAATCTTCTCGCGCGCGACACCTTATATATGGAATCGCGTGAGCCTTGACCGCTGTAACGGCCTGTCCACATTCCTGCTCAACGACGAACAGACTGCGATAAACAGCCTGTATTACACCCTGTCGTGGTACGCGGATGTTGCTAACCGGCTTATACCACCGGAAGTTGATTAAAATAACTCAATACACCATTTAATGATACTCCTACAGAACCCGTTGACTGCCAACGACTCCATTCCGGCTGTCGCCGAGAAAGCCGCGTCCCTGAAATCTCTACCGCTTGACGCTTTTCTGGAGCAGCTGGTGCAGAAGCTCATACACTTCGGCATAAATATTGGCATCGCCATCCTTGTTTTCTACTGTGGCAAGTTCATAATCAGGAAATTGCACGGTCTGATGCACCGCATTTTCGTGAAGCGGCAAGTGGACGCCTCGCTCGCGACCTTCCTGCTCAGTATGGTGCAGATTGTCCTCTATTTCATCCTGATTGTCACCATAGTAGGCATACTCGGAATAGAGACATCTTCGTTCATCGCGCTGTTCGCATCGGCCGGCGTGGCACTCGGTATGGCACTGAGCGGCACCCTGCAGAACTTTGCCGGCGGCGTACTGATTCTTCTGCTCAAGCCCTACAAGGTGGGCGACTACATTGAAGCTCAGGGGTTTGCAGGAACCGTCAGCGAGATTCAGATTTTCTCTACAATAATCACCACGCCGGACAACAAGTCCATCCTCATCCCCAACGGCCCGCTGTCCACCGGCTCCATAAACAACTGGAGCAGAGAGGAATACCGCCGCGTGGACTGGACCATATCCATCAGCTACGGCGACAATGTGGAGAAAGCGACACAAGCCATCCTTGACATTCTGAATTCCGACCCCGCCATTGCCGAGCGCATGGCCGCCAAGGAGACGGTCCCGGAAGGCAAAGCGCCCATCACCAAAGCCGAAAAGCTGCAACTACACGGCATCAAGACCGGAGACCGCTCGCCGGTGGTGGTACTTGACAGCCTGGGGGCATCCAGCGTAGACCTCAAAGCCCGCGCATGGGTGAAATCCGCCGACTACTGGACTGTTTACTACCGCATTAACGCCAGGATTTACAACGAATTGCCCGCTGCCGCCGGTTGCTCTTTCCCCTTCCCGCAAATGGATGTTCACGTAATCAAATAAGTATGGAAAACAGAGACAAACCCCTGGAGCTTAGCGAAATAGCCGATGCGTTGGAGGGAAAAGTAACCTTCTCGCGCATGTCGGACAACTACCTGTGTACGCGCTTCAACCGCAATCTAAAACACGGTTTCGAGTACATGGGCATCCCTAAACGTCTGAACTGCATCACGATAATGATCGTACGCCACGGCACGCTCAATGTGGAGGTGAACATGTTACCGTACCCCCTGCGCGCCAACAGCCTGCTGATAATAAACCCCGGCAGCCTGTTCAAAATCAGCTCCATAGACCCCGAGCGCCTCGACATTGCCATATTCTTTGTCTCGTCCAACTTCCTGTTGGACATAAACATAGACCTGAATGCGCTGAACATACGCTCGCTAATAGAAAAGCGTCGCCCCGCAGTGCGCCTCACTCCTGCCGAGACACAGAAACTGCTGAAGTATTTCGACCTAATGTATATACATACTCACGATGAAATAACACTCTTCAGCACCAACGTGGCACGCTCTGTCTGCGCCGCGATTTTCTACGAGCTTCTGCAGATAAACTACATGCGCATAAACCGTCATGCCGACGAGATTTCCGGCACACGACGGCGCTCCACCTACGTCCACGACTTCATGAGGCTGGTGCACTTCAATTATTCGCGCCACCGCACCCTCGCGTTTTACGCCGAAAAGCTTTTTATCTCTCCCAAATACCTCACCGTGCTGGTAAAAGAAGCCACGGGACGGTCTGCCACAGAGTGGATTGACGAGTTTGTGATTATCGAGGCGAAGAACCTGCTGCGTTTTTCCGGCAAAAACATCCAGCAGGTGGCATACGCCCTTAATTTCCCGAATCAGTCATCGTTCGGCAAATACTTCAAACGCCTTACCGGCATATCGCCCATGGCATATCAGAAAAGCTGACCTATGGCAGACATCCCCGCAGCGCCGCGCCGCAACACCGTAATCTCCATCTGCAAAGGCATTGCCATTATCCTGATGGTGATAGGCCATGCCGAGGCACCGGACCTGCTAACCCGCGTCATCTACACCTTCCACATGCCGCTGTTTTTCATCACGGCGGGCTATTTCTTTACGGCGCATACGGCTGACGACCCCTGGCGATTCACCGCCAAACGCTTCAAGGGCCTGTACATCCCGTTTATAAAATGGAGCATGATATTCCTGTTGCTGCACAATGTGTTTTTCCACTTTGGCATACTAAACGAGACATACGGCAACTGGACCGGCGGCGTAACCCACCCCTACTCATGGAAAACCGCCGGAAGCCGCCTTATCCACATCTTTACGGACATGAGCGGCTACGACGAATTCATAGCCGGAGCATTCTGGTTTTTCCGCGGGTTGCTGGTCGCCTCCCTGCTTTTCCTGGTCCTATACCGGCTGTTCGCCGCAAAAGGTCGCCTCAGCCATGTGCAGTGCGCCGCCCTCATCTGCATCGGCGCTGTGGCATTCACTGCGTTCCGCATTGCCGGAGGATACAAAATCTACTTGATTCCCAACGGCGGAATGCGCGAGATATGGGGGCTGTTCTTCTTTGGAATAGGTGCCATCTACCGCCACTACGAGCCGCGGATACGCGAAAATTTCTGGCTCTTCCTATTCTATTTCGCCCTGATTTTCGGCGCCGGATACATGCACTTCAGCGGCATGAACAACAGCGGCAAGTTCCAGGACCTGTGGACGCTGCCGATAACCGGAACAGTGGGCTTCCTTATGGTGCATTATGCGGCAAAACTCCTTGACCGCAGACGCACCCGCCTGCGCGACATGCTCGTTTTCATCGGCGACAACACCCTGTATATTCTTGTTTTCCACGTCCTCAGCTATAAGGTGGTATCGCTGATAAAGATATGGTACCACGGGCTGGAATGGGAGCAGATGGGATGCCACATGGTGATACACGACTTCCGTGAGGACGGCTTCTGGATATGGTACTCCATCGCCGGTGTCGCGCTGCCTATCCTGGGCATACTTGCCTGGCGCCGCGGACTGTCCCTGGGCCGCCGCCTCATCAAATCCCGCGCTTAGACCCACCGACTTTTTAAGCACCATTTATTACAGACTTTTACGGCTGCCATCAAATAATAAAGCCCCGCACCGATGTGCAGGGCTTTATTATTTGATGGCCGGCGGATTAGTCCTCGTTGTGGCGGGGGCCATTGTCGCGGCGGGGACGGTCGCCATCGCGGCGGGGTCCGTTGTCGCGGCGGGGACGGTCGCCATCACGGCGGGGACGGTCAGAACGCTCGCGGCGCTGGGGCTCTACCCAACCCTCGGGTTTGGGAAGAAGAGCGCGCATAGACAGACGGAACTTACCGGTTTTCTTGTCCACTTCCAGGAGTTTAACCTCCACTTCGTCGCCCTCTTTCAGGCCCGAAGCCTCCATGTCGGGAAGACGCTCCCAGGAGATTTCGCTGATGTGGAGAAGGCCGTCGCGGTTAGGCATGAACTCAACGAATGCGCCGAAGTCCATGATGGAACGCACTTTACCTTTGTAGATTTTGCCTTCCTCGGGGAGCTCAACGATAGCGTTGATCATCTCAAGAGCCTTGTCGATGGACGCCTTGTTGGTGCCGGCAACCTCAATGTAGCCGCCTTCGTCGATTTCGTCAATCGAAACAGTAGCACCTGAAGCCTCCTGGATGCCCTGGATAACCTTTCCGCCCGGGCCGATAACAGCACCGATAAGCTCTTTGGGGATGGTCATAGTAACGATGCGGGGAACATGCGGACGGTAGTCCTCGCGAGCCTCGGGGATGGTTGCCTCGATGATGTTGAGGATGTGCATGCGGCCGTCACGTGCCTGATTGAGAGCGCGTTCCAGAATCTCGTAGCTGAGACCGTCGCACTTGATATCCATCTGGGTTGCGGTGATACCGTCGCGGGTACCGGTAACCTTGAAGTCCATGTCGCCGAGGTGGTCCTCATCACCGAGAATATCGGACAGGATAGCGTATTTTGAGCTTTCTGTGTCTGTGATAAGACCCATTGCGATACCGCTCACGGGCTTTTTCATCTTGACACCGGCGTCAAGCAGTGCCAGAGTACCGGCGCAGACGGTAGCCATAGAAGACGAACCGTTGCTCTCCAGGATATCGCTGACTACGCGGCAGGTGTAGGGGAAATCATCCGGGAACATGCGCTTGAGCGCGCGGTGTGCCAGATTGCCGTGGCCGATTTCGCGACGACCTACACCGCGCTGTGCCTTGGCCTCGCCGGTTGAGAAGGGAGGGAAGTTGTAGTGGAGCAGGAAGCGCTCGCGGCCTTGGTTGAGCACATCGTCGAGGATTTTCTCGTCAAGTTTGGTGCCGAGAGTCACAGTAGAGAGCGACTGGGTCTCACCGCGGGTGAATACAGCCGACCCGTGAGGGCCGGGCAGATAGCCTACCTCGCACCAGATGGGGCGGATTTCGGTGGTCTTGCGGCCGTCCAGACGGATGCCTTCGTCGAGGATGCAGCGACGTACGGCTTCCTTCTCTACATCGTGATAATAGCGTTTTACCAGGGGAGTCTTTTCGTCCTTCTCTTCCTCGGGGAGAGCGTCGATATACTCCTGGCAGATAGCGTCGAAGCTATCCTGGCGCCAGTGCTTGTCGGCGCAACCGGCCTTGGCGATTGCATAAGCCTTGTCGTAGCATTTAGCCTTGACATCGGCGCGGAGTTCCTCGTCGTTAACCTCGTGGCAGTACTCGCGTTTTGTCTCGGCATTGGCCTCTTTTGCGAGTTCGATCTGTGCCAGGCACTGTTCCTTGATGGCGGCGTGTGCGGTTTTGAGAGCCTCGAGGAGTTCTGCCTCGGAAACCTCGTTCATTTCGCCTTCCACCATCATGATATTTTCATAAGTAGCGCCGACCATGAGTTCCATGTCGGCGTTCTCAAGCTGCTCGAAAGTGGGGTTGATAACGAATTCGCCGTTGATGCGAGCTACGCGAACTTCGCTGATGGGACCATTGAAGGGGATGTCGCTGACAGCTATGGCTGCTGAGGCAGCAAGACCGGCAAGAGCGTCGGGCATGTCTACGCCGTCGGACGAATATAAGGTGATGTTGACAAAAGTATCAGCGTGATAATTGTCAGGGAAAAGCGGACGGAGCACGCGGTCCACCAGACGTGAGGTGAGGATTTCGTAATCGTTGGCGCGTCCTTCGCGTTTCAGGAAACCGCCGGGGAAACGTCCGGCAGCGGAAAATTTCTCTTTGTATTCAACTTGGAGGGGCATGAAATCGACGCCCTCGCCGGCTTCTTTAGCCGAAACAACAGTTGCGAGGAGCATCGTATTTCCCATTCGCAACTCTACCGCTCCATCAGCCTGCTTGGCGAGTTTGCCGGTTTCCAGAGTAATCTCTCGGCCGTCGGCAAGGGTGATGGTTTTTTTGATTGGATTCATAAAAATATCTGAAAAGTAATAGTGATTTTTCTATTTTTCGCTAATAAACGTGCAAAGGTACGAAAAATCCGTGACATCCACACAGTTATGTGTGTTAATTTAACTTATATTACAACATTCCCGGGCCGTTTCACACAGTTTCGGCCACACATGGCAGATGTGCGGCCGAAACATGACTGTTATACGGATGATGCTCAGAGGGCTATCAGCTCCTCGATTTTCTCTCTGAGGGTGTCCTCGGTCTGCGAGCCGGTAAGGCGGATGGCGGTCTTCTCTCCGTTCTTGAAGAAGAGGATGGTGGGGAGTGCCATTATGCGGTTGTCGGAGGCGAAGTCGGACTCGTCGTCACAATTGTATTTTCCGATAACCACGCGGCCTTCATATTCGGCAGCGAGGGCATCTACGATGGGTGCCATAGCGCGGCAGGGGCCACACCATGTTGCCCAAAAGTCAACAACAACGGGCTTTCCCGATGCGATAATTTCTGCGATGTTTTGGTCTGTGAATTGCATGATGTTAACTAAGTGTTTTAAATGGCAAGGCAAACCGTTTTTGCCATTGCCTGTATTTTTGATTTATACTGTTTGTACTGTGAAATTTATATCCATATCGCGCAGGGAATCAACAAGTTGCCTGTTGATTGGGATGCGCTTGCCCGATGTCATCGTCACCGATCGCGAGATGGCGGGGTCGTAAATCCTGAAGGACAGCATACCCAGCGAGTCGGCCATGCCGTCCTCTGCCTGCGCAACCTTTTTGGTGTATTTTTCCAGCTGTTCGGAGAGGATGCCAAGGAGTATGTCGTTCATATTCTCGGGGGTTACGTCAAGCGTCACGCCCTTTATGAGCTTGCCCTTTACATTGCTGAGCAACTGTATGTTCACGACGTCGAAACTGAGGTCGCTGTCGCGGAAACGCCTGCGGAAGCGGCACGTTACCAGCACCGGAGTAGTGGGCACGCAATATTGTCCGAGCTTGAACACATCGTCACCGAAAAGGCGCAGCTCCGTAGACCCGGACTCATCCTCAATCTTGACGATTCCGAAGGTGCCGCCGCGCTTGGTGGGACGGCGCTCGAAGGACGCTATCATTCCGCCGAAAGTCACCTCAAGGTCCTCGGCCGGCTCTATGTCCTTGATGCCGGCGATGTTAGTCCGGCAGCCGTAATTCAGCTCCATGTAATATGGGTCAAGAGGATGCGCCGACAGGTACATGCCCACCAGGTCCCTCTCGCGGCCAAGTCTTTCAATTGTAGGCCAGCTCTCGGCATGCTTGATGCGCGGACGTGCCTCGGCGTTGAACTCGGCTCCGAATTCCTCGCCGAAAAGCGAGCCCATGCTGTCGTCGGCATGCTTGTGGAAATTGGTTGCATAATTCAGCAATACCTCAGAGAATGGCTGTCCGGTATTGTTTTCCAGGAAGAAATCCTCGCGTTTTATATCCTCGAAAGAGTCAAAGGCGCCCGCCATTGCAAGACCCTCCAGCGTACGGCGGTTCACCGAGCCCTGCGGGATTCGCTCCACAAAGTCAAAGATGTCCTTGAACGGTTTGTCGCCGCGCGCATTCACGATTGCTTCCACCACATTGCCTCCTACGCCCTTTATGGCACCGAGTCCGAAGCGTATATCGCCCTTCTTATTTACTGAGAATGAGCGGAATGACTCGTTTATATCCGGGCCGAGTACCTGTATCTTCATGGCACGGCACTCGTCCATAAATACGGTTAGTTTGCCCAGGTCGGTGATGTTGCGCGACAACACCGCCGCCATGTATTCCGACGGATAATTGGCTTTGAGATAAGCCGTCTGGAAGGCCACCCAGCTGTAGCATGTGGCGTGCGATTTATTGAACGCGTACGAGGCGAATTTCTCCCAGTCGCCCCATATTTTCTCCAGGACTTTCGGGTCGTGGCCGTTTGCCTGACCGCCCTCCAGGAATTTTCCCTTCAGGTGGTTCATCTTGTCTATCAGCTTCTTACCCATGGCCTTACGCAGCGTATCGCTCTCGCCACGGGTGAAATTCGCCAATAGACGGGACAGAAGCATGACCTGCTCCTGATACACCGTTACGCCGTAAGTATCCTTGAGGTACTTCTCCATCTCGGGGATGTCATAGACAATCGGGCTCTCACCGTGTTTACGCTTGATGAACTCCGGGATATAGTCCATCGGGCCCGGGCGGTACAGCGCGTTCATGGCTATGAGGTCCTCGAAAGTGGACGGCTTGAGCTCGCGCAGATACTTCTGCATGCCCGCCGACTCAAACTGGAAGGTGCCGATGGTGCGGCCCTCGCAATACAGTCTGTATGTCTTTTCGTCGTCGATAGGAATCTTCTCCAGGTCAATCTCATGGCCTGTTGTCTGGCGGATATTCTCCACGGCCTCCTTGAGGATAGAGAGCGTCTTAAGGCCTAAGAAGTCCATCTTGATAAGCCCCGTTTCCTCAATTACGCGGCCTTCATACTGTGTTACAAGCAGTTTGCCCTCTTCCTTGTCCGTAGCAGTAGACACCGGCACCCAGTCGGTAATGTCATCGCGGCAGATTATCACACCGCACGCGTGCACGCCGGTGTTGCGCACATTTCCCTCCAGTGCCTTGGCGTATTTCAGGGTCTCCTGCATCAGTGGGTCGGGAGACTGCAACTCGCGCTTGAAGTCCTCCACATACTCGTAACAGTTTTTCAGCGTGGGCTTTAGCTCCTTACCGTTTACCTCGGGCATGTGCGCCGGGATGAGTTTAGTGAGGCGGTTGCTCTCGGCCAACGGCAGCTGTTCCACGCGCGCCACATCCTTGATGGCCGACTTTGCCGCCATGGTGCCGTAAGTGATGATGTGCGCCACCTTTTCGGCTCCGTATTTCTCTGTCACATAGCGCAATACGATAGCGCGGCCGTCATCATCGAAGTCCACGTCAATATCAGGGAGCGAGATACGGTCGGGGTTAAGGAAACGCTCGAACAGCAAGTCGTACTTGATGGGGTCTATCTGAGTGATACCCAGGCAGTAAGCCACGCACGAGCCGGCAGCCGAGCCACGACCCGGGCCGATGCTCACACCAAGAACCTCGCGCGAGTGGTTTATAAAGTCCTGCACAATAAGGAAGTAACCCGGGAAACCCATGGTCTTCATTATGTGCAGCTCGAATTTTATGCGCTCGGTAAGCTCCGGCGTAAGGGGCGTTCCATAACGTCTTTCCGCGCCTTCGTAAGCGAGTTTCGCAAGATAATCGGCCTCGAACTTGATGCGGTACAGCTTGTCGTATCCGCCTAACTTCATGATTTTCTTCTCGGCCTCCTCCTGCGACAGCACCACATTGCCGTTTTCATCGCGGGTAAATTCGTCAAACAGGTCTTTTTCGGTAAGACGTGCGCGATATTCCTCCTCGGTACCGAATTCCGCCGGAATCTCGTAGAAGGGCATGATCGGAGAATGGTCAATGTCGTAAATCTCGATTTTGTTGAGCACATCGAGAGTGTTGTCCAGCGCCTCGGGGATGTCGGCGAAAAGAGTGCGCATTTCGTCGGTGGTCTTCATCCACTCCTGCTTGGAATAGAGCATGCGGTCCGGGTCGCTGAGGAACTTGTTGGTAGACAGGCATATAAGGCGGTCGTGTGCCTCGGCGTCGTCCTCGTTTGTAAAGTGGACGTCGTTGGTGGCGACAAGCTTTACATCGTACTTGCGCGCCAGGCGAATCAGCTCCGGCTCTATTTTCATCTGCAGCTCGTACGCCTCATGATTGGCGCGCGCGACAGTGGCCTTATGGCGCTGAAGCTCAATATAATAGTCGTCGCCCATCAGGTCTTTCCACCACTTTACACAGCGTTCCGCGCCCTCGATATCTCCGGCAGTTAGCAGTTTCGGCAGCTCGCCGCCAAGACACGCCGAGCAGATAATCAGCCCTTCGCAATGCTTGGCAATTTCCTGCTTGTCCGTTCGCGGGTGCATGTAAAAGCCTTCGGTCCATGCTTTTGACACAATCTTTATCAGGTTTTTGTAACCCGTGCGGTTTTTTGCCAGTATAATAAGGTGACGGCCCGTATCGCGTTTGTCAATATGCTCGTGCAAGTCCTGTGCCGCGACGTAGACCTCGCAGCCAAAAATGGGTTTGAACCGCTTTTCGGGCTCAAGTTTTGAATTTTTCTTGTTAACATAATTGAAAAATTCCTTGATGCCGTACATATTGCCGTGATCTGTAACGGCAATTCCGGGCATTCCGTCGGCCATAGCCTTATCAACCAAGCTGTTGATGGACGCCTGGCCGTCAAGAAGCGAATATTGGGTGTGGACGTGCAGATGCACGAAGGAGGGAGTTTCCATAGTTATTTTCCGGAGAATAAGTTTTTGAAAGAGTACCCGATGCCCTCAAACATTGACGACAGCGGAGTAACAACAGGCACAAAGGCAGGCTTGTCGGCGGGTGTGTAAATTCTGAGTCCGCCGGGATGGCATTTCACATTCAGGGTCGCGCCCAGGCGAGCCGGCTCGCCGTCCACATGTCCGGGGCCGTCAACACCGCGTTCTATCACAGCCTCGCGACAGCTTATCACCTGTATGCGGCGGTTATCGGGCAATGTCCCGGCCATCATGTCTATTCCGAATCCCGCCATGGCGTACAAAGGCAGCGACCTGACAATGACAATGTCAATAAGGCCGTCGCGGATGGAGGATCGCGGCGAGATGTAAGCGTTGTTGCCGTACTGCGACGCATTGGCGCCGGTGACTATAAATGCGTCTGTCTCAAAGGTTTTGCCGTCTACTGTCATCCGGTAATGCCGGGGGCGGTAACTGCGCAGTTCGGTTATGGCACTGCGCACGTATGTGGAGAGCCCGCGCGACGGCGATGCCGCGAAACGGTCCGATACCGCGGCGTCGAATCCTATTCCGAAAGTGCAGAAAAAGTGCCGTCCGTTAACGGTGCCGTAGTCGCAATCGTCCGTATGCCCGTGCACGATGACATCCATTGCTCCCTTTAAATCCATGGGCAAGGCGATGTGTCTGGCCAGACCGTTGCCCGACCCTGCGGGGATTATGGCAAGAGGCACACCGGTGTCGCACAATGATTTAGCCACCTCGTTCACCGTGCCGTCGCCGCCACACGCAATAACAGCGTCGTAGCCCTCGGCCGCGCCCTTTGCCGCCAGCTCAGTGGCATGTCCGGGGCGCTCGGTGTAAGCGATGTCAACCTTGATACCCTGCGCGCCAAGCGTGGCGGCAATGCGCTCGGCCATGCCACGTTTGTCTCCGTTTCCGGATATCGGGTTTATTATCAGCATCATGCAACGCATAGAAGCATCAGTCTTCCTGGTAAACGGTAGGGTCATCTATTCCGGCCTCGGCGAAAGCCTGACGGCGTTCGCGGCAGGTACCGCACACGCCGCAGTGGTATTCCCCACCCTTGTAGCAGGAATATGTTGTGGCATAATCAATATCCAGGCATTTTCCGCGCGAGGCAATCTGGCCCTTGGTGAGGTGCGTGTAGGGCGCATACAGCATTATATTGTCGTATGTACCCTCGCTGATGGCGCGGCTCATGGCCTTGATGAAGGAGGCGCGGCAGTCGGGGTAGATGGCGTGGTCGCCGCAATGGTTGGCAATCATCACGCGCGTGAGGCCGCGGCTTTCGGCAAGGCCGGCGGCGGCAGCGAGCATGATGCCGTTGCGGAAGGGCACTACCGTGGACTTCATGTTGTCGAAATCGTATTCGCCCTCCGGGACAGCCTCGGCTCCCTCAAGCAGACTGCTGTGGAAGTAATCTCCTATAAACGAAAGGTCTATGATGATATGCTCTATGCCAAGCTGCTCGCAATGCTTTTTTGCACACTCAATCTCACGCATGTTGTGGTTTGAGCCGTAATTGAATGTCACGGCTATTTCTATGGAGGTAGCGTACTCGTGCAGCATTGTTACGGAGTCCATGCCTCCGGATAAGATTATGAGCGAATTCTTTTTCATTGTTTTATTGAGTGCCGGATTGGTTTATGAAATGTGCTTACTGGAGAATTAATCATGTATCACGGACATCTGGTCCATGAGGCGACGCGAGGCCAGTTCCTGATGGTCGGCATCGCCGCGGTTTGCAAACGGCCAGATGCTTATTCCGCCGCGGGGAGTGAATATACCGTAAACCTCTATGTACTTGGGGTCCATGAGGTTCCATAGGTCATTCATGATTATATTCACGCAATCCTCGTGGAAATCGCCGTGGTTGCGGAAGCTGAAAAGGTACAGTTTCAGGCTCTTGCTCTCCACCATGTTGATGCGCGGGATGTAGCGTATCACTATGCGTGCGAAATCCGGCTGTCCGGTCTTGGGGCACAGCGAGGTAAACTCGGGACAGTCAAATGTTACCAGATACTCGTTCTCGGGATGCTTGTTGGGGAAAGTCTCGAGAATGTCAGGACTGTATTCGGTGGGATATTTCACTCCGGTATTCCCTAACAGGGTTACTCCGGAAAGGTCTTCCTTATTGCGCATTGTATAGTCGTTTTTTATTGTTTGCGATTAAAACTTCTGCATGTCCACGAGGCGTTTGTAGAATCCGTTCAGCTCCAGCAAAGCCTTGTGTGTGCCACGTTCCACGATTTTTCCTTCGTGCATCACGCATATCATGTCCGCCCCGGCGATGGTGCTCAGGCGGTGTGCGATAACCAGCGTGGTGCGGTTTTTCATAAGCCGCTCCAGCGCCTCCTGCACCAGGTGTTCGCTCTCGGAGTCAAGCGCCGATGTAGCCTCGTCAAGAATCAGCACCGGCGGGTTCTTCAATATGGCGCGGGCTATGGATATTCGCTGGCGCTGACCGCCGGAGAGGCGGCATCCGCGGTCGCCAACAACGGTGTTGTAGCCGTCCTCGGTCTGCATTATAAATTCGTGGGCATTGGCTATGCGGGCTGCTTCCTGCACCTGCTCCATGGTGGCGTTCTCCACGCCGAAGGTAATGTTGTTGTAGAAGGAGTCATTAAACAGTATGGCCTCCTGATTAACATTTCCCATGAGCGCGCGCAGGTCATGGACGCGTACGTCGCGGATGTCCTTGCCGTCAATGGTCACGGCGCCGCTGTCCACATCGTAGAATCGGGGCAGCAGGTCGGCAAGAGTGGATTTTCCAGAGCCGGACTGACCCACAAGCGCCACTGTCGCTCCGGCCGGGATGGTGAGGCTGACATCGTCTATCACCTTGTTCTCGCCGTAGCTGAAGGACACATTACGGTATTCTATCGCACCGCTGCGGAAGGCGATGGGCTGTGGATTTTCGGGGTCTTTAATGGGGTTGGCGGCATTCAGCACATGGTCGATACGCTCCATGGACGCGAGGCCCTTCTGCACCGAGTAGGCCGCTTTGCTGAGGTCCTTGGCCGGATTGATGATGCTGTAGAATATAACCATGTAATAAATGAACTCCGCGGCATCCAGACTGCTGCGGCCGCCAAGAATCAGCCAGCCGCCGAACCACAGCACTATCGCTATGGCTATGGTGCCGAGGAACTCGCTCATGGGATGGGCCAGGGCCTGACGTCGCGCCACGGTCTTGCTGAGACGGTAAAACTCCTGGTTCTCGTCATGGAACCGGTTACGCATCTTGTGTTCGGCGTTAAACGCCTTGATGATGCGCAGGCCGCCGAGTGTCTCCTCGATTGTGGACATCAGCACGCCCCACTGGTTCTGCGTCTCCAGGCTCTTGCGCTTCAGGCGTTTACCCACGCGGCCCATGATAAGTCCGGCCACCGGCAGCAGTATCAGCACAAAGATTGTCAGCTGCCAGGACACCATTATCATCATGAACAGACACACCAGAATCATCACCGGATTCTTGAACATCATGTCCAGCGATGCCATTATGGAGTTCTCCACCTCGGCCACGTCGCCGGTCATGCGCGCCATAACATCGCCCTTACGCTCGCCGGTGAAGTAGCCGATGGGCAGGGACGTTATCTTGTTGTAGATGTGATTGCGGATGTCGCGCACCACGCCGGCGCGCAGCGGGATTATATAATACGATGCCAGATAGGCCGTTCCGGTCTTCAGCGCCGTCATCACAATCAGCGCGGCGGCCAGGATGGCCAGCGTGAGCACCGCCCCCTGCGTTTCTATCAGGGTCTGGATATAGTAGTAAAAATTATTTACGCATGCCTCTTTTACGCTCGCGCCGCCGTCCATGCTCATATACACATAATGGGTGGTATCCACCTTGAAGAGCATCTGGAGGATAGGGATTATCAGAGCAAACGAAAAGAGTGTAAGAAAGGCCGTGAGTATATTGAAGATTATACTCAGGGCCAGGGATTTCTTATAAGGCGGGACAAAACGCCTCAGTACTTTTATGAAGTCGCGCATTTGTTTCTTGCAGATATTACTCTGCAAAGATACAACAAATCTGCGAGAGTAGCAACAGATTATTTTCTACGCATCACAACCTTGTGCTCGTCGTAGCTGAAGGTGAAAGCCGAATCGCTTAAATCGGTCAGCGGAGACACCTGCGGAGCGGCACACAAGTCGTTAATAAACAACTTTTTATGGGCCTGCAGCAGATATACGCTGTCTCCTGTGTAGAGTGCCTCCACCTCAGGCGCGAGGTTAAAATGTGTGTTGGCCGTGTCCAGGCTTATCCGCAGGCTGTCGCCCATAACCGACCACCGGCCGCGCGCGGTAAGGTCGCCGCCTTTTTTGCCGCCGCTGTAATAATCTATATGTATTTCCACAACACTGTCAGGCTCCGAGAACGTAAACGACAGCACGTCCCTGTCTCCCGAGTCGGCAGTGGCGCCTTCCCATGCCCCGGAAAGCAGTTGCCCGGGGCTCTTGGCGCATGATATTGCGGCGATGGCGACAAGTGCCATCGCCGCATATTTGGTAACTTTCTTAAACATTAAAGTTTAGACCCCGTTCCCCAATATTTGTTAACGCAGGGGTCGCAGATTTCGGTCAGATTTAGTCTTGCAGGTGAAGGAGCATAGCGGGCTATGTGACTGA
>SFNC01000106.1 GCA_004554255.1 Bacteroidales bacterium
ATCAGCAGGTTGCTGCCTATTGCTATCTGCGTCACCGGCAGGCTGTTACGCAGAAACACCAGATTCAGCAACGCGGCATCAAGCACAATATCACGGTGATTCGATATGTATGTATAGCTCTTGGTGCGGTCTATATTCTCAAGCCCATCGTATGTGATTCCCGATGTGCCTACTCTTTCAAGATATGCCAGGAAATTGCCCATGATACGGCGTTGGAAATCCTCCTGGCTTTTCACTTCAATCAGCTCCTTGCAGAATTCGGCATAGTCTACATGCGGCATTATGAATCGCACCGCATGCTCAAAGCCCGGTTCTTTTGTCAGCGCGACAAGCTTCTCATGATAATTGCCCTCATTATATGGTGCAATATCAGAGAACTCGTCAGGATATTGTTTGATGTTATGGTCAGTAGTCATGTTTCAACACCTCCCACCGGTGGGAGTCCTATATTTGAGACCCCAAAATTAATAATTTTTTCATAGACAGCCAACTCTTTTTTTTTCTATGACTGTATTTTCCGCATTATTCATGCGTTTTTTGTTTTTTTAGCCTAAACACTATGGTAAATGTCCGTGTAATTTCATACCTTTGCAAGTTGAAATATTAAGCAATATATTATAATGGCACAAAAACCGTCAATCCCTAAAGGCACACGCGACTTTACTCCTCTGGAGATGGCGCGACGCAATTATATTTTCGATACCATACGAAACGTTTTCAATCTTTTCGGATATCGCCCTATCGAAACTCCAGCTATGGAGAATCTCTCCACTCTCATGGGCAAATACGGCGAGGAAGGCGACAAACTGCTATTCAAGATTCTGAATTCCGGAGATTGGCTGCGCGGCCTCGAGGGGCTGGACATCATGCAGGAAGGTCCGGCAAAGCTCACGTCTAAAGTTGCCGAAAAAGGTTTGCGGTACGACCTAACGGTGCCATTCGCCAGATTCGTCGTTCAGCACAGAGCTGAGATTCAATTCCCATTCAAGCGGTATCAGATTCAGCCCGTTTGGCGAGCCGACCGCCCTCAGAAAGGCCGATACCGCGAGTTTTACCAGTGCGACGCAGACGTCATTGCGTCAGATTCGCTCCTGAACGAGGTGGAACTCCTGCAGATGATTGACGAGGTTTTCGCACGACTCGGTGTTAATGTCGCCATAAAGCTTAACAACCGTAAGATTCTCGCCGGTATCGCCGAGCTTATAGGCGAACCCAACAAAATCGTTGACATTACCGTTGCCATTGACAAACTTGACAAAATTGGCATGGACGCCGTGAATGCCGAACTCGCCGAGCGCGGACTTTCGCAACAGGCTATCGCCGCACTCGCACCCATTCTCGCCATCTCCGGAACGGTGGACCGGCGCCTTGCTCAGCTTGCCGAACTGCTCAAGACTTCCGAGACAGGACTCCTCGGTGTAAAGGAACTGGAGTTTGTCTGCGCACAGACCGCAAAACTCGGTCTGCGTGCCGAACTTGATCTGGACGTAAGCCTCGCCCGTGGCCTCAACTACTATACCGGATGCATCATTGAAGTCAAGGCCAAGGACGTACAGATAGGCTCCATTACCGGTGGCGGACGATACGACAACCTCACCGGCGTTTTCGGAATGCCGGGCGTCAGCGGCGTAGGCATAAGCTTCGGTGCCGACCGTATCTACGATGTCCTCAACGCGCTGGACCTCTACCCCGACAGCACCCGCTGCTCCACTACAGTCATGTTCGCCAACCTCGGTGAAAATGAGGCCGCGGCTTCACTATCGATTATTAAACAGCTCAGAAACGCCGGCATCGCCGCGGAAATTTATCCCGACCCCGCCAAAATGAAAAAACAGATGACTTATGCCGACTCACAGTCTGTGCCGTTTGTCGCCATTATCGGCGAATCCGAAATGGAACAGGGGACAGTTACCCTTAAAGATATGAACTCGGGCGAACAGAAATCTGTTACTCCCGCCGAATTGGTTTCAATCCTCAAAAACTAAGATTATGAAGAAAAATATCGCTATTATAGTTGTGGCCGTAATTTCACTTTTCTGTGCCGCTGGAGCACACGCCCAGTTCCGCTGGAGCGCAACAGCCGGCCCCACTATTAACTCCCTGGTATTCAAGCAGAACCTCGTATCAGTGGACAAAACCATCGGATACACCGCCGGTATTAACGGCGAAATGATGTTCCCCGGCATCGGTTTCGGTCTGGACCTCGGCCTCATGTACAATCAGATGGGAGCAAAAGTAGACCTCGGCGCACACAAAATCTGGGCCAGCGAGGGCTATGGCAACGAGCAGCTTTATATTCACAACATCACCATACCTCTGCACCTGCGCTTCAAATGGACCCGCATGAACGGCCTCGAGGACAAAATCGCACCTCTGATTTTCGGCGGCCCCGAATTCAGCATTCAGGTGGCTCATGGCAACTGCGACGCCATAGACTATTCGGGCGGCGACCTCGGCATTACATGCGGCGGAGGTCTCGAACTGTTCAAAAAATGGCAGGTTACCGCACAGTACACTTGGGGTATGACCTATGTGCTCAAGACCAAGCTGCTTGACAACTTCTCAGCCCGCTCCAGGCAGTGGACCATCCGAGCCGCATACTTCTTCTGATGCGCAAATACAGACGGCACGCACTTTGTGGCGCGCAGATACATGCCGGTTCCGGGTGTCGCCGGGGCCGCTTCCGGCGCAAGGATTGTGCCCGGCGATGTCATCAGGCATGAGGAGGTGTCGGCAAACCTGCTCGACTCTGTTATTTCTCTTGTCGCTAATGTGAGGTCCTCTGCCTTAAACCGTATTATAATCTATCATCTTGACGAAAACTCCCTCCGCTCTCTCCACCCCTCTCCAAATCACTCCTCTCCAAATCACTCCTCTGCGAGAGTTCCACAGAACTCCCTCCGCGACCTCTACCCCTCTCCAAATCACTCCTCTGCGAGAGTTCTACAGAACTCCTCCGCGAGCTCGGCGTACTCTGCGCGAGATATAAAAAAACATCCGCGCGAGCCCCACAGAACTCCCTCCGCGACCTCGGCGTACTCTGCGCGAGATAAAAAATTCCCTCCACGCGAGCCAAACTCCCTCCGCGCGAGATATTAGCGCCCGTTAACACAATTTTTACTTGAAATTACAAGAATATGGAAATAATTCCGTAATTTTGCATACGAAGTTGTTACGCCCTGTCCTTTTATCGGCAAAACGACAACCGCGGCATTTATCTTTCGCCGCCACAACGGAATACAAACTCCTATAAAACACTATATTATGACAATCGACAACTACAATTTCAAGAACAAAAAAGCTATTGTTCGCGTGGACTTCAATGTGCCCCTGGATGAAAACGGTAACATCACTGACGATACCCGCATCCGTGGTGCGCTCCCCACCCTCAAAAAAATCCTCGCCGATGACGGCAGCCTCATCATCATGTCGCACATGGGCAAGCCCAAAGGAAAGATCAACCCCAAAATGTCCCTGAAACAGATCGTCCCCGCAGTCGCTAAAGCCCTCGGCACAGACGTGGAATTCGCTCCCGACGCCGCCGACGCTTCAGAAGCTGCAGCCGCTCTGAAACCCGGACAGGTTCTTCTGCTTGAAAACCTCCGCTTCCACCCCGAAGAGGAAGGCAAACCCGTGGGCATCGACAAAGCTGACCCCGCTTACGAGGCCGCTAAAAAAGAAATGAAAGAAAAGCAGAAAGAATTCGCAAAGAAACTCGCTTCTTACGCCGACGTTTACGTTAACGACGCCTTCGGTACCGCTCACCGCAAACACGCCTCCACAGCTGTTGTTGCCGACTATTTCGACGCCGACAACAAGATGCTCGGATACCTCATGGAAAAAGAAGTTACTGCCGTTGACAACATCCTCAGCAACATCAAACGCCCCTTCACCGCAATCATGGGTGGTTCCAAAGTATCTACCAAAATCGGAATCATCGAAAACCTCATGGACAAGGTGGACAACCTTATCCTCTGCGGTGGTATGACTTACACATTTGCAAAAGCCAAAGGCGGAAACGTCGGCAACTCTATCTGCGAAACAGACAAACTCGACCTCGCCCTCGACATCATGCGCAAGGCTCAGGAAAAAGGCGTTAACCTCGTTCTCGGCACCGACTGCGTAGCAGCCGACGATTTCAGCAACGACGCCAACACCAAGGTATGCTCTGTTATGGACATTCCCGAAGGCTGGGAAGGCCTCGACGCAGGTCCCGAGACACGCAAACTCTTCGCCGACACCATCCGCGGCAGCAAGACCATCCTCTGGAATGGTCCCGCAGGCGTATTTGAATTCGACAACTTCACCGCCGGTAGCCGTGCTATCGCCGATGCCATCGTAGAAGCAACCGCTAACGGCGCATTCTCACTCGTTGGCGGCGGCGACTCCGTTGCTTGCGTAAACAAATTCGGCCTCGCCGACAAAGTTTCTTACGTATCTACCGGTGGCGGCGCACTGCTCGAAGCCATTGAGGGTAAAGTCCTCCCCGGCATCGCCGCTATCAAAGGATAACTTCCGAAGAATCACATCTAAAGGATAATATCCCCCCCCTACACTCCTCAACCAAGTCCGTGTGCCCCCGCACACGGACTTTTTTATCAACCGAAACACCGGATGCGCGGCATCCTGCCGCGGAGACCCAACCCACAAATTCCATTTTGCCTTCCACAAAACAGTTCACCAACAAATTAGTACACAAAGGTTTACGCTATATAAAACCGTCCGGGTCCGGATGAATACATTCGGATGGTGTATCGCAGTTTGCGTTTTGCTCGTTTCGGTTCTTACTTTTTATTCCGTAGACGTGGGAATATCAAGATTTTTGCGTAACTTTGCGGTTATCTATGAAACCTTTGATATTAATTACTAATGATGACTCGATAGAGGCTCCGGGTCTGCATAAACTTGTAAAAATAGCCTCCGAATTCGGCGATGTGATAGGCGTTGCTCCGCGCGAGCCGCAGTCCGGCATGTCGTCGGCAATCTCTGTTTCCCGCGCCCTGCGCATACACGAAGTCCCGGACTACTCCGGCGCACGGATGTTCACCGTCTCGGGTACGCCGGTAGACTGCGTGAAGCTGGCGCTCAACGCCATAGTTCCGCGCAGGCCCACGCTCATACTCTCCGGCATAAACCACGGCAGCAACACCGGCAATGCCATTACCTATTCGGGCACCATGGGCGCGGTTCTTGAGGGATGTATGAACGGCATAGCAAGCGTAGGATTCTCCCTGTGCCATCACTCCGTAAAGGCCGATTTCGACCTCTCAGCGCCCTTTGTCCGCCAAATTATCGCCGATGTGCTTAAAGACGGACTCCCCAACTACACCGCCCTAAACGTGAATATCCCCGCACGGGTAGAGCCGTTGGGCATTCGCGCTTGCCGCGCCGCGCGCGGGCACTGGAGCGAGGAATTTGCCAGATACACCGACCCCATGGGGCTGCCCTTCTACTGGCTCTGCGGACGCTTCATAAACGAAGAACCCGAAGCCACCGACACCGACGAATACTGGATCGGGCAAGGCTACATATCGCTCGTCCCCGTCACTCCCGAGCAGACAGATTCCAATTTCCTCAAGCAACTCCTCAACAAATAATCCCGTATCCGGACATGACACAGCCCGCAGGTGGTTCTCCGCCTGCGGGCTGTGCGTTGTTATCAATTATTCAAAAGGTATGCTGCCTAATTTATTAGTGTTTTATGAATCGTACCGGATTATCAGTAGTTCCACCGGCAGGCAATCATGTGCAGATTGGGGCAAGCCATTGTGCGGAGGTCGATAATCTGATTGTAACGGCAGTTGATGTAGGTAAGTGCCTGGTCGAATGATACATCAAGAGTGGTAAGCTCGTTGTTGTCGCAAAGCAGACGCTCCAGGAAAGTCTGGTTGCTGAGGTCAAGCGTGGTAAGGTCGTTGTAAGAGCAGTCTACAAATACCAGACGGGGGCATTCGGTAACCGACAGCTCGGTAAGGTCGTTGTAGGAGCAAACGAGGTCAAGGAGAACGGGGCAGTCGCGGACACCGAGGGTCTTCATGTTATTGTCGGTGCAGACAAAGGTGGACAGTGCGGGCAGACCGCTTACAATCATGTTGCTGATATTGTTATCGTCCACATTGAGGTTTGCAAGGTTCTCAACGCCTACGAAAGTCATTCCGGTAAGCTTGTTATAACCGGCATAGAGGTTCTTAAGAGCGGTGCAGTTGTCCACTACAAGCTGCTCCAGACGGTTGCCCTGGCAGTTCAGAGTCTGCAGTGTGGGCGAGCCACTGAGGTCAAGGGCCACAAAGTAGTTGTTGGACAGGTTGAGGCTCTTAAGTACAGGAACATTCTCCAGGGTTATTTCGGTAAGACGGTTGTTGTTCACCGAAACATCGGTAAGCCGGGGGCAGTTGGTAACGTCAACGGTGGTAAGCTGGTTACGCGAAACATTTACAGTGGTAAGAGCGGGGTCGTTGGCGGTGGTTACAGAGGTAAGTTTGTTGCGTGATACGTCAACAGAGCGCAAAGCGGTGAAACCCGAGAGGTTCAGAGCGCCGGCAAGATGTTTATCTTTCCACTT
>SFNC01000107.1 GCA_004554255.1 Bacteroidales bacterium
GATTCACTTCGCCCGATTTACTTCTGCTGATTCACCAGTATGCCGCGCATTTATTTCATATCGGATATGCACCTTGGTGCTACCTATTTTCCCGATCCACTGGAGTGGGAAAAGCGAGTAGTGCGCTTTCTCGACTCCATTGCCGGGGATGCCGACGAACTCTATATGCTCGGCGATGTGCTCGATTACTGGTATGAGTATCGCAATGTCGCTCCCCGTGGTTTTATCAGGTTTTTCGGCGCACTTGCCCGGATGGCCGACAGCGGAGTGAAGATACACTGGTTTATAGGTAATCACGATATATGGCTGTTTGATTATCTGCGCAATGAAATAGGCGTGGAAGTCGTTGACGGGTATGTGGTGCGTGATATTATAGGTAAACGTTTTTTCCTTACGCACGGCGACGGTGTGGGGAAACTTAAACCAACATTCCGCTTCCTTCGCGCAATGTTTCGCAGTAAATTCTGCCAGAAACTTTATGCGGCAATCCATCCCCGGTGGACAATTGCCTTCGCTCACGGCTGGTCGAAATCTTCGCGTGGATATTCGCCCGACGATGTGCCGGCTTTTGAAGGTGAGGAAAACGAACCGCTTGTTGTGTTCAGCAAGGAATATCTGCGTGATGTCGACCCGACGATTGATTATTTCGTGTACGGTCATCGGCACATTTTGCTTGACCTTCCCATATCTCCCGAAGGCACGCGGGTAATCATCCTTGGCGATTGGATTTACCACTTTTCCTATGGAGTTTTCGATGGCGAGACTTTCAGTCTGCATACTTTTAAAGAGTAAAAATATGTGAAATAAGGCGCAGATTTCTCGTCGTCATCCAAGAATAGTCTGATTGAAAAATTGTAGAAAAAAGCGAGTTTAGTAGAAATTTTACAGACAAACCGCTTGATTTAACTATATTTAACAATTGCTGAATAAAATTTATTAATCGACTTAAACGATTGATATATTGAAAGATAAAGCGAAATTTTGGCGATTTTGGCAGTTGGATGGTTTTAAAAGTATGTCGCAGAACATATTAAAAAATTTTGTGGCTGTGGATAAAAAGTCGACCTTTGTATCGCAAACCTAAAACAATCTTTTTTACCTTAGAAATTGTACCTATTGGAAACCAATAAAAAGGCGCTCGTGATGAGCGCCTTTTTATGTTTATATCGATACGAAGTGTAGTCAGAGGAAGTAGAAGCGCGAGGCGATGCGCAGAACCGGTGAACCAGGATAGGAGAGGAGGGCGCCTGCTTTGTTTTTCAGACGAACGTCGGGATTGGTCAGTTCAGCCCGGCGCAGATTTTGGATTACTCCGATGCAACGCTTTTCAGCATTAGAGTTATCGATGCGGTGGCGATAAAGCAGAAGTAAGGTGTTGAAGTGAGCGCTGAAACTGCGGTCAGCGACAGCAGCGTCAAGCTCCGGGTAGCGCTGATGCATCCAATTGGTCATTCGATCCACAACATCGAGCACATCAAGTCGCTCTGTGCTCCATCGGTTCATAAAACTTTGCGGGTTGGTGCGGTAAAAATAGAGCTTTTGTGGAATCACAGCGATGCGCCAAGCCCCTTCAAGGTAGCGGTAAAAGGCATCGAGGTCCTCAAAACGTGTGCCTTCGCGGAATAAGGCCTCAGGCGTGAGTAGTGACGTATCAAGCAACAGACCACAGGGAGAGTTTAGGATGACCGACTGGTAGAGCGCTGCGCGCATCGCCTCCTGATAGGTGTATATCGTAGCTTTGCCTGCAATGTCTTTTACAGCATACTCCTCCTGCTTATCCGGAAGTGACTTAAACGGGCACCGTTCACCACGGACCATCCCGCAGATTACAGCCTGCGCATCCAGGTCTGTAGCTGTCTGGAGGAGCATCTCCAACATTTGCGGATGGAGCATATCGTCGGCGTCGACAAAACTGATGTATTTAGTAGCGGTGTGAGCTATGCCGGTATTGCGCGCTTTCGACACACCGCCATGTTCTATGGTCAGCAATTCAAATCGCGCATCGCAAAAGCAGAATTCTTCGGCTATTTTGCAGGAGCTATCGGTGGATGCATCATCGATAATGAGCACGCGGAAATTGCCGAAAGTTTGTGCTGCAATGGATTGCAGGCACTCACGCAGATATGCTTCGGCATTGTAAACCGGCACAACTATGGTGATAATCGGGTTTGTGGAGGCTGTGCTCATAATTGGCTGTCGACAGCCGGCTTATGGAAATATCGGCGTTTTACTGCCAGGAAAGCCCGGCTCTGATTATTTAACGTAAACAATTGCCCCAATATTGAGTGGCAGAGATATTTTACCGATGTATTCTGCTTTGTGAGCAATATAGCCCCCTGTTGCTGCGTTAAATAAGTATAAGAATTTATGCCGATGAAGCTTACTTTCATAGTCCCGCCATGCTTCGACCACAAGCAACCGGCTGAACGTACTGCCGGATGCACCCGTGTGGTCTACCTTGCGCCTAATATATATGAACTCACTGCTGCAGCCGTGCTGGAGCAAAATCCGGCCGATACGGTGGTGTATCGCGACTTTGTATATCACAAGACTACTCCCGCTGAGTTTGATGCTTTTTTTGCTTCCGATGATTCTGACGTTTATCTGATTTGGACGGTCAACCTCTCGATCACCACCGACCTTTCGGCTATTGAGGTGCTCCGCCATCACCGGCCCGATGCAAAGGTAGTGCTGATGGGGCCCGGCGCCACGCATTTCATTGCAAAATGTTTGCCCGACCGAAATGTGTATGTGGTGCGCGGCGAGCCTGAGGCTACGTTGCCCCAGCTGATTGAGGCCATCCGCATGGGCCGCACTCCCGAGGCAGTCCGTGGGGTGTCGTGGCTTGGTGAGGATGGTAAGGTTGTGAACAATGCGCCTCGTCCGCTGCTTGATGATTATAACCAGCTTCCCTTTGCTGCTCGTCATCTGCTTGGCGATGCAGTGTATCATAACCCCAAACTCAAAACGGGCCCGTATACCACGATGATTACTTCGCGTAATTGCCCCTACAAGTGCATTTATTGCGTGCCATCGTCGCTGACCTTTGCCCGCGAAATTGAGTTCCGCCGTGAGCATCAGCGCAAACCCACAATTGGACTGCGTTCGCCGGAAAATGTGGAAGCAGAGGTGAAAATGCTTGCCGAGCAGGGATATAAGGCCATTGGTTTTATGGACGACAACTTCATCTGGAACGAGCAGCGCAATGCCGCCATCTGTGATATTATGCAGCGCTACGGTATGGTGTGGGGATGCCAGGCCCGTGCCGATGCCATCACCGAACCGATTGCCAAGAAACTATCGGAGAGTGGATGTCTGTATGTCGATCTTGGCGTGGAGTCGTTCAATGAGGAGATTCTGAAATATATCCATAAGAATGAAACGGCCGACGATATCCGTCGTGCTGTGGCTCTTCTGAAAAAATACCGCGTGCCGGTGAAGCTTAATGTGCTTATCGGTAGCTCGCCGCTTGAAACACGCGAAACGGTGCTCGATACCCTCCGCGAAACGAAGAAGCTTGGTGTGGATCAAGTGATGTTCAACATCGTTTCCCCCTTCCCCGGCACGGAGTTTTACAAACTGTGCAAAGATAACGGCTGGCTCGAAACACCTGATTATATTCCGACTGATGTACAGCGCGAGTCGATATTGCGTCTGCCGCACCTCAGTTCGCGCGAAATGGAGCGGATGCTTTTCCGCAACAATATAAGCTTCTTCCTGCGCCCCTCGTTTGTCTGGCGGCAGGTTCGCCGATTCCGCAGCCTGTCGGAATTTGGGCACGCATTTAAAGCACTGAAAATAAAACTTTTCGGTTGATGAGCCAGGACGTCGAAATATCGGTTGTGATTCTCACTTGCAATCAGCGCGACCTCACGTTGCGCTGCCTGCAATCGTTGTCACTGCTTATATCCCGGCCCGACTGCGAGATTATCATTGTCGACAACGGTTCGACCGACGGCACACAGGATGCAGTCAAATCTCGTTGCCCGGAAATACGTTATCAGCGATTCAATACCAATCGGGGCGTGGCAGCAGGGAGAAATACCGGTTTGCGCTTGGCGTCGGGCCGTAATCTTATGATTCTTGATAACGATACTGTGGCCTCGGCTGATGCAATCCTTGCGTTGTCGGCTATTTTGGATAACGACCGCACTATTGGATTGGTGGCGCCAAAACTTGTCGATGCCGATGGCGCTGTGCAGAGTAGCTTCCGCTCATTCCCCGGAGTAATTGCAAAGCTGGGTAATCTGCTCCGCGGCAAACGGGCAAGCGGATTGGCTCGCACTGTGCCTGACTCACCGGTTGAGCCGTTTTATGTAATCGGAGCAGCGCAGATGTTTCCGCGAGAGGTATATGAGGCGACGGGCGGTCTGGACGAAAAGATTTTTTATGGCCCCGAAGATGCCGATTTCTGTATGGCCGTCAGGGCGCAGGGGAGGCGAGTGGTGTATGATCCTTCGGTGACGATACGCCACGACTGGCAGCGAGCTACATCCTCAGCGCGCGCCGGGCTGTCTCCCGCCTGGCGCGTACATCTCAAAGGTTTGCTCTATTTCTGGCGCAAGCACCGCCGATTTCTTTATTAGTGTTATCTTCACACCGATTGTGTCGGCGGAAAATTCGCGTGCCGGCCCGGGCCCGGGGCGGCAGATTATTCAACAGCAGTTGTGCTCCCTATCAACGGGAGGATGCGGAGTAGTTGGGAGCCTCGGAGGTGATGGCTACATCGTGGGGGTGGCTTTCAGCTACACCTGCATTGGTGATACGGGTGAAGCGGGCCTTGTGGAGCGCGTCGATGTCGGGGGCGCCGCAATAGCCCATACCGGCACGCAGACCGCCGAGCATCTGATATACCACCTCATAGAGCGAGCCTTTGTAGGGCACACGGGCGGCAATGCCTTCCGGCACAAGCTTCTTCGTGTCGGTCTCGTTGGCCTGGAAATAGCGATCCTTCGAGCCTTTTTCCATTGCTTCGAGCGAACCCATACCGCGATATGATTTATATTTTCGGCCGTTGTAGATGATGGTGTCGCCGGGCGATTCCTCCACACCGGCAAGCATACCGCCGAGCATTACGCTCCAGCCACCTGCGGCAAGAGCTTTCACGATGTCGCCGCTATAGCGGATACCGCCGTCGGCAATCAGAGGCACCCCGGTGCCTTCAAGTGCTTTGGCTACATCGTAAACGGCTGAAAGCTGGGGAACACCCACACCGGCAATGATGCGGGTGGTGCAGATTGAGCCGGGGCCGATACCCACTTTCACGCCGTCGGCGCCATTTTCCACGAGGAATTTGGCAGCGTCGCCGGTGGCGATATTGCCCACGACTACATCTATTTCGGGGTATTTCTCTTTTACTGCGCGGAGCACACCAACCACACCGGCTGAATGGCCGTGAGCCGTGTCGATGACGATGGCATCGGCACCGGCGGCTACGAGAGCGTCGACACGCTGCATAGAGTCGGCTGTTACGCCTACACCGGCAGCTACACGAAGGCGGCCCAGACGGTCCTTGCAGGCGTTGGGCTTATCCTTGGCCTTGGTGATGTCTTTGTAGGTGACCAGGCCGATAAGGCGGCCATCCTTGTCGACAACGGGGAGCTTTTCTATTTTGTGTTTCTGGAGGATGTCGGCAGCCTCTTCGAGGTTGGTCGACTGATCGGTTGTGACGAGGTTTTTAGAGGTCATCACCTCGTCGATTTTGCGGGAGAGGTCGCGCTCGAAGCGGAGGTCGCGGTTGGTGACGATGCCCACCAGCCGACGCTGATCGTCGACTACGGGTATGCCGCCGATGTGGTATTCCTCCATCATTTTCAGCGCGTCGGCTACAGTGGAGCCGCGCAGGATGGTCACGGGGTCGTAAATCATACCGTTTTCAGCACGTTTTACGGCGTGAACCTGACGGGCCTGCTCCTCAATCGACATATTTTTGTGAATCACACCTATGCCACCCTCGCGGGCAATGGCAATAGCCATCTTCGCCTCGGTCACTGTGTCCATAGCGGCCGAAACGAGTGGTACGTTCAAAACAATGTTGCGTGAAAACTTGGTCCGGAGCCTTACATCTCTGGGGAGAACCTCTGAATAGGCGGGGATGAGCAGGACATCATCGAATGTGAGCCCGTCCATCGCAACGCGGTCTGCAATAAATGACGACATATATTATTTCTAAATATTTGCTCGTATGATATTGCCTGCAAAGATAATGATTTTTCGCCGAATATCCACCGCTCTCCCCCTATATTTTTTTTAAGTATTGAAAATCGTTATCGCAATTCAGACTATATGAAAGATTATGCTTTTGTTCATTCCCTGCGAGATGACCTACGGCGAGGATAATGTTATCGAAGTTAATATCACCAAAGACGGTCCTTTCCTCCATATGGTAGAATGTGGTAACGGCACGGAGC
>SFNC01000021.1 GCA_004554255.1 Bacteroidales bacterium
GTGTCTTTTCGGTAAATTTCGCCAAGTCTCATCGGTCATGTAGCTCGCTACATTCCCTCTTCAACTTGCGAAATTTCCTCGAAAATACACCGCCCCTGCTTTAACAAATATTGGGGAACGGGGTCTAAGTTATTCAATGTAAAGCACCAGTCCTTTCAGGTACTCGCCCTCGGGATGGTAGATGTTCACGGGATGGTCGGCGGGCTGAGTGAGCTGGTGGAGTATGCGTACCCGTCGTCCGGTCTGCGCCGCCGCCGAGAAAACGGCGAGTCGGAACTGTTCGCGGCTCACTGCCTGAGAGCACGAGAATGTGAACAGCACGGTGCCGGGAGCGGCTTTGGCCATTGCCTTGGCGTTGAGGCGCTGATAACCGCGCAGAGCGTTGCGGATGGCGCTGCGGTGCTTGGCGAAAGCCGGCGGGTCAAGCACGATAAGGTCGTAAGCGCCGTCGTCCATATTGTCCAGGAACTTGAAAGCGTCCTCGGCAAACGAGCGGTGGTTAGCCACATTTTCGCCGAAATTAAGTTTCACATTGGCATCGGTGAGCGATATTGCCTTGGCCGAGGAGTCCACCGAATCCACATTCACCGCGCCTCCGCGCAGTGCATAAACGGAGAAACCGCCGGTATAGCAGAACATGTTAAGCACCTTGCGGCCTTTGGCGTAATGCTGCAGCAGCGAGCGGTTGTCGCGCTGGTCCACAAAGAAACCGGTTTTTTGTCCGCGCAGCCAGTCAATGTTGAATTTCAGGCCGTTCTCGGTGCTTACATTGGTGTGGAACGCGCCGATGATATAGTCGTCCACAGGGTCAAGATCAGCCTTGTACGGGAGCGTGGTCTCGCTTTTGTAAAACACGTTTTTGACGCCCAGGCTGTCTATCTCCGTGAGCGCGCGGGCGATTATGTTGCGGGCGAAGTGCATGCCGGGCGAATGTGCCTGCAGCACAGCGGTGTCGCCGTACACGTCTATCACCAGTCCGGGCAGGAAATCGCCCTCTCCGTGCACCAGGCGGAAGGTGTCGTTGTCGGCACGCTGCAGCCCTAACGCCCGGCGCAGTGCAAACGCCTGGTCCAGCCGTTGAGCGTAAAATGCGTCATCAATAACGGTGTCTCCGAAGTCGAGCATGCGCACGGCTATGCTGCCTATCTGGTAGTGGCCCACGCCGATAAGGCGGCCGTCGGATGCGACAACGCGCACGGTGTCGCCCTCCTCCACATCTCCGGGTACTCCGGCTAACGCGCCGGAGAACACCCATGGGTGAAAGCGCTCAAGGCTCTCTTCCTTGCCCCGTTTAAGGGTAAGTGTGTTGTATGTTGTTGCCATTTGGTCTTTATTTGAATAAGAATCTGTAGATGTCGTTGGCGTTGGCGTAAATCAGGAGCAGGAACAGGAATGCCATTCCCGCCATCTGTGAGTATTCCAGGACTTTAAGCGACGGTTTGCGACGGGTGATGAGTTCCCAGAGTGTGAATATCACGTGTCCGCCGTCAAGGGCCGGAATCGGCAGTATGTTCATAAAGGCGAGGATAACGCTCAGGAACGCGGTGAGGTTCCAGAATGTGAACCAGTTCCACTGCTCGGGGAACATATCGCCTATAGCACCAAAGCCGCCTATGCTCTTGGCGCCTTCTTTGGTGAAGATGTATTTAAGGGACGATACATACTGAACCAGCATGCCGGTGCCGTCGCCTATGCCCTTGGGAATACTCTCCCACAGGGAATAGTCCACGTGGGTGACGTCATAAATATTCTTGCCTTCGGTAAGCTGTATGCCTATGCGTCCGGTATTATCAACAGGGGTTATGTAGCAGTTGAGGGTAGTCTCTTTGCCATCGCGCAATACCAGCATCGGGACGGTCTTTCCGCGGCTGCGGTCGAGAGCCTGGTGGAATTCCACCAGCGAGGGAGTGGTGTCGTTGGCTACACGAACAATGCGGTCGCCGGCAATCAGCCCTGCCTTTTCGGCCGGCTCGCCCTTCACTGTCCGCGAGACTACAGCCGGCAGACGGTAGGTGAAAATCGGCGATTTGCGGTCGGCGCTCATCATCTTTTCCACGAAAGACTTGGGGATTGCGATGTCAATAGTGTCCTTGTGGTCGCGAAGCACGGTTACTGTGCCGCCTTTGTCGGCGATGTCCCACATTATGGATTTATTGGCGGCATCGGCGTACTCGCCGTTGTAAGCCAGCAGGATGTCGCCGTCGCGGAATCCAATTTCCTGCATCTCCGGTGCAAAAGCCATGCCCTCGTATGCTTTGTCAAACTTAACATAGTCGTCGCCCCAGTACCAGGCGATGCCGATGTATATCAGTATGGCCAGCAGGAAGTTAAATATAACGCCGGCGCACATCACCATCAGGCGCGGGAATGGCTTTTTGGCGCGGAACTCCCATGGTTCGGGCTCCTTGGCGAGGTCCTCGCCGCTCTGGGTCTCGTCAATCATTCCGGCTATCGAGCAGTATCCGCCCAGCGGCAGCCAGCCCAGTCCGTACATTGTGGCGCGCCACGTGGGCTTGCCGTTCTTCATGGGGTCGTGGGGTTTGCCGACCTTGATGTTCAGCAGCGCTTTCTCCTGCTCATTGCCGTCTTTGTCCTTTTTGGTCCAGGCTATCAGCTGCACGCGGTTTTGGTCGGGACGATATTTGAGCAGTGAGAACCAGGGGTTGAAAAACAGATAGAATTTCTCCACGCGCATGCCGTAAATGCGCGCAAACAGATAGTGGCCGAACTCGTGAATGGTCACGAGCAGAACAAAGGCCAGAATCAGCTGTAAGGCTTTTATCAGGAATGTTTCCATGTGTCAGGGATTTCTTATTTAATTGTTACTTGGCGACTGATGCTGTCGGCAATCTCGGTGGCTGTACGCCTTGCCGAGGCATTGGTGGCTACATAGTCTTGATATTCCGGCGCGGCGATAAAGGGCTCTTTTTCAAGAGTCTCGGCCACAATCCGGTAAATGTCGTTGAAGGGAATGCGTTTTTGGCGGAAGGCAAGATTTGCAACCTCGTTGGCGGCGTTGACAACGCATGCGGCATTGCCGCCGCGCTCCAGGGAGGTGGTGGCGAAGGTCAGGCACGGGAACATGCGCACGTCCGGCTCGCTGAAGGTGAGTGTGGCGATGCGGTCCAGTGTCAGCGCCTCGGAGGCCCCGGCCAGGCGGGTGCTTTCGCCTATGGCGTATGCGATAGGCAGGCGCATGTCGGGGATGCCGAGCTGTGCCTTTATCGCTCCGTCCTCAAATTCCACCATCGAGTGCACTATGCTCTGCGGGTGCACTAATGCGCGGATTCGCCCGGCGGGGATATTGAACAGATAATGGGCCTCAATAATCTCGAAAGCCTTGTTCATCATCGTGGCCGAGTCAATGGTGATTTTCGCACCCATGCTCCAGTTGGGGTGGTTCAGCGCATCGGCTACGGTGGCATTGGCAAGCTGTTCGCGCGTCCAGGTGCGGAAGGGGCCTCCCGAAGCCGTGATAATCAGCCGGCGCACGCTGTCTGCCGACTCTCCGGCAAGGCATTGCGCTATGGCCGAATGCTCTGAGTCTATCGGGAAAATGCGTGATTTTGAGGATTTAAGCAGGCGGCGAACCAGCTCGCCGGCCACAACAAGTGTCTCCTTGTTGGCCAGAGCGATGTCTTTGTCGGCGCCAATGGCGGCAATTGTCGGCGCCATTCCGCTGTATCCCACGGTGGCATTCACCACCATGTCCACATTCGGGTGCGTGGAGGCCTCGGCGATAGCATCGGCTCCTGCGGCGGCTTCTACATCGCTTCCGGCAAGTGCCTCGCGCAACTCACCGTACTTTTCCGCATCGGCGATTATGGCCTGCTGCGGGCGGAATTCCAGCGCCTGCTCTATCAGACGCTTTACGTTGCTGCCGCCGCTGATGGCGGTAACTCTGTAACGCTCGGGGTGTCGCCGCACTATGTCAAGGGTCTGTGTGCCGATAGACCCCGTGGAGCCTATTAGATACAGACGTTTCTGATTGGTTGACTGATACATGATTGTTCATTTTCTGCGCGCCATTTGCATTACGCGCATATAGCCCACAAAGATACGAATTTTCCATGACCTGTGCAACTGTCACAAGTCATATTGCCGTATACGCCCGGAAAGAGAGGCGTCAGCCGAACATCCAGTGCTCAAAAATATATACCACTATACCGGCAAGGTAGCCTATCACGGCAAGGCCGCTGAATTTTTTCAGGTACCAGCCGAAGTTTATTTTCTCTATGCCCATGGCGATTACGCCGGCGGCCGATCCGATAATCAGCAGCGAACCGCCCACGCCGGCGCAATAGCTGAGCAGGCCCCAGAAGTGGCCGTCCACAACAAAGTTGGCGGCATATCCGGATACGGTGGGGTCGGCTATCGGGTACATGCCCATAACGCCGGCTACAAGTGGGACGTTGTCCACCACCGACGACAGCGCACCGAGCAGCGAGTCAATGACATAGACATCGTGTACATACATGTCCAGAGCATCGGCCATGGTGCTGAGGATACCCGTGGACTGCAGCACGGCAACGGCCATAAGTATGCCTAAAAAGAACAGGATGGACGGCATGTCCACACGCGAAATCACTTTGGGGATGCGGTATTGCTGTTTTTGCTTGCGCAGATGCCCGTTGTAAAGGCATTCGGTAACCACCCACAGTATACCCAGCACCAACAGAATGCCCAGGAACGGCGGCAGATGTGTGAGCGTCTTGAATACGGGTACGAATATCAGGCCGCCCACGCCAAGGCAGAAAATAAACAGCTTGTCGCCCTTGCTCATGTCCGAGCGCTGGACGTCGTTCTTTATCGGCTCCGGGAGGCGTCCCTTAAGCTTTCGCGACACTATCATCGCCGGTATCACCACCGAGACTATGGACGGCAGCAGCACAAAACGTATCAGAGCCTCTACCGTGACATTTCCGTTCGCCCACAGCAGAATAGTGGTGACGTCGCCGATGGGCGACCATGCTCCGCCACTGTTGGCGGCAATGATTATGGTGCCGGCATAAATCCACCTCTCGCGCTTGTGGGGCACGAACTTGCGCAGCAGTGTCAGCATCACGATGGTGGTGGTGAGATTGTCCAGGACTGCCGACAAAAAGAACGTCAGCCACGTCATAATCCACAGCAGTTTGCGGCGCTTGCGGGTGTGTATTCGGCTGGTTATCACCGTAAAACCGTCGTGAACGTCTATCAGCTCCACTATGGTCATGGCTCCGAGCAGAAACAGTACCGTCTGGGCAATGTCGCCAAGGTGCTCCACCAGGTCGACGTTGCACACGTAACTCAGCGCCTGCTTATGCTCACTTTGCTGGTATAGTGCCGGATGTTCACTGACATATTGCTGGAACTTGTCGGCGGAAATCGTGGGAACAATATCGTCGGCACCCATCGCATAGCATACCCACAGCAACATGCCGAGCACAAGCGCCGTGGCGGTTTTGTCCACTTTCAGCGGATGCTCCAGGGCTATGCAAAGATAGCCGATTACGAACAATATAATAATGGTTGTTATCATTTATACAAAAAACTGGTTGCGCATTTTAGTACACAGATGCACCCTCATAGGATGGGTGCAGACAATTATGCTCCCTGCGATGTATGTCGGGATGCCCCCGCTTATGTCAGTTCGGTTTTCGGTGTGCAAATATAGTCAATAGTTATATCACGTGCAAACTTTATTGAGGAAAAATTTCATTAATTATTGAAGCCCCGATTTTTCTGCATTTTAACCCATGAAAGAGGCGTTTTAACACTTCACTGAAAACGGCAATCACGACTGCCGAAAAACCGTAAAAAAAGTTGTTATTCGGTGGTATTTCTTTTCAAATTAATTCATTTCTTTGCGAGGAGATGAAATATTTGCACGTATACATAGACCTCGCATTCTGCCTTGTGCTGCTTCCGCTCATGGTTATAATGCTGCCCGTGGAGCGGTGGTATCACCACTCGCCGATGTTTGTTTTCGCATTGGTGAGCAGTCTGTACGGTGTTTATTTCCTAAACCGTTTTCTCACGGTGCCCTTGCTGTTCAAGGGCGGCAAACGGCGGATGCTTGCCGCAGGAGGCCTGATAGCCCTTTCCGTGGGCGTGGCTTACCTGCTTGCCACGACAGACATTGACTCGTTTGCCGGGAGAAAGGGACCGGAAAGAATGGAGCTCCACGACGGTCCCCCGGAACCCAAGCCGGAGTTCGGCCCCGGCCATCATAAGCATCACCGCCATGGCCCCGGGCCCCTGCATAAGCCCGGATTTCCGCCGCACCACCGGCATAAAGGAGGAATGGGCAGCGACAACATCTTCCCGTTTGTACCGCCGCACACGCAGGGCGTTTGGCTGTTGTTCGCGCTGGTGGAGACTTTCAGCTTTGTTGTCAGCCTGTTGCTGCAGACCAACGAGCAGCGCGCGCGGCGCCGGGCCGTGGAGGCCGAGCGCGACCATGCACAGATTCAGCTGTATAAAAACCAGATAAAGCCGCATTTCATGTTCAATACCCTGAACTCCCTGTACGGGCTGTTTTTGACAGGCAACCCGCTGGCGCTTAATGCGTTGGAGCGGTTTATCTCCATGATGCGGTACATGCACATCTCTGCCGACCGCGACATGGTGTCAATCGCCGAGGAGGCCGACTATCTGCGGCAATATGTGGAGATGCAGTCTTTGCGCCTCGGCGAGACAACCACTTTGGACCTGGAAATAGAAATCGCCGACCACGACCTTACCGTGCCGCCCATGCTCCTGGTAACTTTTGTTGAAAACTGCTTCAAACACGGCGTGTCCTCCGTGGAATCGTCCACAATACAGATTTCGCTGGTGGAAAAGGACGGCATACTCATCCTTAAGACCCGCAACAAGATTTTCCCCGTTAAACAGGACAGCGAGCATGTGGGCATACTTAACAGCCGTAGGCGCCTGGACCTGCTCTATCCCGGAGCATATACACTTGATATTGTCAGTGATGACGAGTTTTTTAATATTACCCTGAAAATTATCCTTAAATGATCAGATGCATAGCCATTGACGATGAACCCATCGCCCTCAGTATAATCGCCGATCACTGCCGCAGGTACGGACTCATTGACCTGCAGTGCTTTACCTCGCCATTGCGTGGCCTTAATGCGATAAACGACACCCGCCCGGAGATTGTTTTTCTGGACATAGAGATGCACGCGGTAAACGGCATAGAGTTTGCCCGGCAGCTGCCGGAGGGCACGGCTGTAATCATAACCACCGCCTACGCGCAGTATGCCAAAGACGGTTTCGAGATTGATGCCGTGGACTTCCTGCACAAGCCTATCTTCTACCCGCGCTTCCAGCACGCGATAGAGAAGGCCATAAAATGGCGCGGCAATCTGGACAATGATGTTTCCCGCGCCACCCTAACCCTTAAGGTGGACCACAAGAACCTGGTAATCGATGTGGCCGACATAACGTACATCGAGGCTATGGATAATTATGTAAAGGTGTACCGCCGTGGTGGTCAGCGGCTTATAATGTCGCAGATACCGCTTAAGGAGGTAGAGGCCATGTTGCCGCAGGACAGATTCATGCGCGTCCACCGCTCGTTTATTGTCGCTATGGATGCGGTAGAGAAGTTCTCGGCGAGGTCACTGAATCTTTCCGGCATCGCCGAGCCCATCCCCATAGGGCGCACTTACAGTTCTGTCATCGCCGAGCGTTTCCCTCGCTCCTGAGATTGTTGAGCGTACGGGCGAAACGTCGGAACAGTATCATGGCCAGCACGCATGCCGACGCTCCCACGGCAAGGGCCACGCGGTAGCAGCCGTCGGCGCCCAGCCAGTCGGACAGCGGAATTCCGAAGCCCTCGGGCGCAAACACTATGTAGGTTATCGTCACCATCGTCATGAACAGGGCCGGCAATATGCTGTATATATAATTGCGGCCACGTTTGGCGAGCCAGACGGTCACTGTCCACAGCGTGAACACCGACAGCACCTGGTTGCACCAGGCAAAGTATCGCCACATCACATCGTACGGCATCAGCATTGTGATAAAGCATAGAGCAAATATGGGCACGGAAATCAGCATACGGCGGCCAATCTTGTGCTGCTTCATCTTAAGTGCCTCGGCCACAATCAGCCGCGCGCTGCGCAAAGCCGTATCGCCGGAGGTTATCGGTGCCGCAATAACGCCTATTACGGCCAGGATGCCGCCCAGACTTCCCAGCCAGCCGATAGACAGGTCGTTTACAAGTACCGCCGGGCTGCCGTTGCCCAGGAAATCTTGCAGGCCGCTGTAGCCGTGGCAGAAAGTAATGGCGGCCGCGGCCCAGATCAGTGCCACGATGCCTTCGGAGACCATGGCGCCGTAAAACACCGGTCGCGCGTATTTCTCGTTGGGCAGACACCGCGCCATTAGCGGCGACTGGGTGGCGTGGAAGCCCGAAATAGCGCCGCAGGCGATAGTCACGAACATCATCGGGAACACCGGATTGGCATCCGGGTCGGGCTTGTGGTTGTACATCTGTTCCCACATCTCCGGGACATCGGAATGGTGCACTATCAGCGCGATTAATATTCCCACGGCCATAAACAGCAGGGCAAAGCCGAAGATCGGGTATATTTTGCCGATAATCTTGTCGATAGGCAACAGTGTCGCCGCCATATAATACAGTAGTATCACCACAATCCAGAACATACGGTCCAGATAGTGGGGCGTCAGCCCGGCCAGCAGGTCGGCGGGGTTGTACACAAACACCGCTCCCACAAGCAGCAGTAGCAGCAACGTAAACACATTCATTACATTGCGGGTGGTTTTTCCCAACTGCGAACCAACCATGTGCGGCAGCGATGCGCCGCCCTGCCTTATGGACATCATGCCGGACAGGTAGTCGTGTACCGCTCCGGCAAAGATTGTGCCGAACACTATCCACAGGAACGATGCCGGGCCGTACATCACGCCCATTATCGCGCCGAATATCGGACCCAGGCCGGCGATATTCAGGAACTGGATCAGAAAAATCTTCCACGGCTTGAGCTCTATGTAGTCAACGCCGTCGGCCATGGTTTTTACCGGTGTCGGCCTGTTGGTGTCCTGACCCACGACGCGAGTCATCAGCCCGCCGTAAATCAGGTATCCGAACACCAAAACTCCCAGTGCTATAAGAAATGAAATCATGATTGGTTTTTATGGAGGGGTCTAATTATTCCTGCATAATCAGCGGCAGGCAGCGCATCATGTAGTTGCGGGCTTCGGTCCAGGGCACGTAGATTCTCTTGTCGTTAGGCAACAGCGTTACGGGCTGCTCGTTAAGGTCGGTGCGCACATAATATCTGCCGGATTTTGCGGCCTTGAAGACTATGAACTGCACATTCGCGGCCATGGGCACCACGTAAAAATCCTTCCAGTGCTGAGCCACTGTGTCGAAGTAATTTGTCATATAATAGCATCCGGGCAGACGCAGCAGCGAAGCAAGGGGCATCACGGTCTCGGCGTGTCCGAAGCGCAGGTCCACCACCGCGGGATTGCTGCCGCCGATGGCAGCGTCGGTCTTGGTGATTATGTCCATCACCAGTTGCGAGGCAATGTCGGCGGGAACGGCCGAGACAGTTGTGGCAGTGCGCTGCAGATACTGGCGAAGGTTGAAGCAGCTCCACAGTGCATTGGCCTCTTCCACAGTAAAATAGGTCTGCATCTGCGATTCCATCTCCATAGCTTCCAGGCCTGCCACCACATAATATTCGGTAAGAGCAAGGTCGCGGGCTTTGTCTGTGTCGCCATACGGGTAGTCGTGGCCTAAGACCCGGTTCAGCGCCGTAATCGGGCATGCCGACTCGAAATACTCCGTATATGCCGGTTTCCAAACGTCGTCGCGGCGGAATTCCAGATAATCCTGGTCAATGTCGAAAGGACGCATCAGCGGTGAGTTAAGGCGTCCGGTGCTCGTTACAAATGTAAGCTTGTTGTTCAGGCGGTCCAGCTGGTGTACAAAACTGAACATGCTCATCATGGAGCGCGGCGAGTAGGAGGAGATGGCGTTCACCAGTCCGCTCTTGAACAGCTCCGGGAAGGTTGCGAACATTCTTGACGCTATGGCGCGTTGCTCGGCCTGGCCCAGAGAGTCCAGCGCGCCCCAGCGGTTATGCGATGCGGCGATGACATCGTCGGTGAGGTCAAGCAATTTCCGGCCTAACGGCGTTATTGTGCCTAAGCTGTCGGCGTGGCGTAGCGCGTCGCGCATTTTCAGACAGTTTGCGGAAGACGCCGGATAGCGCGCTCCGTGGCGGCCTACGTGGCTGATATACACCGGGATAAGGCTGTCCGGCGCATTGGCGTTTTGTACTTCTACAGGGTAGGGTTTCAGCGAACCCTGACAGTCGCTGAAGCTGTATTTGGTGTCCATGGGCGATTGCCCGATGGCGGCCGAGGCCCAAATTATGGCGGCTATTGCAAAAAAAATGCTCTGAATTTTCTTTTTCATCACTTTATTTGTTATCTTTGAAGGCAAAATTAATAAATTATGTGCAATTCACAAAATATAAACCCCTCCGATTCAGATAAAAAACTCGCACAGGAGCATTTCGAGCGAGGCCGTAGGCTATGGGCCGAGGGTCTGAAAGGACAGGCAATGACAGAATATAACCGTGCGATTGCCCTTGACCCCGATAGCCCGGCGGCAATTGCACTGAAGATGGCCGATTCGGTAATGGAATTCTATGACAAATCGCGCTATAATCCATAAATAAATTATCTAACTTAAAACATAAAACACAATGAGCATTCTAAAAGTTGGCGTGAAGGTCGGTCTTTGCAGCGACCACGCCGGTTACGAACTGAAAAACATTATCGAAGGTTACCTTGAGGCACGCGATGTGGAGTACACCGACTTCGGCACGCACTCCACCGAGAGCTGCGATTACACCGATTTCGCACACCCGTGCGCGCTTGCCGTGGAGGCCGGCGAGGTTTACCCCGGAATCGCCATTTGCGGAACCGGAAACGGCATCGGCATCACCCTCAACAAGCATCAGGGCATACGTGCCGCACTCTGCTGGGACGAGGAAATTGCTTCGCTGGCGCGCAAGCACAACAATGCAAATGTGCTGGTTCTGCCCGCACGCTTCATCAGCCCCGAAAAGGCTCTGGCGATTGTGGATGTTTTCCTGAATACGGAATTTGAGGGCGGACGCCACCAGCGCCGTATCGACAAGATTCCCGTTGCCGGCTGCTCTTGCAAATAAATAGGCATTGAACGCACCGCGTGTGAACCAAATCATACGCGGCGCGTTTATATTGCATATTTACGTTTAATTCATCACATCACACATTTATGGCCAATACTTTCACACGAATAGCTAAACCGCTGTTACTTACAGTAATGGCGCTTCTTCTGCTGATTGTAGGACTATTGGTCACCCTATATTCGGGCTGGGCGCAGGACAGTCTGCGCGTTGCCCTGCTGGAGAAAGTGAATAAATCCGGCGATGTCAGAATCACTCTGGACAGGTTTAGGCTCTGGTTCCCCTTGCGCGTTGAGTTAGAGGGACTTAGTGTGGTGCAGAATGGCGACAGTGTTGTCGCTGTAGGCAGTCTTGACGGCAGGGTAGGGCTTATTTCGCTCCTTTCCGGACAGGTGCAGCTGGACTCAGCAGATGTTGCCGGTGTGTACTTCCGCTCCGGCAGCCGCGATTCGGCTTCTTGCACCATAATCCGTGCCGGCAACGCGCACATCGCGCCGGCCTCGGTTCGCTTTAAAGATATGAAAATCCGCCTTGAAAAGGGCGCTCTTTCGGATGCTTCCGTGGATTTGTACATAAATCCCAATCCACCCAAAAAAACGGCATCGGACTCCGAGCCGTCGTCCCTCTCGATAGAGGTGGGACACCTTGATATTTCGCGCCTCAATTACCGGATGTCCCTGTTGCCGACCATTGACTCGCTCGGCCTGTTCATTGACAAGGCTGTGCTTGCCGATGCGAGCATAGACATGCTCAAGCAGTCGGTGGAGGTGCAATCCCTTAAAGGCCACGGCCTTAACGCGACATATATCGTCCCCGATTCGGCTACGATAGCAAATACTGTGGTTGCGCCCCCCGACTCCACTGCATCGGCTCCGTGGACGGTGAATGTCCGCGAATTTTACTTCGACAAATCTGCGGCCCTGTACACCACGCGCGGTGTGAAACCCGTGCCGGGGCTTGATTTTGCATATATTTCAGTAGACGATGTTACCCTTGATGTAAATAATTTCTACAATCGCGCCACCACGGTGCGCGTCCCGCTAAACATTTCGGCGACAGAGCGCTGTGGCGTATCCCTGGATGTGGACGGCACGCTCGGCGTTGACTCTGTAGGCATTGACTTTAAGGACTTTAACCTTAAGACAGCGGCCGATACCCGCTTGGCTTTCAGCGGCTTTCTCGGCACCGGCGACCTTATGGGCGACCCCACGGTGCCTCTGCGCCTGAATTTGGCCGGAGCACTGGCATCGGCGGATGCGCGCGCCATGTTCCCGGCTTTCCGCGCTTATCTCGCACCCATGGCCGCGCAGGCGGCGATAGGCATTGATGCCAATGTTGCCGGTAATATGGGCAAGCTGAATATCAGCAAATTAGCAATAAATGTGGCGGGTGGCGCAGACCTGAAGGCCAATGGCTATCTTGCAGACGTGCTGAGCCCCAAAGGCCCTAACGGTGACATCCGCTTCATTGGCTCGCTGGGTAATGTTAATCCGTACTTGCGTGCATTTATGACGGCAAGCGGTCTTAATGTCCCGCCCATGGAGATGAACGGAAACATCTCGTTTGTAAACGGTAATTACGACGGCAAGCTGCTTGCGCGGACAGGTCGCGGCGACATTGCTCTTGACGGGTATCTCCATGGTCGCGGCAATGTGTATTCGGTTGACCTTGACGCAAATAACTTCCCGGGAGCTTCGTTTATGCCTTCGCTTGGGGTGGGGAATGTCACTGCTAAGGTAACGGCGCAGGGACATGGATTCGACTTCCTCAGCCCCGCCACGGAGCTTAATGCCGATGTGGATTTGCGCTCCCTTGTTTATCAGGGAGAGACCTACTCGAACCTTTCCGCAACGGTGAAACTCGCTGACGGTGAGGGGCATGCCGACATTACCTCGGCCAACCGCGGCCTTGACTTCAATCTTATTGCCGACGCCCGCATCCTGCCCGATTCGCGCTACGAGGTATCGGCAAAGCTGGACGGCAGAGACATAGACCTGTATGCCCTAAAGGTTATGCCGGATGCTCACACGAATATTGTTGCGAACGGCACGGTAAATGCTACTTTCGATAAAACTTTTACAGATATAGACGCGGTGCTGCGCCTTGACGACCTCAGCTATGTGACTGAAACCGATGCAATTAACGTGGATGATGTTACCGTGCGCCTCAACGCCGTGGATACGCTGGTGAACGCCTCTGTCCGCAACCGCGACTTGTATGCTTTCTTCTCGGCTCCGATGGGCATTGACAGTATCGCAAGCAAATTCGCCGGCGTATCGGCCGTCCTGGACCGCCAGGTCGCCGAGCATCGTGTATCGGTCATTGAAGTGCAGAAGCAGCTGCCTGCTTTCCGCCTTGACATTGATGCCGGCGACGACAACCTCATCACACAGATTCTCAGCGATGCTGACGCCTCTTTCGCGTCAATGACCGTACAGGCTTCCAACGACTCGGTTATTAACCTGTCGGCCAATGCTTTGGATGTCGCTTTCGGTACTACTAAACTGGACACTGTAACATTTAACGTGGCTCAGCACGGTGAGCGCCTGGATTATCGCGGAGCGGTTAACAACCGTCCCGGTACTTTCGACGCCTGGGCGCATGTCCTCCTCAACGGTTTCTTTGAGGACAACAAGCTGGGTATCAAGATGCAACAGCATAATATCGCCGGCAAGATGGGATTTGACATCGGCGCCAATGTATCGCTGTACGGAGACTCCCTCGCCGTTCTGCACTTTGATCCTCTTGACCCCACAATAGCATATAAACCATGGACGATTAATCAGGATAACTTCCTGGCTTACAGCTTTACGCACAAACATGCCGACGCAAATCTGCGCATGCATGGACAGGGTAGCTCGCTGGCGCTGTACACCGTGCATGCCAAGGAACGCTCGGCGGCCGCTCACGGCTCGGACGAGGACCTCGTCGTGGAGCTCACGGACATCAAGCTGCAGGACTGGATTGCTATCAACCCCTTTGCGCCGCCAATGCGTGGCGAGCTTTCCGCAAACATGCGCGTAAACTGGCAGGACAAATCGCTTACCGGCGACGGCAATGCCTCGCTTAAGAACTTCTTTTATGGCAAGGAACGCGTGGGCGATTTCAACGCCGAAATAGACCTGCTCACCAAGCCCGACGGCCTGATTAACGCTGATGTCGCTCTCAGTGTGGACGGCAAGAAGGCACTGACTCTCAAGGGCGTGCTTAACGACAGCACGCGCACCACTCCGTTCGACCTTGACCTGCAGATGATTCACTTCCCGCTGGCTACGGTAAACCCGTTCATCCCCGGGGTGGCCAAGCTGACAGGCACGCTCAACGGCAGCCTTGACGTGAGTGGCGACCAGACCAATCCCCGCCTGAACGGTGCGCTCAGCTTTGACTCGGCGACTGTTCTTGTGGATATGCTCGGCAGCAAGCTCACCATCAGCGATGTTGACATTCCGGTGACGGATAACATCGTGTCTTTCAATAAGTTCAACATCCTTGCATGCAACGAGAATCCTCTTTCTGTTAACGGAAATGTGGACATCAGCTCGTTCGCGAACCCAAAGATTCGGCTTAATCTTGACGCCGACAATATGCTTATCGTTGACACTCGTCACGCTCCCAAGGGTGCATCGGTATACGGTAAGGCGTTTATCGGACTTGATGCTCAGATTAACGGTAACATGCGACTGCTTAACGTAAACGCCGAAGCATCAATCCTTCCCGGAACAAACATGACGTATGTAATTCCCGACGGTACGGATGCTATCCAGAACCGCAGTGCCGGTGATATGGTTAAATTTGTGAATTTCACCGACACTACTTCGGTGGCCAAGGCCGACTCTATCGCTCCCCCGTCGGACATGATGATGAATCTTATGGCCTCGCTCACCATACAGGGCGGTACCACACTCACCGTTGACCTTGACGCCAAAGGTAGCAACCGCGTTCAGCTCAAGAGCCATGGCAACCTGAACTACAGCATGAACCCGCTGAACAGCGGCCGTATGACCGGACGCCTCAATATTGACGGCGGTTTCGCACGCTATTCTCTGCCGCCGGTACTCTCCGAAAAACTCTTTAAGTTCAACGAAGGCAGCTATGTGGCTTTCAACGGCGACGTGATGAATCCGCTCATGGACATTCACGCCGTGGACGAGGTCCGTGCCAACGTAACTCAGTCCGGGCAGAACTCGCGACTTATAAACTTTGATGTGAAACTGGGTGTGACAGGTACGCTGAACCACATGAATGTCGCATTTGACCTCGCCACCGAGGACGATGCCACCGTGGCCAACGAGCTTGCCACAATGAGCCCGCAGCAGCGTGCTTCGGCGGCCATGAACCTCCTCGTAACCAACATGTACACCGGCGGAGGTGACACTCGCGGCAGCGCAAACCTCGGAGGTAACGCATTGTACTCTTTCCTTACCTCGCAGCTCAATTCCTGGGCAGCAAACACAATCAAGGGTGTGGATGTCTCGTTCGGCATTAATCAGTACGACAAGACGGCTCAGGGCTCTACCGCTCAGGTCACTCAGTACAGTTACCGCGTCAGCAAATCGCTCTTCAACGACAGATTCAAGATCATTGTCGGCGGCAATTACTCTACGGACGACAATGTATCCCAGGCCGGCATTGCAAACAACCTCCTCAGCGACGTTTCAATAGAATATATGCTTAACAAGACCGGCTCAATGTACGTGCGCATTTTCCGCCATACCGGTTTTGAAAGTATCCTCGAAGGCGAGATAACACAGACCGGCGTCGGTTTCGTGTATCGCCGCAAGATAGAGAATCTTAAGTCTATGTTCCGTTGGCGCCGTCGCAAAAAAGACAAAAAAGTACCCGATCTCCCCTCAAGCATACCCGTTAATTCAGATTCTGTAGGCTCTAATGCCATTAAGCCCGAAGAACTATGACACGCATACACGGATTTCTGACTCGCTGCACGGCTCTTGCCGCTGTTATATGCCTCGTTTGTGCTTGCTCCACAACCCGGAGACTGGAGGAAGGTGAGGTCCTTTACACCGGCGTAAAGAAGGTTGACTATGTCCCCGACACCGCATCGCACCTGTCCAATGACCTCAAGGACGATATTTACGACGACGTTTTTGTGGCCCCGAACAACTATCTTAAGCTGCTGAACTGGCACTATCCGTTCCCGCTGGGCCTGTGGGTGTATAACAACTGGCCCAACCCCGAAAAGGGATTCCGCCACTGGCTTTATGAAAAGCTTGTGGACGAGCCGGTGCTCGTTAGCGACGTTCGCCCCGATGCCCGCGTAAAGATGGTGGAGCAGACACTGCAGAACAATGGCTATTTCCGCGGTAAGTCCACGTTCTCGCTCGTTCCCTCAAAGAGAAATTCGCGTAAGGCATCCATTCAGTATAATGTTTTCCCAGGAACGCCTTTCAGGTTCGGACAGTTCCAGCTGCTGCCTGACACCGCCAATGTCAACTCGCTGATTAACAATATCGCCGAGCGAGATTCGTATCTCCGTGCGGGGCAGTGCTATAATGTGGACTCCCTCTCGGCCGCGCGTATTCGCATCACAAACGAGCTACGCACCCGCGGTTACTATTACTTCTCTCCCGACCTTATCGAGTACTTGGCCGATACGGTGGCCGTGCCCGGCGAGGTACAGATGCGCATGATACTCGCCGCCGGAACGCCTGAGGATGTCCTGGACCCGTATCGTACCGGACGCGTGACGGTCTATGTGGACCGCCCCAACCATAAATCGCGACAGCCTCTGGATACCATCGTCACAGACAGAGCCACTATCATCCGGCAGATGCCCACCCGCTTACGCAAGGGCACAATCAGTGACAATGTCCGCTTCCGCCCCGGTAAGATTTTCTCCGTACGCGATATGGACCGCACGCAGGCTTACCTCTCCCGCTTGGGTATTTTCAGCAGTGTGAACATTAATCCGGTTCCGGACTCTACCGCCGCCGGGCGCGTCCTGGACGTGGACGTGTACTGTACTCTGGACAAGCCTCTTGAGGCGTCAATAGAGGTTAATGCATCGTCAAAAAGCAACAGTTATCTCGGCCCGGGTCTCTCACTGGGGCTCACGAACCGCAATATTTTTGGCGGTGGCGAGCAGCTGTCGTTCAAGCTTACCGGCACGTACGAGTGGCAGACAGGTCACAACCGCAACAGTGTGTTCAACTCCTACGAGGTGATATTCTCCACCACATTGTCTTTCCCGCGTCTGCTTGCACCTAAGTTCATCCCCAGGCGTCGCAGACAGATTAACTGGACAAGATTCAATATTAATGCCGACCTGCTTAACCGCCCCCATTACTTCAAGATGGCGCAGTTCAACCTCGGCATGTCATACGATTGGCAGGCCCACCGCCACGTCAATATGTCGTTCACGCCGCTGAAGCTCACGTACACAAAACTGATGAACACCACGCACGATTTTGACTCGATCATGGTCGCAAATCCCGCTGTAGCGCTCAGTTTCCAGAGCCAGTTCATACCCCAGATGCAGTACAGCTACAGCTACGACCGCCAGTTCGGCCGCAACAACCGTCTCTCGTACTCGTTCATGGTGCAGGAAGCCGGAAATGTTTTCTGGTCCATATACGAACTCTGCGGAAAACATGGCGAGAAAAAGCTCTTCGGAACGCCTTTCGCACAGTTCGTGAAGGGGCAGATGCAGCTCGTCTACAGCTACCGTACCGGCCCCGGTGACACTTGGCTCGTGACCCGCGCAGCCGTCGGCGCCGCCCACGCCTACGGCAACTCTTCGCAAGTCCCGTATGCCGAGCAGTTCTACTGTGGTGGTGCAAACTCTGTACGCGCTTTCACTGTAAGGTCCATTGGCCCCGGCAGTTACAGGCCGCCTCACCATACGTCATCAGACTATTTTGACCAGACGGGTACTTTCCGCTTCGAGGCTAATGCCGAGCTGCGATTCCCCATTGCAGGGCCGGTACACGGCGCCGTTTTCCTGGATGCCGGAAATGTGTGGCTGCTTAAGGACGACCCCTCGCGTCCCGGCGGTAAACTTAAAGCATCGTCTTTCCTTAAGGACCTGGCCCTCGGAACAGGTGTGGGCCTGCGTGTAGACATCAGCATGCTCGTTCTGCGCGGCGACCTCGGTATCGGAATACACGCGCCTTACGACACCGGCAAAAAAGGATATTACAACATGACTTCCTTCGGAAAATCCCTCGCCTTCCACCTCGCCATCGGCTATCCCTTCTGAGGCCTTGGCCCGGCGATAAGTGATTGTTACTCAGAGGGCTGAGTACAGGCGCACGGCCTGCACGGCGGCGGCCACGTCGTGCACGCGAAGGATATCGGCACCACGGTCCAGAGCCATTGCGTTAAGCGCAGTCGTAGCGTTAAGTGCGTCGGCGGTGGAGATTCCCAATAGTTTGGTTATCATGGATTTACGCGAGATGCCGACCAGCAGCGGACGGTGGAATACCTGGAAGGCGGGCAGCTTGCGCATCAGCGCGTAATTCTGCTCAAGTGTCTTCGAGAACCCGAAGCCCGGGTCAAGTATCACGTCGTTTATACCGGCGAATGCCGCCAACGACAGGCGCTCGGCCATCTCGGCCATCACGTCCGCGGCAACATCGTTGTATTGCGTAAATTCCTGCATGTTGGCGGGCGTACCGCGCATGTGCATAAGGATATACGGGCACTTAAGCTCGGCGACGGTATCCGTCATTTCGGGGTCAAGGTCGCCGCCGCTGATGTCGTTGACGATGTCGCAGCCCAGTTCTTCTACGGCGACACGCGCCACATTGGCGCGGAAGGTGTCCACAGACACCACAATTTCCTTGTTGATGTCACGCAGAATGGCCATTCCGCGGCGAAGTCGCTCAATCTCCTCATTCTCAGATACTTCATCGGCGCCTGGACGCGACGAATAGGCCCCGATGTCAATGATATCGGCACCTTCGTAGGCCATTCGGCTCACATGTTCGGCTATCTGGTCTTCGCTTACGGCACGCGACCCGGCATAGAAAGAGTCGGGGGTCACATTCAGTATGCCCATCACCACCGGACGGTCGTAATGTCGCAGCTCACCGCGGATATTGAGCGTAAACGGCCTCATCGTCAGCGGTTGGCGCGCTTGCGCTCCAGTTCGTCAAGGATAATCTTGCGCAGGCGGATGTGATGCGGCGTTACCTCAACATACTCATCCTCTTTGATGTATTCCAATGCCTCCTCAAGGCTGAATACCACGGGAGGCACGATGCGGGCCTTGTCGTCAGCGCCGCTGGCACGCATGTTGGTCAGTTTCTTGGACTTGGTAACATTCACCACAATGTCATTGTCCTTGGCATTCTCGCCCACCACCTGGCCGGCGTAAACTTCTTCCTGCGGGAAGATAAAGAACCGGCCGCGGTCCTGCAGCTTGTCTATGGCGTACGCGTATGCAGTGCCGCCTTCCATGGCTATCAGCGAGCCGTTGGTGCGGCGCTCTATATCGCCCTTCCACGGCTGGAATTCCAGGAAACGGTGCGCCATTATGGCCTCGCCGGCAGATGCTGTCAACACATTGTTGCGCAGGCCGATAATGCCGCGCGACGGAATGTGGAACTCCATGTGTGTGCGGTCGGCTTGGGTTGACATTGACACCATCTCGCCCTTGCGGCGCGTCACCATATCAATGATTTTGGAGGCGTATTCCTCGGTTACGTTGATGGTAAGCAGCTCGATAGGCTCGCACTTTTGCCCGTCTATCTCCTTGATGATAACCTTGGGCTGACCCACCTGCAGCTCGTAGCCCTCGCGGCGCATTGTCTCGATGAGCACAGACAGATGCAGCACGCCGCGGCCAAAGACCGTCCACTGGTCCTCGCGCGCATTTTTCTCCACACGCAGCGCAAGGTTGCGGTCAAGCTCGCGCGTAAGGCGGTCGTGGATATGGCGCGACGTAACATATTTGCCGTCGCGGCCAAAGAACGGCGAGTCGTTGATAGTGAACGTCATGGACATCGTAGGCTCGTCAATGGCGATGCGCGGCAGTGGCTCGGGATTGTCCGGCAGAGTGATGGTATCGCCGATCTCGAAACCGTCAATACCCACCAATGCGCAGATGTCGCCGCTGCTCACCTCCTGCACTTTCTTGCGGCCCATGCCCTCGAAGGTATGCAGCTCCTTGATGCGCTGGCGCGACACCGTGCCGTCCTTCTTGCACAGACCTATCTCCATATTCTCGCGGATTGTTCCGCGGTGCACGCGGCCTATGGCGATACGGCCAACGTAGTTCGAGAAATCAAGGCTCGTAACCAGCATCTGCGCGTCGCCCTCCAGCACCTTCGGCGCAGGGATATACTTGATTATAGCATCCAGCAGAGGCACGATATTATCGGTGCGCTCGTTATAGTCCTCGCTCATCCAGCCCTCTTTCGCTGAGCCGTAGATGGTGGGGAAGTCAAGCTGCTCCTCAGTGGCGTCAAGGTTGAACATCAGGTCGAAGACCATGTCCTGAACCTCGTCGGGGCGGCAGTTCGGCTTATCAACTTTATTGATTACAACTATCGGCTTAAGTCCTATCTGCAACGCCTTCTGCAGCACAAAACGTGTCTGCGGCATCGGACCCTCGAAGGCATCCACAAGCAGCAGACAGCCGTCCGCCATATTCAGCACGCGCTCCACCTCGCCGCCAAAGTCGGCGTGGCCCGGGGTGTCGATAATATTGATTTTGGTACCTTTATAGTTGATAGAGACATTTTTGGACAGAATCGTTATCCCTCGTTCGCGCTCCAGGTCGTTGTTGTCAAGTATAAGTTCGCCGGTGTTCTGATTGTCTCGGAACAGATTTCCGGCTAATAACATTTTGTCTACAAGTGTGGTCTTGCCATGGTCGACATGGGCGATGATGGCGATGTTACGTATCTGATTCATTGCTGTTTACTATCTTCTACATCATTAAAACGCCTGCTGAGGATTACTCCCCCGGCACCACATCAGCGCCGTCAGCACGTTTTCAGTCTGCAAAGTTACCAACTTTCAGCCAAATAACCGCACAACCGCGCCTTTTTTTCCAAAAAAATCACCGGAAACACATTCTCACAAGGCACCCAGCAGCAGCTCGGGCACGTTTACCTCGGCCTCAAGGGCCTTCCACGTACCGATATTCATGCTGAAAGACAGCCGCGCGCAACCTATGCGCTCGCCGATACCCCTCAGGCTGTCAGCCACGTAATTGCGCGTGGTCCCGAACTGCACATCCCCAGCATCGTCCAACAGCGGAAACAGATGGTTTCCACCCCCATAGCGTGCCAGAATCTCCCGCGCCTTTGCTCCCAATGGCACACGCCTCTCGTGCCCCTTCAGCCGGCGGCGATACACCAAGTAACCCTCGCGGACATTCTCCGGCGTCAGATTCGCCACGTCCACAAGCTCCATCCCCCGGCAATAAAATGCAAACATAAACATATCGCGCACCATACCCTCATATCCCGACAACTCCAGTGCTTCCAGCCGTTGCAACTCATTGTCGCTTAATGTCTTAGGTGATGCACTCTCGCCGACAACGCGCGTATTCACATCCCTGAACCACCCTGCGTCCACAGTCAATAGCCCGCGGCTGCCGGCACGGTTCAGCACCCCGCGCAGCGTCCGCAGATAGAACGACTGAGTAGACGCCGACAGCCCGCCCGATGCAAGCCACGACGAGTACGCCGCCACAAACCGCCCGTCCACATCGCCGAAGCGCAACGCCTCGCCCCCGCAAAAGTCCCTGAGACTCGACAGTGTGCTCAGATAACTCCGCGACAGGCTCACACGCCCCTCGCCGCGCATCCGTTGTGCCTCAACGCGCAGAAAATCAGCGATATTGCCACTGTCGCCGCCGTCAGCGGCACCATCCACAAAACGGAAAGCATTGCGATACTCGCGCCCCACCGACACAAGGTCGCTACGCAGAGCAAAATCCTCGCCCGAGCGCCTCACAACATCGCCCATCTTAGCATCCCCCGCCAGAGCCAGCCGGAAATCCGACGTGACATCATCAATACCATACGGCTGTCGCAGCCCCGCAAGACGCTCTATCACACAATAAAGCAAACGCAGCTGCGACAAAATCCTCTCCCGGCACGTCACCAACACACCCGCGTCATCCCCGCGGATATCCGAATTCACATTCCGGTCCACGCGCACACCCCCCGGCTCCACGCCCGTAACGCGGTAAAAGACAACACCGCCCTTGCCCTTCGCGCCCCTGCTTCGGGACGCCCTGAACTGCGCCGTTATCAGAAACATCACTCCTCCCCGTGCCCCGGTAAAACCGAGCGGTTTAATTGTCTACATTGACCAGATAATCGCATTTCGCGAACGTCCGGCCATATTCAGGGATAAGCATGGAATCGTCTGTATCATTGCCTTTCAGCCATTCAATCAGCGCTTTAGGGAAATTGACACCGGCCTCGTAGCTGAATGGGAATCCTCCGCCAAAACGAGGATTCAGTTCCAGGACATAGTATTCTCCATCTCGTTCAAAAACGTCCACGTCCAGGTTGCCGATATGTTTTAGGTTATTACCCAGAATGCAGCCTATTTCGCGTATTGTGGCATTATCTACAGTCTGAGCCTTGTCTGTTTCTCCTGCGCGCATGGCTAATTTTTTCTTGACGGAAACGCCTCTGTTTTTGCCGGACAGGTCGTTCATCACATCCATGCCGAATTCCTGGCCGTTGATTTTTTCCTGTATCAGAATATATTCGTCGCCTTGCGATGCTGTAGCAAGGATGCTTTTCTTTACCTTTTTGAGCAACATTGTGTACGTTTCCTCAAATTCAGTCATGTCGTTGACGAATTCTATTCCGATTGATCCGGAGCCCCATCGCGGTTTAAGAACAAGCGGGAACTCAAGATGCCCCGACATTAATGCCTCTTTGGCGTCAGCATAATTCACGTAGGTTTTCGGTGATTTCAATCCCAGACTTTCTATGTATTGTGCTGTTTTGTACTTATCAAAACAGATATCTATTA
>SFNC01000108.1 GCA_004554255.1 Bacteroidales bacterium
TGCAAGTCGCTGTAATAAATATACTCGCCCTTAAGTGGGACGAAATTAGTAGCCTTATCCCAGTTGGCTTCTGTATCCGTTTTCTGCTGAATACGGGTAGTTAATTTCTTTTCTGACATATGTTATCTCCTCCATTTGTCCTTTTCAAAACTTGCAGAGATTGCCGCCGCCATCATTCCAGGCGGCGAAGTGATGTTTGCAATCCATCGCCCTCTCATCGAAACGATCCAAAGAACATTGGATCGCAAATATCTTAGAAAAATTCAAAACGGAAGTAAAGGGGGCTCGGGAATATCCGCGCCCCCAAAACTTCTTCTATTTCATTCCAACTCAAATAAAATCGGGATTTTATTAGCTTATGCCGTTGGAGCTCCGCCGCAATCGAAGACGAAGGTGCAATTGTCATCGAATCCAACGGTTGGACTCACCGAAGCGGTGCCGCTGATCTTCAATCCGGTGCCGGCCGCGACAGACGTGACGGTGCCCGTATTATCGACGCCGCTGTGTGTCTTGATCTGCGCTTCCGCAAGGGTCTTGATATCCGCGTCGGACTTGCCGGAGATGGTGATAGTTTTATTCGCCGTGTCCGCGCTCACCGAGATATTGGTGCCGCCCGCGATCTTGACGGTATCGTTGGGTCCGAATCCCGTAGTTCCAACCGCGACCTTTTGATTGCTGTTGTCGATCGTCGGCTTATTCGTCAAGTCGTTGTAGCTTCCCGACGTGGCGACAGTCGCCAAACCGCTCACCAAGGAAGCGGCGAGCTTGTTGCTGGCCGTGATCTTGTCCTGCTTGCCATTCCAGGTGCTTGCGCTCGCGATGCGGGCGTCTGGCAATGTCCCTGAAGTGATCTTCGTGGCATCGAGATTCGGGATGTCGGAAGCGGAAAGGCTCGAGCTTCCGGTGACCAAACCTTTGCTGTCATAGGAGATCTTGGTCCCCGTGCCAGCGGTGATGACCGCGTTCTTGGCGACATAGTAGCCGTCGGCCGTGCTCTTCGTCAAATGAGTTCCCTCATCGCCGAGCTCGACCCATGACTTGGTAGATCCGGATACCAAGCAGATGTATTCTTTCGTGCCAACGATGATAAGGTCACCGTTGCTATAAGACGACGCTGCCGGCAACGTGTCCAATTTGCCTTTGAAGGTGACCCCGGATTTCATCGCCTCCTGAAGGGCGGAAATCGCCGAGGCGTTTGCCGAGACCTTCGCGTCATTGGCGGTTTTATAGCTATTCAAAGAAGCCGCAGCATCAGTGCCTGCTTTCTTTGCGTCCGCAATAGCTGCGTCATTCGTGGTTTTGAATGTGTCAAAATCAGCCTTCGGAAGAGCGTTGTCCGCCTTAGTGCCTTGCGCGGCAGTAGCATAAGCGCTGGATTCTGTATAAGCCGCACTCTTGAGCCCTCTGACGGCGACATTATCAGTGGCCGTGCCACCAACGGTAATCTTCAAGGTGCCGTTGTTGGTGCCGGTCGCCAAAACAACCGATTGATGAGATTGAAGCGCAGTATCAGCCTTGCCTAAAGAAGCCTGAACCCCAGAAGCAAGATCGGTTTTTGGAATTCCGCCTTCGGGCTTGGAATATTTGCCATTAACCCTATCAGAAAGCTCTTTTAAAGCCTCATTGACGGTTGTGGCCGTGATCCCAGTGATGCTGACCGCTTTGTCTTGCTTACCGGAAACATCGGTGATGACTGTCCCGAGATCAACTACTCCAGAAGTTCCCTTCGAGACACCGTTCATCTTGATACCAGTGATGGTACCTGTTCTCTTCAAGCCAGGGAAGGCTGTCTCATTCACGCCGACTTCAGAAGCCGTGTAAGATGGCTTGTTGGCCGCCTTAGCCCAAGCGTAAACATCTGCCGCGAGAGCAGATCCCCATTTGAGCGCCCCCCATGTTGTAGTGCCGTCTCCAACCTTGAATAATACGGTCGGGGCAGTCGTGGCCGTCGCGTCACCCGTCGGGATTTCGACGAAGCAGACTTCACCTTTGTTGGGAACAAAAGTGCTAGCCACGGCATTCCAATTGGCCAGAGTATCGTATTTCAACTGAATTCTGGTTTTTAATGTTTTTGTGGTTTCTGCCATATAATAATTCTCCTTTATTCGAAAAGGGAGAGGCTTCGCGCCCCTCCCCCGTTTGGTTGCCTTTTATTATTCGGCAGCGGTGCCTCCGTCGAGGACAAGCGTCTTCGCGCCTTGCTTGAGCAAGTCGGTGGAGACTTCCTTGATGCTGAACGCATGATTCGAATCCATCTCCAAGCCGCCGTTTTCCTTCGCGGAATAAACTACGGCCGCAGGAATGTCGACGTAGGCTTTGCCTTCTTCGTCGAGCTTGAGCGCCGATTCGTTGGCGCCGGCCGCGTGGCCGATCTTGATTCCGCCGAGGGCCGCTTCGGTCGCCTGCGGGATCTCGGTCAAAGCGCCGAGGTCGGCCGCGGTGACTTCGACGGCTTCGGAGCCGTTGTAGACCTTTCCGCCGACGGTGAGGGCGTTCGCCACCTTGTCCGCGGTTGCGGCGGAAGCGACGGTTCCTTCGATCTGAGTGGATTTGATTTTCGCGGAAGCGATTGCTGCGGAAACCTGTTCCGCAGTCTGTTTCGTATCAAGCGCAGCCTGCAATCCCGTGACCTTCGCGATGGCGATGGCGGGAATTGTTTCTGCGTCAACGGATAATTCGTTTGCTTCGGAGAGAGCCAAGCCAGCGCCGACGGATTTGATGACGGCGTTGTCCTGAATGCCTTCCATCTTGGCGATGAGGGCGTCGGAGACGAGGCTCTTGCCCTCAACTTTATCGACCTTCTTGCCAAGCTTGGTATCGACGTCTGCGGTCTTCGCGTAGTCGGCGAGATCCTTGGCCTCGAGCTTTTTGGCGAGCTCGGCGTTGAGCGCTTCGGTCGTGGTGTAGGCCTTGAGGGCTTCCGCGATTTTCGCGTCAGCATTTGTGCCAGCGGTCTCGATAGCTTCGCCCTTCGCGGTTCCGATAGCGGCGGTTAATTCAGTTTTTGCACTTCCAATATCGGCCGCCACTTGTGTTTTGGTCGCATAGGTTTCAGCCGCTTCGGTTTTGGTGAGGTGGCTTCCCTCGTCGCCGAGTTCAACCCACTTCGCACCATCATAGACGTATTCCTTCTTCCCAAATAAGCAAACGTCGCCGGAGGCGAAGTTGTCTTTGCCTTCAATCGTGGCGCCGGCTGCTAGGGTCGGGTCGGTCGTGGACGTGCCGACGAAGTGCATCGCGCCGGTAAGACCAACAATCTTCGTCTTAAGATCCGCAATGTCAGTGCCGTGGGTCTCGATTGTTCCCTCAGCAGTCGTGAGTCTTGTTCCAAGCCCAGCGATGGCATCGGCATTTGCCTTTTCGGCTTTGCTTGCTCTGTCGGCTTCGGCTGCCACCTTAGCTTCGATGCCGTCGACGATAGCTTTAGAAGCATCGTCATAATTGTTGTCGGAGAGGACTTTGTCTCCGTCTTTCTTAACATATCCAGAAAGATCGATGTTGACCTTCTTATCGGTAACCCCAAGGTCGACTCCGTCAACCTGGACGCCTTCGATAACGTTGACCTGGGCTCCTTCCGCGACCCCTTTAAGCTTCGCGAAATCACCTTTAGACATGAAACCGTCATGGTTTTCATCAGCGAGGATCAACTTGCCGTTGATTTCAGAGATGCTGTTCTGTAGCGCGGTGATCCTCTCCCCGAGTTCGTCGGCGGAAGTCGCCTGTCCGAATTTCGTGAGTGTCGCGTTGCCAACAACACCAGTAATCTGATAAAGAGCGATGCCCTTGTCAGCCGCATCGGTCTTATCGTTCACAATGATGAGCTGGCCGAGGTAGTAGGCGCTGTCAGAGCTGCCGACTTCGGCCGCTCCCCTAACTGCCGCCAAAGCTTCGGCATAGCTCTCAAAATAGCTGTTCGCATCAAGCGGGAACGCGGAGGTTCTGTTGAAGCCAACAGCGAAATTTAATTTACCAAATTCCATTGCCATGTTTCAATTCCTCCTTCATTAAGCCACTGTAAAATGCCATTTATTAGCTTTGTCGCAAGCAGCTGCATTGTCTTTGTAATAAACGTTATAGGACCTTGCTTCATATCCATTAGCACCTTCGACATCGACAGTAATGTGAGTGAACGCACTAAACGCTTCGGCGTTCAATCCGTTGACGTCTTTGATGGACGTGATTGTGCGAGGCGCCGGAACGGCGATGATAACTCTCATGTCACCAACGCTTTCTTGCGCGTCGCCAGTGTTTCCAGCAGCGATACGTCCATTCTTCTTGCCAGCCAAGCCACGGATAATGGCACTGGTTGGAGTTCCTTCCTTGGATTCGACTCCGCCCCAGAAGCTGTTGCGGTAGCCGGAGATTGAACCGGACGTAGCAGTCTTGGACCCTGCTGCGATAGCGAGGCTCGGGACTTCAGTGCCAAGGTTGTTTTTCGGATTAACGCCTGCACCATAGGTGATGGTCGCATTCAATTTGTAATTGGTTGCATCAGTGACTTGTATCTCATCGAACTGGCCAGTCGCGGTCGTGAGCGTCTTAGTGCCGTTGGTGACGGAATAGGTTTCGGCAGTAATGCCAGTCGCCGGACCATACTGATAAGAACCGGCGCTAAGAGAAGCGGTGTAAGACGGGGTTTTCTTCGTGCCGACTTCATATGCACCCACCTCATTCAATTTTAAAGAAGCGGCAGGTTGGGTGACGGAAGGGTTCTTCGCCTGCGCGAACAACGCGCTGAGGAACTCCCTGAGTGTCTTGTCCCTCGCAGAGACTGTGGTACTGCCGCTGCTAGGAATCGTCACAGTTCCGACGGGAGCAGTAAAGACAAAATCATCACTCATCTGGACAGTGGTGTCAAGAAGTTTGCCCTTGGTAAGGACTAATTCTCCGGCGGCGTTGACTTCAGCGCCGACGATGACGTCGCCTTCTCCAACAACCTTGATCTGAGTGCCAGCGTAAGGGAGCTCGGACCAAGCCTTTGTCCCATCGCCGAATTTAAACTTGTTAGTGTCAGTCTCAACACCGCACTCACCGGCGAGGAGAACGACGTCTTCGTGAAGCTTCCAATTCGCCGCGGTATCGTGACGGAGCTGGATCTTCATCTTCAAAATGTTGCTTTCAGCCATAGATTTCCTCCATTAAAAGCATGCCTTGTAACGAACGGGTTACACACCCGCGCCGTTTCCACCGAAAAGGATGACGGGATCTTCCCCCGAGTCTGAATTCAGGGCGTCCACGACGTCCGTTTTGGCGGTCGGCGAGTCGGTGACCTTCGCCGCTTTAACATACGCCAATCCGTCTTCTTCGACTTTGACGTACTTCCTTTCACCGTCTGCAGAGGCGTCGATTTTGGCGGATTTTATGCCTCCGATCGCGTCTTCTGTGGCGACTTTCAAGACAGAGGTCTTGATCAAAAGATCGACCTCCTCTTTGGTGTAGTAATTGGTCAGGTCGGTGTTCCCCGTCCCAACCAAATGCCAACCTTTCTCGTCCCAGAAGTATTGCGCGTATACTTTGTAGTCAGAGGTAAGCATGTAAAGAACATTCTCCTCCGCCTTGTCCGCCTCCGGCAGCGCATCCACAACTTTAAGTTTGAGGTCTCCCAAACTTGAAAGTTTTACATCAATCTGCTCGGATGTATAGTAATTCACAAGATCATTCACGAGATTCGTCACGAACCCGGAATCATTTTGCAAATCGCTAACCTTTTGAGGGAGGGGTATATTGCCCACTCCGAATATCGTCTGACCGCCGACCGTCTTAACGTCCTGCGGAGTCTGACCGTCCATCGGTTTACCGTTTCGATAAAGGTAAAGCTTGTCATCAACAGCCACAATATCGGTCGGGGCCGGTTCAGTTGCCGTCATGCCGGCAGTCGCAAGTCTGATCCTTTTTTTGATCACCATTGTCACGCCGGATTTCTCTTTATTTAATGACATACTTCCACCTCCGCTCTGTTATTCACGCAAATCGTAGTGATATCAGTAGAAACGGTCCTATCGCCGTCTTTGTGCACATATTTCACACAATAAGTGTATCTGCCACGGCAAAATCTGTGGGAGACATCTTTGGTGAAATCCAAAGACACCGTGTGATAGAATTCAGACTTCTCGTCATTGCTGATATTCTTCGATATGAAAGAATGAACGACTTCTTTTCTGGCATTGAAGAAAGTAACCACAATTTGGTCAGATTCATCAAAATTTATCAATTTATTTACCAGAGTTCCATCTTCTCCGACTTCCTGTTCAACTAAATTGATTACCATATCAACCGCGAACGTATCACCAT
>SFNC01000109.1 GCA_004554255.1 Bacteroidales bacterium
TCCCCCTCAACCAGCAAGCCATCACCCGCGGCAAATCCCTCGTCAGCTAATCCCCTCCCCCCATACATTATAATTATGGGCTGTGCCGATTCCCCGGCACAGCCCATTTTTTCTTCATCGCTCTAAGTATGCAGCCCGGAAGCGCCGGCGTCATATTCGGAAACCCGCCACCACACTTCACGGTGAAATTCAGCAATTACTTCTCCTCAAGCTTGAACACAATGCGCTGGACACCATCCTGATAGCGACTGCTGGAGATGTAGAACCGGCCGATTTCGGAAGTGCGTTTCACGTGGTCGCCCGCACAGAGACACTCATCGTAGTCGCCGATACGAATGACACGCACCGTGTCGGACGCGCCCTCCGGAAGCCGGCTCATATCAAACCGCTCCATCGCCTCGGCCTGCGACAGAAACTCCTCCGTCACCTCCACATCCGCACGGATCACGCCGTTGACATATTCCTCGAGCGACGTCAGCTCCTCGGACGACATCGCCCGAGCCATGCGATAGTCGAGCTTCGATTTCTTCCGCTCGACATGGGCGCTGAACGCACGCCCGCACCCAAACCGCCTTGCCACCTCGCCATTCACAATATGCTCCGCCGTATGCATCGGCGCATACTCCTTCTTATTATGCTCATTCAGCCTCTTCTCTTCCATAATTCATCCTAATCTGTTATATGTTTCTGAATATCGTCTGCGTATTTCTTATACGATTTATGATACGAAGATAGTAAAAATTTCGATAGAAACTCCACTTCCAATGGAGTTTCTATCGAAATTTTTACCGTAATCTGTTATCATATTGAATTTTTATATGACTTTTGTTATTAAAGATGCTTTTTCCTTTCAAAACAATCTAAATACATACTTCATAACATGTTGATTTTGAGGGATTTTCGCCGCTTTTGTACAGAATCTCCAAATGTTTGGGGCGGGATTTGCTCAGAATCTCCAATTGTTGTCACGCCGGGAGAAGGAGAGAGGGGATTAGAGGGAGAGGCGGAGGCCGCCGAGGGCGGTGAAGCCGGGCATGGGATAGCCGCGGTTGATGACGTAGGAGGTGTCGGTGAGGTTGTCGAGGCGGACGAAGACGCCGACGTGGCGGCAGATGTCGTAGGAGGCCCGCAGGTTCACGGTGATATAGTTCTGATTGTCAACGGTCGGCGCCACGTAGAGGCCGCCCACGCCGCGCATCTCGGCGCTGACGTTGAAGCCGCGGAAGGCGTTCCAGTCGGCGCCCAGGAAATACTGGTTCTTGGGCGCGCCGGTGAGGTCGTTCAGCGTGGTGTGGAGGTAGGAATACGAGGCGTGAAGCATCAGAACGTTCAGCGGGCGGCAGCTGACGGTGACTTCCATACCCTTGTTGATGAAGCTGCCGGTGTTGATGTTCTTCTGCTCCACGACTTGTATCATATTGCTGCCCTGGCTGAAGTAGCCGGTCAGGGAGACTTCGAGTATGTTGGAGAAAACGCGGGCGATGCTGAGCTCGTAGTTCCACATCTCTTCGGGCTCGAGGTCGGGGTTGGCCGGGCGGTAGAGGTAGAGTTCGCGGAACGAGGGGTTGCGGTAGCCCATGGCGGCGGAGCCTTTCAGCGAGAAGAGGTTGCCGGGGTTCCAGACAAAGCCCACCTGGGGCACCCAGCGGCGCGAGAATTTGTCGGAATTGGCCATGCGCAGGCCCATGTCGACGATGAACGTGCGACCTTTAAGTCCCTGCGACAGTGTCAGGTAGGGTGAGTATTCGGTCACGCTCTTGCGCGAGATGGTGGCCATGGCGCCGGGCTTGTGGGCCGTGCCGCCCGACATGGGGATTTTGCCCGTATAGGTGTCGAAGTCGAAGCCGATGGTCACGTCGGTGAACTCGGCGGGGTGGAGGTTCTGGTAGGCGAGGATGCCGAAGCGGTCGTCTACGCTGTGGAAATGGCGCGGGTCGTCGATGAAGTGGTTGCCGTAGCTGTAATAGGCGCGGACAACGCCGTCGGTCGCCCCGTAACGATTTGATGCTGAGAGCGATGTCTCGCCGCGGGTGATGTTCTGATGGTAGACGTCGGTCGACTCGGGATTGGAGAGTCGGGGGTAAACGGGGTCGTTGCCGCGGAAGTTCATGAAGGTGTAGTCGGCGGCCAGCGACCAGTTGCGGGTCAGTTCATAGCCGATTTTGGCATAAGCCTGCCACTGCTTGAAGTCCATGCCGTCGATGCTGCCGTCCGTGCGGTCGTATCCGCCGTTGGCCAGCGCGGTGAAGCGGCCGTGGCGGGCGGTGACTGTAGCCGAGGTTATGGAGGTGTTATAGCTGCCGTACTGCGTTGTGAGTGAGGCATGTACGCCGTCTTCCTTGGCGCGTTTAGTGATTACGTTGACCACGCCGCCCATGGCGTTCGAGCCGTAGAGCACGGAGCCGGGGCCGCGGAGCACCTCGACGCGCTCAACATAGTCCTTGCCGTAGAAGTCGCCGATGTGGTGACTGTATATGCCGGCAAACTGCGGCTGTCCGTCCATCATCATGAGCACAGTGCCGTTGTTGCCCACGCCGCGCAGCTTGATTGCGCCGGAGCCGCCGTTGCTGACGCCATAGCCGAGGATGCCGCGTTCGGTTACGAACATCGACGGCACGCGGCCGGACAACACGCTGAGCAGCTGAGTGTTGCCGCTGTTCTGCAGCTGTTGCTCGCCCACGACGCTGACTGTGTAGGGCAGCAGGCGGCGCTCGACGCAGGCATTGCTGCCGGTGACGACCACCTCGTTGAGCACGCTGTCGGGCGCCGTCTCCGCGTCGGAGACCATTGTTTCGCCATTCTGACTATTGGATGCCGCGGCTGATGCCGACATCATGATCACAAACGCCGCAGGCGCAATCACTTTCGGGACAAATATACTATTCTTCATACGGTTATCACAATTCTATAATTCTACCACAAAATTACGAAAAATCCACCTAACCGGCTCATCCAAAACACCGGCAATTCTTACCAAAACCGCATATTTGGGCCTCTCAGCAAACTTCCCCACCCTCCCGGCACGGCGCCCGGAGTTTGCGCCAGGGCACATAAAAAACCCGCGCTGTGGAAAGCACGGGCTTTTTATGTGGTTGCTGTTGTGAGCGTTTATGCTTCTGCAACGGGCTTGACGTTGATGAAACGGCGACCCTCTTTGCCGACGGTGAAGACAACTGTGCCCTCAACGAGTGCATAAAGAGTGTGGTCCTTGCCGATACCTACGTTCAGACCGGGATGGTGAACGGTGCCGCGCTGACGTTTCAGGATGTTACCTGCTTTGCAGTGCTGACCGCCAAAAATTTTCACGCCGAGTCGCTTGCTCTCTGACTCACGGCCGTTCTTAGAACTACCTACACCTTTTTTATGTGCCATAATGAATTGAGTTTTAAAGGGTTAAGCAACTACTTCTTTAATCACAACTTTGGTGAAGTACTGACGGTGGCCGTTGAGACGACGATAGCCTTTGCGGCGTTTCTTCTTGAAGACAATGACCTTGTCACCTTTCACCAGTGAGGTAGCGACCTCACAAACAACTTTTGCTCCTTCAACGGTGGGAGCACCGATTTTCACGTCACCGTCGGCGTCAGCGAGGAGAACGCGGTCGAAAACGACCTCTTCACCTTCTTTGACAGCTTCGCCGAGATAGTGAACATACAGGAACTTGCCGGCCTCAGCCTTGAACTGCTGTCCCTGAATTTCTACGATAGCGTACATTTTGTAATGTATTGAAACTTAAAAAGTTAACCCGGCAGGCGGCGGCGCCACACAGCGGCAGCCGCTCTTAACAAGAGCCTGTTGCGGAAAAATTGCCCACAAAGGTACTAATTTCCCGCCACTTAGCCATCCGCCTCCCGCCTTATTTATGAATATTTAACTTTTTTCATCCTCGCACTTCTCGCATTACTTGCACACGCATCGCATTACTTGCGCGCGGGGTCTTAGTTCACTATAAGTTTTTTGCCGTGAGACAGGTAGATTCCGCGTGGCAGTGGCACAAACTTGCGGCCTTCAACGGTGACTCTGGCAACCGGAATGCCAATAGTGTTGTAAATAATGAATGGGCGGGGTGACTCGCTGACTATATTGACACCTCCTGTGGTTCCGAACATGTTCCAGGTGTTGTGGAGGTCCGTAAACTCTTCCGCATTATCGCATGTGTCATCAGAGTCGTTTATATAAAGTGACTGAATGCGGATGTTGGACCCTATGTTGTTTGCAAAGTCCAGGCGCAGCACGTTGCCGGCATAACCCCAGCCGAATTCCCGGCGCATGTCGGCTATATCTATTACTATATGCTTCCACTCGTCCGTCGCGGGCATCACATCGTAATATTTTTTGGCACGCGTCTGTGTCATGGGGTCAAGGAAGAAAAGCTCCAACGGCGATATGTTGACATCGGACTTGTAGACAATGTGCAGTTTCGATGCTTCATCGTTGAGGCTGCACATAAGAGGATTGGTCAGCACAAACGGGTCACTGCCAATGGTGCTGATGGCCCAGCCATCGTATTGCAGCGGTGCGGCAGAGTCTGAGGTGCCATCTGCGTTTTCCGCACGGCTGTCTCGGGAGAACACTAAATCGTGAGTATCTCTATTATCCAGTACCAGCGGGTATTCAGACACAAAAGAGGCGTCACAAATGACCAGGTTGCGCATCTTGAATGTCACTCCGGAGTTATAACCCGGGTCAATACGCAGATAGTCGCCATGGAAACCCCAGCCTGAATTCTTTATCACCGGAGATAGGTCCACCACAGCGCGCTTCCAGCTGTTGGTGGCCGGGAGAGTGGCCGGCTGAACCATACGGTATTGCGTGGCTTCATCGCAGAAATAGATGTGCATGTCAACATCGGAGCTGGACTGATATTCAAACAATAGTTTGTCTGCTTTGGCACTTAGATTTGCCCGGAGTCTATTGGAGTATACCCCGGGGTCTGTTCCGGTGGTGCGGATGGTGTATACACCCCTGTCGGTATCATCTGTGACGGTGGATTGTATTGCACTCTCTGCATTCAGGCCCTGAGCATCAATATCACTTACGCCGCCATTTGTGATACAAAGGTGGCGGATTTTGAAATTGAGGGTGTTGTCGGCGTTCCATCCGCGGCCCGGGTCGATGCGCAGTTTGCTGCCGGCGTTATTAAATGCTCCGGTTATGGCGCGCATACCGGCAATGTTAACGTACACACGTTTCCATTCATTGCCGGTGGTGGCAGACAAAGAACTGGTCAGGGAGAGATTTTCACTTGGGGGGTCCGTGAAGAAAAACTGGAGATCAAGATTTTTGTTGGACTGATATTCAAAGGCCATGACGTTTGAGTTGGATGACAGCGGTTGAGATGAAGCCACAGTCTGTATTTGCGGGTCATCGGAGTTTGCTGTAACGGTATAAATCTGGCTGTAGTCCTGAAATTGGCAGGTCATGCCGGAGGTGGTGTTTCTGTTCAGCTCAATGCGCATGAATTCAGCGTCAGTCTTCTCAACATAGTGGTGTATGGCGCCCCAGTCCGATATTCCTATGGTTGACAGATACGGGTCCAGGACTTCTGATTCACGGGAAGTGCCGGCGGCCTGCCAGACATACCATGACGGTTTGGGGTTCTTGTTCTGGTCACGCAGACCAAGGTGCAGGCCGCCTTCTTCGGGATTGTCCCACCAGTTGTGCCACATGATTCCATCAATACCGGCATTGGCTTGTGTTTTCTTCCACGCCCAGGCTGCGGCGGCAGCCTGGAGTTGCAAATTCTTGGCGCTGTTGTCCATGGAATTTGCACCGTTCTCGGAGAGGAACAGGATGCGTTTTTCCTGACCTTTATAATAATGTTCACGGCGCAACATCCAGTCAGAAATAACCTCAAGATTTTTAAAGGACACATACTTTGCGTTTTCGCTATAGGTGGCTTGAGTGTCATGCTCCCAAAGGTTTGGCCAAAAATCCTGGGGGTAGGGATGCGCGGCAATACCCCAGCGATAATCCCCCTCGGCATTGCCGAAATTCACCAGTTGTTCCATCATTTGCTTGGCGGAAAATCCGCCATTTGTATCGGCCCAGCTTGATGTGAAGGAGGCGAGAATGTAGGCATTGGGGTCATATTGACGCACTATGTTTGAGGCCAGGCGCATTGAGCGCTCGTAATGGTCCATGTAACGAATCATTGGTTGTTCCTGGCCCATATTTGTCCAAATGTAGTGTGCATCAACCTCGTTGTGCATAATCCAGTG
>SFNC01000110.1 GCA_004554255.1 Bacteroidales bacterium
ACCGCTCCCTTAAAACCGTTTATCCGGGCCGATTATACGAGAGGCATACAATATTGTCACAATGATGTTACATTGTGAAATTCCATGATTTTTGCGCGAACCGTTTTCAATCTTACGCGTTCTAAATGCAGAGCAAACGGAAAAACACCTTCCAACGCTCAGATCAATAACTTGTATTACTCTTCTGTTTCAAATTTAATGCAATGATTACCCGCGACATCGTAAACAATCTTTACAAAAAATACAACAAGACTCCCAAGAGTGCCGATATGCTCAACATGGCCCTGCTGTTCGACTATGCAACCGAGCACCACGGCGTCTATATCGACCCCGACACCGAAGAACTTGTTATTAATTCAATAGATACCAATTCTCCCTTTCACAGCATCCCCGTGCGCCATATTCATGCAATAGTACCTTTCGAGGAATGGGTGGCCATTGTTATTCACTCCTCCGTTATTTTCCTTAACCGCAACAGCTCCAAAGTTGCTGTAGACATCAAGAACGTAAAACCCTCATTTATGGACCGCCTCCGCGGAATCTCCGCCGAATAAGCGCACACACCAACAGAAAAGTACACAAAAGACAAAGAAGCTATGTCGTAATTAAGTATTATGGCGTAGCTTCTGTATTTTAAACTATAATCTTAGCCATAAACCGAATTTGGTGTTTTAAGACTGAATAAAAAGCATCCCAAAAGTTTTTTGTCTAACTTTTGGGATGCTGTTCATTTCAACACAGCCTTTTTGTGTGATATAATACAATTATTACTTAACGGTAACCTTGTGGGCCGCACCGTCTATGCGCACAATGTATGTGCCGGCGGCGGGGAGCGACACACGGTCGCTGTCGTAGGCTGTAGCTACCAGCGCGCCTGTCAAGCTATAGGCGCTGATAACAGCTGCATCACGCCGGCAAACCACAGTAAGGCCGTCAATGGTGATGCCGTTGCTTTCGGTGGCAGTGATGTCGTCAACGCCGCTCTGGTCTACATCCGTCAGTGTGTACGCGGCAAGGCCGTTACCGGGGCTGTAAACGTATATGCGCGCCTTGATGTCGCTGAGAACCACGGCGTCCACAGGGGCCGACGATGTCGCGGACTCAACGGTGCCGAGCGTCTTCTCGGGGACCACCCACATACCCTCGTAGCCGCTGAATTTGGTGCTTGTGGACGTTGCGGGCATGTGCGCTATCTGGAAGCAGCTGCCGTCGCCGGACGAGGTGCGGTTGTACACCATAAATTTGTGATTCTTAAGCGAGAACACTTTGCCGCCGTTGTCCAGAGGGTCGCTGGGCGAAAGCTTGGTGTTGTCCTTGAAGGAGCTGATGATAGTGGGGCGCGAACCGGAAATATTGTAAAGTGTCCAGTATGTGCTGCCGCCGTCCACGTAAATCTCGGTTTCGCTGACGGGGATTACGCGCGGAGCGATGCCGAAGTTAGTAGCGGTGGAGGGGTAAAAACTGCGGCAGGTCTTGGACGATACGCTGCCAACTTTGCCGTTAGTAACCTTCCATGTCGCGATTTTTGCCGTGCTGGACACCGCGGCCATAACAGTGAAGTTACCGCTGGTAACGTCGCCGTACACAGCCACATGGTCTATGCGGCCAAGGCTTCCGGGCTGAATGTGAGCGACTTCGGTAAGCTCGCCGGTAGCCAGATTGATGTTGTAGATATAGATGTTGCGCGGGGTTGAGGACGAGGGCGAGAGGGCGAGGTTCGATGTGCAAATATTGCCCTTACTGTCCTTGAACAGGTCATTGCAGCCGTATTCCACGGGCGTCTGGCCGCTCAGTTCCAGTCTTTTGAGCAATTGTCCGTTATCGGCGCTGTAAACGTCCAGGTAAAGCGTTGCAGACGAGCTGTTGTCCGAGCGTCCGCTAATGTAAACGGCATCTTCGGTTGCCGCCATTCCGCGGTTGAACTTGCCATTTTCCTCGAACTTCATGTTCTCCCAGCCGGTTTTCTCGGCGCGCATCCAGTCGCTTTTAAGTTCTAATTTGCTGGTAGTGGCATAAGTGGAGCCGTCGGTCTTGACAGTGTAGCCTACCTCGGTGATAGGCAGATTCTCTATTGTGAAATTTGCCACTGCCGATGCGGTCTCGGTGAGATGCGATCCGTAGGCCACAACGCGCCATTTAAATGCTCCGACGCCTAACATGGACGCGGCAACCTTCACTTCCTTTCCGGAGGTTACTTCCGTGGTATACAGCGGCTTGGCAAAGTCGCCGTCGGCCTTTATCACCTCCAGTCTGTAGCCCTCCACGTCGCTGACAGACTCGCATGTCCAGCGGAATGTCAGCTCAGGGTCCTCCAACACGGCATTATTGGCAGGGAGTGTGGTAACAGGCTTGGGGGCGGCGGTCTTTACCGGAGGCAGGATGGCGCGGACCTCACTTGCGGCGGGCAGTTTGCCGGCCTGGGTAGTTACCACGCGCCAGTAATATTTCGCCGCGGTGAGATTGTCAAACTCCACTGCCTGAGATGTGACACTGAGGCGCGTGTGGTCCTCCACGATGTTGGTGAACGACTCCTCGCGGGCAAGCTGGAAATGGTATGTCGCGGTAGGCACAGCCTTCCAGCTGAAGGTCTGCGACCACTGCGCGGTAGCGCCGTCTGCCGGTGTCAGCAGCTCGGTGGCCTGCGACGGTTCGGTGGTGTAACCGGACAGGGCAGGCTCACTTTCATAGCCGTAGCCGTCGTACACGCACACGGCATACCAGTGGCCGGAGGCCTTGTCTGTGGGTAAAGTATATGACGGTGAGTAAGTTACGCCCAACAGGTATTCGCCATCTATACCGTCGCCGTTACCGGCCTGAGCCTCCTCCATGGTTATATCGGACGGGATGGCGTAGACAGTGTAACGGATTATGGACTTGGCAGTTGCGCCATTGGTGGCGGTCCACGTCAGCGACGCGCCGCTCTGCTTCAGACCTGCAGGCGCGGCGTAAGAGACATGCTCCTTCCAGTCGGCCACGGGAATCAGCGACGGGCGTGTATACGATTTTTGGGCAAGATAATCGCCGAGACCGGAAATCTGCGGGCCGTTGATGGTCTTGGTGTTGTAATAAATCATTCCCGGCGCGCCATTCAGCGTATACTCGCGGTTCAGATTGTTCTCGGTGACGAATTCCTCCCAGCCGGTGGTGTTGTTGCCGCCGTACTCGTTGGAGCTGTCAGCCAGACGGTACGATCCGCTGCTCACATACATATGTCGGCCGAAGTGGTCGGCCACATCGCTCCACCATTTGCACAGCGGGCCGTAAGGCGCCGTGGAGTGCTTGGTGCCCCAGTAGATCTGCGGCGACACAAAGTCAATCGAGCCGTCATTCAGCCATGCCAGGGGGTCGCAGTAAATTTTAGAGTACATCCAGTCGCTGGACGAGATATTGGGCTTGGACAGGCCGTATTTCGATGCCGATGCACCGGCCACACCGGCCGGGCCGATACCGAATCGCAGGTCCGGACGGGTCTTCTGAATCTCATCGTAAAGCTCTTTAACAAAGGTATTTACGTTATTGCGACGCCAGTCGCCGATATTCATCGTCGTACCGGAGTCCTTCCACAGCTGATAGTCATCGGCATCCGAAGTGTCCACCATGCCGTCGCCGGGGTAGAAATAATCATCGAACAGCATGCCGTCCACCGCATAATTGGTGTAAATCTCCTTGATTACGTCCAGGCAGTGCTTGCGTGCTGCGGGCAGACCGGGGTTGAAGATTGTCCAATTGCCCGAGCGAATCAGCCAGCCGTCCTCGTCCCACTGCTTGTCAAAGTCCGTGGTGTACGTTACGCCGTTGGCATTCACACGGAAAGGATTTATCCACGCATAGCACTCCAGGCCGCGCTTGTGGCACTCCTCCACGGCAAACGCCAGAGGGTCCCAACCCGGGTCCTTGCCGCGAGTGCCGGTAAGGTCGGCACTCCAGGGCTCGTACGACGACTTGTAGTATGCGTCGGCTCGCGGACGCACGTGCAGACAGATACCCGTAAAGTTCTGATTCTTAAAGTTATCCAGATAGGTTGTCAGCTCCTTCTTGGCATTGTTGATGGCAGTTGCCGTGGTACCCTTGGACGATGAGTTGACCGGCCAGTCAATATTCATACCGGCCACCCAGGACGACCTGAACTCGCGTTTCGGCGACTCGGCATAGGCGGAGGTCGCCATCAGTGCCGCTGCCAGGGCGACGATTAGCTTTCTCTTCATGGTTATAATTTATAAATTATGATTGGATACTACTTATAATTTGCAAATATACTGCTATTTTCTTAAATAAAATAACAGCGCTACACCAAAAATATGTTAACATCTCCAAAATATAATTAAAACACAGCCTTTCGAACGGTTAACATTATTTACACCGGACACCACAATATTTTAATCTTTATTATGCCCGGAAAATTTGTTTTCTGCCGATAAATTTATTACTTTTGCATTGTGTAAATCAGATGCCATAAAAACCGCACCTATTTTACCGATACAACACGTAAGTTTAACTTAAATCACAAATACACACCATTATGAAAAAGAAATTTATCTGCACAGTATGCGGTTACGTCTACGAAGGCGAACACGCTCCCGAAAAATGCCCTATATGCGGTGCTCCCGCCAGCAAATTCAAAGAAGTTCCCTCTGAACCCGAAGCAGGCCTCCAGTTCGTTACCGAACACGAAATCGGCGTTGCCAAAGACACCGACGACGAAATGCGCAAGGACCTCACCGCTCACTTCAACGGCGAATGCGGCGAAGTAGGCATGTATCTGGCTATGTCTCGCCAGGCCGACCGCGAAGGCTACCCCGAAATCGCAGAAGCCTTCAAGCGCTACGCCTTCGAGGAGGCAGAGCACGCCGCAAAATTCGCCGAGCTCCTTGGCGAATGCGTTTGGGACACCAAGACCAACCTTGAGAAGCGCATGATGGCCGAGGCCGGCGCCAACGAGGACAAGATGCGTATCGCTCGCCGCGCTAAAGAGCTCAACCTTGACGCTATCCACGACACCGTACACGAAATGGCTAAGGACGAAGCCCGTCACGGCCGCGGTTTCGAGGGCCTCTACAACCGCTACTTCAAAAAGTAAGTAAACAATAGTCGCAGCGCGGCTATTACCTAAAAAAGCGATGTGTCACATTTGGCACATCGCTTTTTTGTATGCTGACGGGTGGCTCTCAGCGCGCTACGCAACTAAGACCCCGTTCCCCGAAAGCGCTAAGGCGATGAGGGGAACGGGGTCTAACGCTCAGGGGCGCTCGAAGCCCGCGCAGAAGCCATCAAGTTCCTCCGGGGTGACTATCTGGTCATCGGGGCCGGTGCCACGACGCGTGGCCAGGCGCGCAGCAAGGGTCTCACGGTCAACATCCAGGAATACAAGCGTCACAGACGCTCTCAGGCGCGAGCACAGCTCGCCCACCGCCTCGCGGGCGGCACGCTTGCACATGGTAGCATCCACCACCACGCGGGCACCGGCACGCAACAGCGTCTCTAAGCGACGGCGCAGCTCCTCCCCGCCCTCCATGAAAATACCACGACGGCGCTCGGCATCAAACCCGGCAAAGGCATCGCCATACCTCTCCCAGATTATGCCGTCAAGCGACAGTCGCGTATAGCCGTACTGCTCCAGTTGCCGCGCCAGCGTTGTCTTGCCCGACCCGCTGATACCGCACAACAGCACCACGTCATGTCGCCTCATATCTTCTATATCGTAATCCATAACTACATTAATTTCCCGCAAAATTACACAATTTAACCCGAAAAACCGCATCCATCCGGCATGAAAACCTCCGGGGTTACGGCGCGCACAAACGACGCAAGTACCGAGCGCACAGGCGGCATGATGCCGCCACTCCATTATTCCGTGGCCATCGGTGAGAACCCCGGAGGGGTTCCACTTGGGTAGCCCCATGTTGCGGGAGGAGGTACGACGACCGCTACATGGGGGTAAACGACAGGAATGCGGCGTAACCCCGGAGGGGTTCCATTTGGGTTTCGCCGTCCAGATGCAACCCCGCAGGGGTTGTCATGTGCGGGTCCGGGTAACCCCACGTAGCCGGCGTCGTGCCTCCGCCCGCAACGTGGGGCTATGCAGATGGAACCCCTCCGGGGTTACGACACACGCGAACGACACAGCGTTACAGCACGGAGGGGGCATAATGGCGGGAACGGGATGGAGGGGTGC
>SFNC01000111.1 GCA_004554255.1 Bacteroidales bacterium
AACTTTTGTGTGAAGATACCGATTTGTCGATTGATGGGATGTTCGAATATGTAGTCAGGGAGAACTCTCCGTTTATAGATGAAGGGCGTAATCTGCTGATTGAGGAATTCGGCAAGGATTACGGGTTATATTTCTCAGTGCTCAGCTGTATCGCATCAGGGACGAACACTCAGGGCGCGATTGAAAACGCATTGGGAGGTGTGACTGTGGCGGGTCATCTAAAACGATTGATTGAGGATTATTCGCTTATCAAGCGTGTCCGTCCTATTATGTCGAAACCACGTTCGCAGAATGTGCAATATGAGATAACTGACAATTTCCTGAAATTCTGGTTCAACTATTTCGACCGCAACCAGACACTGGTTGAAATGGGCAATTATGGCCGCCTTCGTGAGATTGTTGTGTCAGATTATCCGACATATTCCGGTCATATCCTTGAAAAATACTTCCGGCTCAAAATGATGGAAAGCCATGAGTATATGAACATCGGCTCGTGGTGGGAGCGCAAAAAAGGTAAGGAAGCCAACGAAATATATATAGTCGGCATCAAGGTCGATGACAGGACTGCTGTTGTCGCAGAAGTAAAGCGCCAGTACCGTAACTACGACCGTAAGTTATTCATGGAGAAAGTAATGCGCATTAAGTCTTGCTTTCTTATGAAATATGACGTAGAAACAAAGCTATTGACTTTGGAAGATATGTGATTACACCGGAGTTAAGCTGATTCGTTTGAAAAAGTGTAACGGAAGTTGATCTATGCGGTCATCCAGCGCTTTGATTCATTGCGTAGTTTCAGGTGGTTGCCAGGGGGTCGTCGGGCCAGCGGTGCTTGGGGTATCGGCGGCGCAGTTCCTTGCGTATCTCGAAGTATGTGCCGCGCCAGAAGCCTTCCATGTCCTGCGTGAGCTGCACCGGCTTGAATCCCGGCGACAGCAGCTCCATCAGCACGGGGCGGGTTCCATCGTCAAGGCGCGGCGTCTCCAGCATCCCGAAGCAATCCTGTATGCGGGCGCTGACCACGGGAGTCTCGGCACCGCGACGATAGTCTATCCGTGCGTTACGTCCGCAGGGAAGCTTTATATGCGTCGGCGCAATACGGTCCAGGGCCATCTGTATGTCGTAGCTCAGCAGTCCGGTAATAACCGCGCACATGTCTATCTTGCGCAGCTCCGACGCTGTTGTTGCCTTGCCTATGTACATCGGTAGCCATTCGGGCGTGGCGGCAAGAACCGCTTCGGTGCTTACATCGGGAATGTCAAGCTCCGGATGCCATGCGGCGACAGTGGCGATGCGCAGCTGCAGACGCTGCACGTCGCCGTCAAAATCGAACATCGTCAGTCCCTCCTTGGGCGCGGCACGGGATATGGCGTCGACTATCAGCTGACGCTGCTCGCCCGATGCCGGACGTGTGGCGAGTGTCAGCGCCCCTACGCGCAGCTCCTCCCGCGCGATGGCACGCCCCGAGCGGCTGTCCCAGCTCACGTTCTCGCACCATTGGCCGTGTGCGCAAGCGTCAGCCTCCGCCAGCGGTGCCGCGAGAAAAATTCGGCGGTTCACGGACGCCACCGCCAAATATTCGTTTTGCGAGAGCAGGTCGCCCTCGTCTAATGTCACATATTCGCCTCCCGAAAGGCGATAACGGCCGTCATCGCAATGCTGCGCAATCCGCTCCGGGTAGGCGAGGGCAATAAGCCGCCCCGTGTCCTCGGCGGGATATGCACTATTGTCCTCCCGCGCGCCGACAAGCCGTCGGTACTGTGTCGCGATATTGTCAATGCGCTGCCAGCGACCGGATATACGGCCCCGCCGATATTGCCGCAACAGCGCTATGCGGGTGTTTATGTCGGCATCGCTGCTGTCATTCATAGGGTCCTTTTCCTCCAGCATAGCCGCAATGTCTGCGGCAAGCGCAGCACGCGACCCGGCGGCAGAGAGCATGCTGGCGATACGGGGATGGCATGGCAACTGCGCCAGCCTGCGGCCATGCGCCGTGATGCGGCCGTTGCCGTCGACAGCACCGAGTGCCGCCAACAGCCGGCGCCCCTGCGAGACATGTCCTGCCGGAGGCGGTGTCACCCACGGAAGTCGCGAGGGGTCGGCCTCGCCCCATGCCGCCGTCTCAAGTACCATGGACGACAGGTCGGCAGTCAGAACCTCCGGCTCGCGGCACTCAGCCATACGGAGTTCCGAGGCCTTGGTCCACAGCCGATAACAGGTGCCGCGACACAGGCGCCCCGCACGGCCCGCACGCTGTATGGCCATATCCAGTGATATGCGTACTGTGGCAAGATGACTCAGGCCGCCGGACGGGTCGAACACCAATGTCCGGCACAATCCCGAGTCCACCACAGTGGTTATGCCCTCTATCGTCAGCGAAGTCTCGGCTATCGGCGTGGCAAGCACCACGCGCCGTGTCCCCGACGGAGGCGGTGTCAGCACCCGCTGCTGTTGCTCGGGTGGAAGCATGCCGTACAGTGGCAGTATCTCCGTTGCGCCAAGGCTGTCCGACAACAGCTCCGCGCACTTCTGTATCTCGCCCTGACCGGGCAGGAAGGCAAGGATATTGCCCGGCTGCTCGCGGTGCGCACGCCGAACGGCGCGCGCCACCTCCGCGGCGCAGTCGCGCACGTCAAAATCCTCGCAATGAACGATATCCACGTCGAACATGCGCCCGGGACTGTGCAAGTGGCGCGCATCCATACTGCTGCACAGAGCCTCGGCGTCTATCGTTGCCGACATCACTATTATCCGCAGGTCCGGGCGTATAACGCTCTGAGCCTCAAGCGTCAGCGCAAGGGCCAGGTCCGATGCCAGGCTCCGCTCATGGTACTCGTCGAAAATCACGGCGGCAACGCCGTCCAGCGTGGGGTCCTCCACCAGCATGCGTTCCAGAATACCCTCCGTAAGCACCTCTATGCGCGTCGCCGCAGACACCCGCGACTCAAAGCGCACGCGGTAGCCTACAGTGCCGCCCACAGCCTCGCCCAGCATTGACGCCATGCGCGTCGCCACCTGCCGCACGGCAAGGCGCCGCGGCTCAAGCATCAGTATCCGCCCCTCGGGCAGGGACTCCAGAAGCACCAACGGCAACAGCGTGGATTTTCCCGCGCCCGGCGGTGCCGTCACCAGTATCCGAGGCACCTCCGCGAGCACGGACAGCATCTCATCCGCAATTGCCGATACCGGCAGCAATTTATATTTTTCACTTATTTTCATGATAATTCCGTACGCAATAGTTGTTTATCATGTAAGTAGTTGTTAAAATTCAAACGAAATTACCTAATTTTGCATTAATGATGAAAAAGATAGTAATAATGGGCGCGACATCGGGCATTGGCCTGAAAGTCGCCGAGACACTCGCCTCTGCCGGGATGAAAGTCGGCCTTGCCGGGCGCAAGACCGATGTGTTGCGTACGCTGCATGAGCGCTTCCCGGACAACACAGAATACGAGACCGTGGACATTACCCGCAACGACGCCACCATGCACCTGCGCAATCTTATAGACCGCCTCGGGGGCATGGACTGCTACCTGCACGTGTCGGGTGTGGGCTTTGAGAACATGGACCTTGACCCAGACAAGGAACTCAGGACACTGGAAACCAACGTGCTCGGGTTCGCACGAATGGTGGGCTACGCGTTCCGCTATTTCCGCGACGAATGCTCCGGGAAAGGGCACATCGCCGCCGTTACTTCCGTAGCCGGCACCAACGGCATAGGCCGTCTGGCCGCCTACTCGTCCTCCAAGTGCTTCGACCAGTGCTATCTGCGCGCGCTGAGGCAGCTCGCCGTGGTCAAGAAACTCGGCATCCGCTTCACAGACATCCGTCCGGGATGGGTGCGCACACCGCTGCTGGACGAAAAAGGCTCGTATCCCATGACCATGCAGGCCGACTATGTGGCATTGCGCATAATCCGCGCCATACTGCATAAACGCCGCGTATGCGTGATAGACTGGCGTTGGAACTTAGTCGTGGGCCTATGGAGGCTTATCCCCAACTGCATCTGGGAGCGCATACCCGTCTCAGTGAGCTCTATTTCCTCGCCGCACTGACGTCGCCATGCAATAATTCGGGGCGGAACTCAAAGTGCATGGTGTCAAAATGATACCATGCGCCGCCCCATATAAAGCCGTGGCGGCGAAATATCTCCACCACCTCGGCCGGCATGCGGTTCAAATACTTTATGCGGTCGGTCTCGGCGGCTCGCGGATAATGCCATTTCCAGTAATCGGAGTACTCCGTGCCTATGTCTATGGCAATTCCGTAGCTATGCGCGCTAAGGCGCTGTGCGCCACGCACCTTGCGCCAGTAAAACGTCCCGGCCGACTTAAGATACTTGGCTAATTCGGGGCTCGTGCGCAACTCTGCGGCCACATTGCGCAGACTGTCGGCGGCACCGTTCACAGACATAAACCGCAGGCGTTGGCCAAACCAGTCCACGCTCACCAAATTCCGCTCCACAGCGGCGGCCGAGGCTCCGTACATCTTCTTGAACAGTGCCTCGCAACGCCCGCGTCCGGGGTCGGCAAGGTACCCGGGGGTCTCACCGGTTGACGGATAAGCTGTTGCGAACATATCCTGCGGGTCGGTATCGTCCAGCATCGCGGCAAAATCCTTGTCGCGGCCATCATCCCACTGCAGGCGGCTGCCGTCGGGAAACAGCAGCTTCTCGCCGTCGAATCCGGTTATGAAATCCGGATATGCGGCCATCAGCGCCTTCACGCCGTGCGGTACAGGCTCCGCGCGGGGGTCAGCATCGGTTTCTTCCTCAGCCACCTCCTCCACGCACTCCGTATCGCACTCCGTACGCTCGGCATCATTATTTCTGCTGCCCGTGGCGCTGCAGGCTATGCAGGCTACGGGCAGCAGTACTGTCAGTAATTTAATCCTCATTTCTCGTATTTGGCGATAAGTGCGGCATTAGCCATCTCGGTTGCGCTGAGCGACGCTGCCGGAATGTCATAACCGACAGGCTTATACCAGCTGAACTGACGGAAATACTTGTCCAGGTCGGCGCTGCGGAATTTGCGGCCATGCACGGCGTAGATGGTGTTACGCATCAGGCGCAGTTCCTTCTTGCTCTTTCCCTGAAGGTCGGCGGCAGTGAGGCGGCGGTTGCAGACCATACTGCGATAGTCTGAGCCTGCAGCGGGAGCTTCGGCTACTTCCACTTCCTCTACCTGAACTTCTTCCTCAACTTCTTCTTCCACGACCTCTTCTACTACAGTTCCCGCTGCGGGGAAAATGTCCACTGAGCACGATTTTTCGGAGCAGCTGACCTCTATGCGGCAATCGTCCGAGGTATAGGTTGTCTTTAACGCGCCATATTCCTCAAATGTATGACCGGCCTTGAATTTCTTGGAAGTCAAATACTTGGCAATAGCCTCATTGCCGCGTTTGCCCCATTCCTTATCGGTGGAGACGTTTATGCGCAGACCGGAGAGCTCGGCTGAGGGATCCCACTCGTATTCACCCATGCCATACGCGTATGCGGCAGCCTGAGTATTGTATACCTGAGCCATGCTTATGCTATAGCCGGTTCCGCTAACTCTGTCCATATCAATAGAGTAGCTACAGTCCATGTAGCTCGGTTGACGACCGCCGTTGACATCCTCGGCGCTTGTTCCGAAGGGATGGTTCTTCAGGAACTCCTCGGCGGGCTGCATCATTGCGGTAACGATGCTGTTGGCGTCAAAGAAGTCCGATTCCACATAGGCAGAACTTGATTCGGCAAGGTTTATGTCCGAAAATTCTTCCTTGCAGGTAGACTTGCCTTCGCGGTCAACAAGAACATACGAGCCTCCGTCACGAGCCAAAAGTCCGAATTTGTAAAGGTTGTACACACGTTTGTAGTCAAGTTTGGCAACGGTTTCGCCCGTGGCATTTACAATCTCGGTTTCATCGTCATTGCTCTTATGTGCCAGGAACAGGTCCTCGTCAAGGAACTCCACACTGCTGTATTTGGCGCGGACGAGTATCTCGCCCTCGAAATTCATCACGCCTTTATCATCTCCGTCGCTGAAGATGATATACTTGGCGTTGTAGCCGTACACGCCCTTTACCTTTGCGGGTAATTTTGTCTCTTCGCCCTTTTTGTCCAGCATGATATAGCGGCTGTCATTGTTAACCAGCAGATAGCCGAAATG
>SFNC01000022.1 GCA_004554255.1 Bacteroidales bacterium
CAGTCACATAGCCCGCTATGCTCCTTCACCTGCAAGACTAAATCTGACCGAAATCTGCGACCCCTGCGTTAACAAATATTGGGGAACGGGGTCTTATAACCACATTTAAACCATGAAAAAATTACTATCACTGCTGTTTATCCTGGCGGCACCTGCCGCCGGCGCACGCTCCACAATGACAGTGGCCTCCGTGGAGTACAATGTAGACACTGTTTACCATGCCACCGTAGGTCCCGGCACCACACAGACCCAGCTGCGCCTCACCGGCGCCAATCCTGCTCTGGACGTATTCTATCTCACAGTAGACAAAACCACACCGGGAGTATCGTTCCGCGTCGTATCGGCACAGGATAAGGTGGCCGGAGGCATGACGGTACGCAAGATGGCCGAGAGCCACTCCTCGGGCTCACGCCTTTTCTTCGCCGGCGTTAACGGCGACTTCTACGCCACTTCCGGAACAGCCACCAACGGCTCCTCGGTTGTTGGCACTCCCACCGCCGCCACCATCTGCGGCGGCGAGATATACAAGACCTCGAATTCAAACTACCAGTTCTCGGTGGACACCGAGGGCGTGGCACGCGTGTGCCGCCTCAACTTTTACACCGGCACTGCACAGAAAGGCGATGCCGTGACACTGTTCAAAGGCGTCAACGTAAGCTCTCCCGCAAACGGAATCACACTTTACACCCCGCGCTACTGGGGGTCGGCAAACCAGCAGGACTATGCCGGCGCATGCCACCAGGTGAGCGCACGCCTCGCCGACGGCAGCAGTTTTACCGCCGGCGGAGAATTTGACCTGGTGGTGACCTCCGAACCGGCCACCGACGGCGACATGACAATCCCCGAGGACGGCTTTGTGATTCACGGCCGCGGAACTTCCACCACAGGGTGCAACACGGGCGCAGATGCCTTTGTGGCCGCTCTGAAGCCGGGCGATGTAGTGCACTTCAACAATATCATCCTTACCCCCGAGGGCGAGGCCATTCATCCCACCGATGTGGTTTCCGGCAACCCCAAGAATGTGGGCAACGGCAAGAACCTGAACAGCGAGGGTGAGCGCGGCGACGCGTCATCGCGCCATCCCAGAACCATGATCGGCGTCAGCGCCGACGGCAACAAGGTGATAATGATGGTTGTGGACGGACGCAGCACCAGCTCGGGCGGCATTGCCACCGGCATGGGCGCCGACATCATGATTTATGCCGGAGCCGCCGAGGCTGTGAACCTGGATGGCGGTGGCTCGTCCACACTGTACACTAAGGCCTTCGGCGTACGCAACAAGTGCAGCGATGGCTCTGAACGCGCAGTTGGAAACGCCATTTTCGCCGTACTGGACGCTCCGGAGGACAATGAAATCGCCGCCATCTCCTTCCGCGACTGGGCTGTCACCGTTCCATATTATGGCCTGTACACCCCCGTGATTTACGGATACAACAAATACGGCAAGCTGGTCAGCGACAATGTAACCGGCTATACACTGTCCTACAGCGCAGGAGATGTCTCTGCCGACAAGGCGTCCATAACCGCCACTCAGAAAGGATGTTACGCCCTGACAGCTACCTACGGCGGTGCCACAGCCTCCATTCCCGTGACTGTGATGGAATCGGATGGCGCACGGGCCAAATACCCGGATGTCATTCTCAACGGCAAGAAATCCTGGACCGCCGAAATTGTCGCCCCCTGCGGCAGCGACATGCTCCCGGTATCAGCCGAACCGTACGACTGGTCAACTGACAACGCTGACGTCGCAACTGTGGACGAGCACGGAAAAGTGACTCCGGTCGCCGACGGCAAATGCGTTATCACCGGCACCGACGGCGCCGCCACGATTACCATAAACGCCACCGTGGAGACGCCTGCCACGTCCGTAATGGCCCTTGAGCCGACGCATACCCTTGACCCCTGGACTTTCAGCGGCACCGGCATCGCCACGGGATTCACCACAACGGTACTGGACAACGGTTTCGCCACGGATTTCAAAATTTCCTCGACACGCGGTACCAAATTCACCGCCAAAACATCGCTGCCGACATTCAGCCACCCCAAGGCGCTGCAGATTCGCCTGACCCCGAAGGACGTGAGCGTGACAAAGGTGGCGGTTAGAGTGAAAGCCGCCAACGAGTCGCGCACAAGCGACATCACCATCACGGATCCCACAGCCGCCAACGAGACCAACACCCTGAGAATCAACCTTGCCGACAAGTTCAATCTCTCGGACATAGGTATCTATCCCATTACCGTTAGCGAGCTCAACTTCTACCTCAGTGGCAAGACCAACACCGACTATCGCCTGGAAGTCCCCGGCATAGAGGCTGTGTACGATGAGGCGGATTTAGACGCCATAGAGGGCATTATCGCCGACGACACCCCGGCCGGTGCGACCCCCGCCACGTGGTATAACCTCCAGGGCATCCCCGTGGCCGACCCCACGGCTCCCGGCCTCTACATCTCCTCCCGCGGCGACAAACTCATCGTCAAATAACCCCAAGGGAGAAATAAACCCAAGGGTACCATAACACAGAAATGTCAGTTTTTTGCAGGTAAAAAACTGACATTTCTATTTTTAGCTTCCCCCAAAAAGACTCCAAAACGCGTTTTGTAAATTTTGCAACTCATTAAGACCCCGTTCCCCAATATTCAACTGAAAAGAGATTCAAAATAATTTTTTTAATAATCATTTTGGGAAAGTCATCTTTGTAATAATCACTTTTGGGGACGGGTGAAAAAAAGGATACCCGAAGGGGGCATCCTTTTTTACGCGTTACTACAGAGTGTGCCTGCTATCAATTCGGAGCCTCGATGGCACCGGTGGGGCATACTTCTGCGCAAGATCCGCACTCAATGCAGGTGTCGGGATCAATCTGATAGTGCTCTGCACCGGCTGAGATAGCCTGTACGGGGCAAACGGGCTCGCAGGTGCCGCATGACACGCAAGAGTCGGTAATTACGTAAGCCATAATTGTCTGTTATTAAAGTTATTAGTTAATATAATGCTTTATTCAGGGTATAACCTGCTGTCAAGCATTGTGCAAAAATACTACATTTTGGGTATACTACCAAAATTTTCCTGTAATTTTTCGTTAATTCTGAGCGAAATACAAGCGCAGAGTACCGCCTATGCTCCAGGGATTGGCACGCTGTACAAAGCTGCTGCCTACGGAGGTGAAATAGAAGGTATTGTACTTGGTGTTGGTGATATTGGAGCCCCAGAGCATAACCGAGCACAGGCGGTGTTCGAAAGTGACCGAGGCGTTCAATGTGGCGTAGAACGGCTGACGCACAGTGTTTGCGTCGTCCCACCAGATGTCTCCGGCAGCACGGGTATTGGCGTTTATGGTGGTGGTCACGCCCAAGAATGTCCAGGGGAGGAGATAGTCGGCGGAGGCGAAGAGAGTGTGCGCGGGTGCGTACGGCAGGCGCTTGCCCTTTAGGTCCATGCGGCCGTTGTTGTATCTGGTGAACTCGGCGTTGGTGAAACCGTATGCGGCGCGCAGCGACAGGCCTTTTGCGGGGCGCCACATCATGGTGGCCTCCACGCCGTAGCTGCGCGTGCGGCCGGCATTGGTCATGACGCGGCCGGTGGTGGTTCCGTCCGGAAATACCGTGAGCTGCTGGTCGCGGCAGTGGATGAGGAATCCGGTGATCTCGGCATTGAACTTGCTGCCGGGGGCATATCCAACGGACACCTCGTAGGTGTTGGCGACCTCGGGCTTGTAAGAGAGGATGTCGTCAACGTCATAATCGGCATCCTGACCCATTGAGGACATCATCTGCTGCAGCAATACATCGCTGAACATCTGCACGTTGTATCCGCCGGCCTTGTATCCGCGTGCAGCGGCGCCGCGCAGCTCCCAGTCGCCTGCATTCCATGTTACCGAAAGCTGCGGCAACAGCTGGTTGAAAGTCTGCGACAGGCTTCCGCTCTCGTCAATATTAATCTCGCGCGTGGCTACGGGCACCATTCCGCCGGGGCCGGGGCGCATCATTGTTGCCGATGTGTTCACGCGGCTGTTGTAGTCCAGTCCGACATGCTCTATGTCCCATCGCAGACCGCCCTGGAAGGTGACATTGCGCAGGCGGTAAGTGCTCTGGTGGTAGAGGGCGAATCCGCCGTTGCGGATGTCGAACTTGCTGCCTAACAGCATGCTGCGCTCGTCCCACTTCAGCTTCATTCCGGCGGGCAGGTTAGAGTTTATGTTGCCTTCGATGAGAGTAGCGATGCCGTCGTCGCCGAAAGTTACGGGGGCCTTCATGTCCGAGGGTTTATAGAATCCGAAGGCGCCTAAAAGCCACTCATATTTGCCGGAAGCGCGCAGGCCCTTGGCGAAGATGTCCTGTGTGATGGTCCACTCACGGCGTTTCTGTGTCAGCGTGAACATGCTGCGGGGGCTGAAATCCTGGTCAAGGGTCATGTTGTCGTCCAGATATTGCAGTGACGTCACGGAAGTTGCTATCATTCGCTGACCGGTGTAGCTGACGGTGAGGCCGTCCGAGAAACCGAATCGGCGGTAGAAGGTGGTATCGTTGTATGCGATGCGTCCCAGTTCCATGTTCTCGTAGGGATAGCCGCTCTGCTTGGAGCCGGAGATTCGGAACGAATTGGATAGCGACCACCTGCTGTGCGGGTGCCAGGAAAGTTTCCACCGCAGGGCCGCCTGCTGCTCGCGTCCGCAGTCGCGGTCGCCGGGACGCTCGTCGTTCTTGTAGAATCCGTCGGTGATTCCGATGCTGCCCACTACTGCCGTGGCAAGCTTCCCGGAGAGTTTGCCATACCATCCGGCCGAGGCGTTGGCGGTATTGGCGCGTCCGAAGTCGGCCTTGACACGGAAACCGTTATAATCCCACGGCGACATGGTGTAAATATTCACCTGTCCGGCCATGGAGTTACGGCCGTTAAGCACTGAGCGTGTGCCGCGCAGCACCTCTATCTTGCTAATGTCCTCAAGGTCGAAGTCATAGCTGTCCTTGTTGAGATACGGCACATTGTCCACATTCAGGCCCACTACGGGCTGGTCTATGCGAGCGCCGAGTCCGCGTACGTAAATTGAAGATGTCATGCGCGACCCGTACTGTGGCACGAAGAAGTTCGGCGTCACCTCGCTCATATTGCGCACCGTGGTGATACGATAAGTTTCCAGGTCCCGGCCTTCCACCACGGTTTCCAGGCCATTTCCATCATCGGGCATCTGTTTAAGGCCCACTACTTCCACATCACGCAGATGTGTCACATATTTCCCGGAATCGGCCGCGGCAGATTCGCCGTACATTGCCGCCGGGACAGACGAACAAACCACTGTAACGACAGCGGTAGAGATTGATTTAATATTCATAGCGCACAAAATTAGCAAAAAAAAATGTTAAGACAACTATTATTCCTATTAAATCCGCTTTTTTTGTTGTAAATTTGCAGGGCAAAGCGCCTAAACCGCTCCGGCGCTACTCATTTAACGCAAAAAAAGCCCAATCAGACCCCGCCCATGGCCACCCCCGAGAACACAAAAGACGAAGAAACACTTGTCCGCCGCCTGCAACAGCCGCAGACATGCCGCGCCGCGTTCAACGAGGTGATGCGTCTGTATTCCGAACCGATTTACCACCAGATACGCCGCCTGGTCCAGAACCACGACGACGCCAACGACCTGCTGCAGAACACCTTTCTGAAAGCCTGGCAGAATCTGGAGTACTTCCGCGGCGATGCGCGCCTGAGCACCTGGCTTTACAAAATCGCCATCAACGAATCCCTGACCTTCCTGGCCCGCGAGCGCAAACGCTACGCCATGAGCATGGACGACCAGGAATCGGCGCTGGCAAACATGATTGAGGCCGACAGCTACTTCGACGGCGATGCCGCCGCCGAGCTGTTGCGCAAAGCGGTGCTTACCCTGCCCGAAAAGCAGAGAATAGTGTTCAACATGAAGTATTTCGACGAGATGAAGTACGAGGAAATCTCAGAAATTCTCGGCACGACTGTAGGCGCCCTAAAAGCCTCCTACCATCTGGCAGTCAAAAAAATAGAGAAATATATAGAAGAGCATCGCTGATTCCGACGCAAAAAAAATCCGGATGCCGATTAAACCAAATGGCCGGCCGGATGTCAAAAACCCAACAAGACTTCAAAAACGCCCATAAATAATGAAACAAGAGAACGAAAATATACTCGACAAATTCAGCAGAAAGGACGGGTTAACTGTCCCTGAAGGCTATTTTGACGATTTTGCCAAGCGTATGGCCGCGCAATTGCCTCAACGGCCCGAGCTGGAGACTCCGGCGCCACAGAAACGCACAATGTGGCACACGGTGCGCCCCTACGTATATATGGCAGCCATGTTTATGGGTGTCTGGTGCATGCTAAGCCTGTTCACCAAGTTCACCGGGGCTGCGGACAAACTCAGTATCGACGCCAATCCCGAGCTTGCCACGGCGGTCTCCAACGAGCGGTTTGTTGAGGATTATGTGATTGACGACATCAACGAATACGATATTTACGACAGCATGGTCTCGGACAGCATTGACCTGGATAACCTGGGCGAGTCGCTTGACTCCATGGACTTTAGCGAGATGGAACAGACCGACACCCCGGCACCGATTCTCCCGCAATAAATAATGACCGACCACTTGACAATGACACGCAAATTATTCATCATAATTGCCATTCTGGCATCATTCTCCCTCTCCACTTTCGCGCAGCGCACACGCCTCTCCGGCGAGCAACTGAAACAAGGGCTTGCCGAGATGCGCGCGTACAAACACCGTCTGCTCATCAAAGAACTGGACCTTACGAAAGAGCAGGAACAGAAATTCTTTGACATCTATGACAAAATGGATGACGAGCTGATAACGACCGGCCTCGAGACCCGAGAGCTGGAACGCAAGACGCTTGAAAACGAAAAGGCCACCGACACCGAGTGCGAGGCCGTGGCGCGCACGCTTTTTGAACAGAAAAAGAAAGAATCCGACATAGAGCTGAGTTACTACGACCGCCTCGCAGAGGTCCTGACGCCGCGTCAGCTTCTGAAACTCAAGTCGGTAGAACGCCGCATAGCGATGAACCTTGCCAAGTACCACGGCCGCCGCGCCCATGGCGGCAAACAGAAATAAAAATCCCACCCATACACACAGGGAAAACGCATACAGACCTGGGCGCTGACAGAAGCGTCACGCCACCCTAATGCACACAGAATTCCTCATAACTCAGGGCTGTCCCGCCGGGACAGCCCTACCTGTGTATATACTCATATATAGTTTTTACATTAATCGTCGTCGCAGTCCACGTGCACGCCGTGGTGGCGCGCCGTGCACTCGTGCAGGCAGTGGTCCACGATGAAATGACGGTTTGCCATGCCCGATATGGCAGACATCTCATGCGACACCAGCACTATGGTAGTGGTGCGGGCAAGCTCGCTTATCAGCTCGTACAGCCGCGCCTCAAAGCGTTTGTCTATGTAACTGAGCGGCTCGTCGAGCACCAGCAGCTGCGGCCCGGCAATGATGGCCCGGCCCAACAGCGCGCGCTGCAGCTGACCGCCCGACAATTGCCCTATGGGCTTGCCGGCGTGCTCCTCAAGGCCCATCATGGCTATCGTCTCCCGGAAGCGACGCTCGCGTTCGTCATTGTTCAGCCCCTTGACGGCAAGCAGTCCGGAGTGTATCACATCCGTTACCGTAACGGGGAAATGCGAGTCAATCTTGTTTTTCTGCGGCAGATAGCCGATGCGCATGGCGGGGTCGTGGCGCGTAACGGTGCCTCGCACAGGCTTCAGCAGCCCCAAGAGAATGCGCAACAGCGTGGTCTTGCCGCCGCCGTTGGGACCTGTAATCGCCAAAAAATCGCCGCTGTTTACAGACAGCGAAATGTCCTCAAGTATATTTACGCCCTCCCAGCCCATTGAGACATGGCTGAGAGTGATAAGCGGCTGTGGTGTTTCGCTATCCTTCATTGTACCAGTGCATTAGTTATATCGGCAAGACTTTTCTCCCACTCGAACGCCATCGGGTTAATTGTCACCAGACGTGTTCCCATCTGTGTATTGAGAGTGCGTGCCTGCCGTGAATCGTATTCTTTTTGAAAGAAGAAGACCTTGACACTGTCCTTGCGTGCCTCGTCCACAATTTCCGTGAGCCGTCGCGAAGACATCTCCTTGTTCTCGAACCCTACCGCAATCTGCTCCAGGCCATAATCGCGGGCAAAATAACTGAGCGAGGGATGCCAGATTGCGAACGCCCGCGAGGGCAGTTCCCTGAGCCGCTGCGCGAAAACACCGTCCAGCGAGTCAAGGCGTGCATCCAGCGCTGCAAAGCGCTGAGTATAATACGGTTTGTTGGCCGAGTCCAGCTCGCAGACGGCATCGAACATATTCCGCGCCATAATGCGGGCGTTGCGCAGCGACACCCATACGTGGGGGTCGCGCTCGTCGGCGCCATGATGATGATGATGTCCGTCGGCGTCGTGCTCGTGAAAGTGGCTGTGGGTGCCATATATGGGGACTATGCCCACACTGGTGTCCACCACGCGCACACGCGGGTCAAGAGCCTCGGCGATTCGTCGCTCGAAAGGCATGGAGCCCGTGGTGAAGAAGGCGGCGGCGTTCTCCACCTCCATGCGGGCCTTCATGGTGGGGTCGTAAGTTTCGGGGTTCGCGCCATTGCCGAGCAAAGTGACGACATGGAATTTCTCGCCCACAATCTCCTGTAGCATAGCTCTTTGCGGCTCCACGCTGACGGCTATCACCGGCCTGTCGGAACCACCACCCGAGCAAGCGCCCAGAATGGCGGCAACAATAAGGCTGATTATCAGATATATACGATTCATTTTACGTTTTCTGTATTTTCTAAGGCAAAATTACTAAAAAATCAGGAATTAATGCGTAATTTTGCACAGCCAATTAACCACTATATACTGTAATCAATGAAATTTTCGCGCAACACACTCTGGCGTTCCACCCGCGACTACGTTTGCATCACACTTGGTGTAGGCGTATACGCCTTCGGCTTCTGTGCATTTATCCTGCCGCAGGGAGTCGTAATCGGCGGCCTTGCCGGTATCGGCACCCTCGTCTACCTCACCTTGGGCATTCCGGTGGCTGTGACACAGTATGTTCTGAACCTGCTTCTGCTTGCCATGGCCTATAAGATGGTTGGCAAAAAGTTTGTGATCGGAACAATCTTCGGAGCCACCATGATTTCCATGTGGATAGGACTTTTCCAGCCATTGTTCACGGACGGGCTTGTGCATGGCGAGCCATTCATGAACGTGGTAATAGGCGGCTTGCTATGTGGCCTGGGAATAGGATTCACCTTTGTGCACAACGGCAGTACGGGCGGCACGGATATTGTGGCCGCGATGGTTTCCAAGCACTCTAATGTCACTATCGGCCGCATGATACTGTACACGGATGTGTTCATTATATCGTCGGCGTACTTCCTGTATCACTCCATAGACAAGATAGTTTACGGTTTTGTGGTGCTCTTCCTGGTAAGCTACATGGCCGACCTTATGATAAACACCAACCGCCAGGCAGTGCAGTTCACCATCATCAGCAAGAAGTGGCGCGAGATAGCCAACGCAGTGAACAACGAGGCATCGCGCGGCTGCACCGTGGTGGACGGCATGGGATGGTATACCAAAAAACCGGTGAAAATGCTGATAGTGATGTGCCGCAAAATAGAATCTGTTACGCTTTTCCGCATCATCAAAAGCATTGATAATGACGCCCTTGTAACGCAGTGCAACGTAAACGGCGTGTACGGTAAGGGCTTCGACCAGATAAAGGTGAAGATGCGCGACGACACGCACCGTGAAGACATCAGCGAGCAAATCGACGCCGAGACACGCGCTGATTTCGGCGGCCACCATGCCGGTGCCGTGGGTGCCACAGAGCCGGTGCCGCAAGGGATAAGCGTGGTTCCGGACCTTGACGCGGACGACTACGAGAAGAACGAGACCAGCCCCGAAGAGGAACTGAAACGCTACTTAGGCAGCAATCCCAATAAAATGTAACTACATGAAGCATACACTGTTAGCTGCCGCACTGATAGCCGCAACCCTTGTGCCGACATACGCACAGGAGCCCGCAAAAGTCCCGTTTATGGACACCTCGCGTCCCACAAAAATCGTGGAGGCCGGGGTAAACGTAGGCGTGGGCGCATCCTCGATGATTCAGAATTATCGCACGGCCATACCCGGGCTCAGCGACTTTACCTTCACGCCGGGAGTGATGGTGTCGTTCGGCGCCGACGTAAAGCTGCCTATCCGCAACTATCTTGCTGTGGGAACGGCACTTAACTTTAACATCAACAACTACTTCTGGACGATGACCATCCTGGACCCGCAGGCCGGAACGCTCAACAATCTGTCGTCGCGTCATCATTTCTACGACCTTGACATCCCCATTTACCTGGACCTGAGATTCAACATCAGCCGCAATGTGCGCTGGGAAAACGAAATAGGCTGGTATCTGAGCGTGGGTGTGGGCGGAAAGACACGTACACGCTCGTACTCGTCGTCCACCAACTCCCTGGGGCAGAGCCAGGTAACCGAGACCTATTACAAGCGCGACTACTATAATGACAAGGGCGCGATAGTAAACGGTATCAGCTCTACCGACTGGGGTCTGCACCTTGCCACGGGACTGACAGTGAGCCGCCACCTGTCAATAAAGGCGGTGATGCACGCCGGCGCGCGCGATGTGTCGCGCAACTTTGGAGTGCTGAACATCCACAACCATACATTAAACGCCTCATTTAAAGCAGGATATATATTCTGACAAATGAACAACGTAATAAACGAGAAAGTACTTTGCGATGCATGGGACCGCGAACACCTGTGGCATCCGTACACATCCACCATATCCCCTCTCCCCACCTACAAAGTAGCCGGCGCGAAGGGCTGTGTGATAACCCTTGCGGACGGCACCGAACTGATAGACGGCATGTCGTCGTGGTGGTGCGCCTGTCACGGCTACAACCACCCGGTGCTGAACGCCGCCATCCGCGAGCAGACCGAGAGCATGAGCCACGTGATGTTCGGCGGATTCACGCATCAGCCGGCCATAGACTTAGGCAAAAAGCTGCTTGAAATGGCCCCGGACAATATGCACAACATCTTTTATGCCGACTCGGGCAGTGTCGCCGTTGAAGTGGCGATGAAGATGGCCGTGCAGTATTCCATAGCGGCGTCGGGCTCGCACAAGCGCACAAACTTTGTCACCATCCGCCGCGGTTATCACGGCGACACGTGGAACGCGATGAGTGTCTGCGATCCGGTTACGGGCATGCACGGTGCCTTTGGCTCGGCGCTGCCCATACGCTACTTCCTGCCGTCGCCGCAAAGCCGCTTCAACGGCGAATGGAACCCCGCCGACCTGGATCCGCTGAGGCAGGTGCTTGCTGAGCACCACGATGAAATTGCGGCGCTAATTCTGGAGCCGATAGTACAGGGTGCCGGCGGAATGTGGTTCTATCATCCTGAATATCTGCGCGGTGCGCGCAAACTGTGCGATGAATACGGCGTACTGCTGATTTTCGACGAGATTGCAACGGGATTCTGGCGTACCGGACGTTTATTTGCGTGGGAGCATGCGGAAGTAAAGCCTGACATCATGTGCATAGGCAAGTGTCTGACAGGCGGTTACATGACATTAAGCGCAGTGCTCACTACCAAAAAAGTGGCGGACGTAATCAGTGGCGGCGAAGCCGGCGTACTGATGCACGGGCCCACATTCATGGCCAATCCGCTGGCATGCGCTGTTGCGCTCGCCTCGCTGCAACTGCTTGAGAGCCAGGACATGAAGGCTCGCCTGACGGAGCTTGAAGCACGCATAAGAGAGCTGTTGGAGCCCGCGAAAGAGTTTGATAACGTGGCAGATGTGCGCGTTATCGGCTCAATCGGCGTGGTGGAGATGAAAAACAGCATTGATGATATAGGCGAGTTCCAAAAAGAATGTGTGCGCCGCGGCGTATGGATTCGCCCGTTCGGCCGCAATGTCTACATCATGCCCCCGTATATCATTAACAATGAGCAACTTACGCTTCTGGTGACACAGATGCTGGAAATAGTGCGCAAACTGCCATGAAAGCGATTCGCGAGACACTGCAACGCCTTGAGCACGAGGGGAATGACCGCCATATCCCCTGCGAGAGCCCATGCCAGGTGGACTTCTCGGAAAATGACTATCTGGGCATCGCCGCGGATGTGGAGCTAAGACGTGATTTTCTGAATAGCCTGACAGCCGAGACCTTCCTGCCGTCATCGTCGGCCTCACGCCTTTTGGCCTCGCGGCAGAACGCATATCGCTCATTAGAAGCCTATCTATCAGAACTTTACGGCAAACCAGCCTTACTGTTCAACAGCGGCTACCACGCCAACACCGGCATGGTGGGCGCCCTCGGCGGCAAGCAGACACTGTTCGTCGCCGACAAACTGGTCCATGCCTCGATAATTGACGGCCTGACCCTGTCCGGCTCCACATTCATGCGCTTCCGCCATAACGACTACGCGCACCTGGAGCGGCTGATAAGCAAATACGGCGCTGATTATGAGCGCGTTGTAATAATCGCAGAAAGCGTATACTCCATGGACGGCGACAGCGCCGATATCGCCGCACTTGTGCGTGCAAAACGTCTCCACGCCAACACATTGTTATATATAGACGAGGCCCACGCTGTGGGTGTGTGCGGCGACCGCGGCCTCGGACTGGCGCAAAATCACGCCGGGGAGGTGGACATAACCGTGGGTACATTCGGCAAGGCGTTAGGCTCCGAAGGCGCCTTCGCTATCCTGGGCAACAGCTTGCGCAGCTACATGATAAACCGGTGCAGAAGCCTGATTTTCAGCACAGCAATCGCCCCTGTTACTGTAAGCTGGAGCGAATACGTACTGCGTCGCGTGGTAGAGATGGACGACAGACGCAGCAGGCTGGCGGAACTGGGAATGTTGCTTGGCGAGGCCCTTAAATCCGGCTCAAAATCGCATATCCAGCCGTATATCATTGGTGACGCGCATCAAGTTATGGAGCTGTCGCACAACCTCTTACGCGACGGCATAAAAGTTCTGCCGATACGCACGCCCACCGTGCCGCCAAACACCGAGCGGCTGCGGTTCTCGCTATCAGCGACAATGTCGGCCGAAGCAATTGAATTTTTACGACAAACCATGAGAAAATATGAATAATTTCAGCTACCAGGCGCCAACACGCTACACCTTCGGGCGTGGCGCCGAAGAAAATATCGGCCGTGAAGCCCATGCCGAGGGTATGACCCGCGTACTCGTTGTTTACGGCCACTCGTCGGCCCGCCGCAGCGGCCTGTTGGACAGGGTTTTAAAATCGCTGGACGAGGCCGGCATCGCCCACATGGAGATGGGCGGCATAGACCCCAACCCCACCGACGACCGTGTCTATGAGGGCATTGACATAGTTCGCAAAAACAGCCTTGACGGCATTGTCGCCGTAGGAGGCGGCTCGGTAATCGACACCGCCAAGGCAATTGCCGGAGGAGCTGTCTACGATGGAGACTTCTGGGATTTCTGGGCCGGTAAAGCCGTGATGACCAAGGCATTGCCCGTAGGCGTGGTGCTGACAATCCCCGCCGCCGGCAGCGAAGGCTCGGGCAATTCCGTTATCACCAAAAAGGACGGAATGCACAAAATAAGCCTGCGTACCGATTTTGCACTGCGCCCCAAATTCGCGCTGCTGAATCCCGAGCTGACCTTTACCCTGCCGCCGTATCAGACAGCCGCGGGAATCGTGGACATGATGGCGCACATCTTTGAGCGTTATTACTCTAACACTGAGGACGTTGAGGTCACCGACCGCCTGGCCGAGGGGCTGTTGCGCTCGATTATTGAGATGGCACCGCGTGTTATGGCCGAGCCGCAGGACTATCAGGCCCGCGCGAACATAATGTGGGCCGGAACGCTGGCACACAACGGGTTATGCGGCTGCGGACGCGTGGAGGACTGGGCCAGCCACGGCTTGGAGCATGAGCTGTCCGCCCTTTACGGGGTGACTCACGGCGCCGGCCTCGCGGTGGTAAATCCGGCATGGATGACATACGCCGCACGCACGAATCCCCGCAAAGTGGCACAGATGGCACGTCGCGTTTTTGATGTAAACGACAGCGACGACAGCGGCGCCGCCACAGAAGGCATAGCACGTCTGCGCAGATTCTACAAAAGCATCGGGATGCCGGTGACATTGGCGGAATTAGGCGTCAAAGACCCCGACATCGACGCCCTGGTGCGCAATGTGCACATAAACAAAGGCACGCCTTTCGGAAACTACATCAGCATTTATCCCGAGGATTCAAGGGCAATTTACGCCTTGATGGCGCAAGATTTATGTTAAAATTTGGCGTGTAACGTTTTATTGCCTATCTTTGCGTATCTGAACAATTTTAAGACATTATTTGTATTGACTAATCATAAGACAAACTACAGCATTATGAAAAAAACAATATTCACACTTATCGGTATCTTCTTTATAATCGCGACATTAGGTGCATGCTCAAAGGGCGAGAACGCCGAAAAACGCGAGATAACCGAGGCAGACCGCGAGGCATACGAACACGCTGCCGAAAAGGCATCCGAGGGTTCGGCCGACAAATCCGCAAGTGCCATCACCTACCTTGACGCCGAACCGATGACGTCGGTATTCGAGAACGTCAACAAACTGACAGTCATAGATTTCAACGCTGAATGGTGCGTACCGTGCCGCAAATTCGAGAGCATTTTCGAATCCGCCGCCGCCAACTTCAGCCAGAACGCCGACTTCTACTCCGTAGACATTGACGGGTGCCCCGAACTGGCCTCGAAATACGGCGTTGAGAGCATCCCCACAGTGCTGATAATCCGTCCTGACGGCAAACAGCAGAGATTTGTAGGCCTTGAAGACATTTACCCCTACGATAACTTCGACAAAATCATCCGCAACAACCTGAAATAAAGTGCTGTCGGACAACGAGATACAAAAGCGCATACGCTGCATGGGCATCAGTGAGCTGAACCCCATGCAGCGTGTTGCATCTGCCGTCCGGGCCCCGGGGATGATTCTGCTTGCGCCAACCGGCTCGGGCAAGACACTGGCCTTCAGCATCGCTGTGCTGAAACGCCTCAAGGCCCCCGGCATAGGCGTACAGGCCGTGATAATGGCCCCGTCACGCGAGCTTACAATGCAGATACACAGCGTGTTGCGACCGCTTGCCGCCGGTTACAAGACACTGTGCATGTATGGCGGAAACGCCTTCAGCGCCGAGGAAGCATCCATCCGCGGCGGAGTCCCGGACATCGTTATCGCAACGCCGGGACGCCTTCTTGACCATCTCAACCGCAAGACATTAGTTATTTCCGGAGCGCGTATTTTAGTTGTTGACGAGTACGACAAGACGCTGGAATTGGGCTTCCAGAATGAGGTGCGGCGCATTGTGCGCACACTTAACCGCCTCACCTTCTGCGCCTTGACCTCCGCAACACGCCTTGACGAGCTGCCGCCGTTCATAAACGCCGACAAGGCCGAGATTATTGACGCCCTCGGGGACTCCACACCGCAGATAATGGTGATGGAAGTGCCGTCCGCGACCCGCGACAAACTGGATACCTTGGCGGCATTGCTGAGGCACATCAACGCTCCGGCCATGGTTTTCGTGAACCATCGCGACGCCGTGGACCGCGTCTGCAACTCGTTGCGCAGCCGCGGCGTCACCGCCATGACCTACCACGGCGGCATGGAGCAGCGCGACCGCGAAATCGCCGTTGCCGCCTTCCGCAGCGGTGCCGCACCTGTCCTTGTCGCCACAGACCTCGCCGCCCGAGGCCTGGACATCTCCGGCGTGGACGCCGTTATTCACTATCACCTGCCGGTAAACGAGCAGGCTTACACGCACCGCAACGGACGCACGGCGCGCGCCGGAGCAACCGGAAACGCCTACGTGATAACCGGTCCGGACGAGGTTACGCCCGATTATATAGTCACGCATCACCCGTTCTATCCCGACATGTCCGCCATAGATGACATCCGGGCACCGTGGGCCATGCTGTACATCAACGCCGGAAAGCGCGAAAAAATATCCAAAGGCGACGTAGCCGGGTTTATCATGAAGCAATGCGGCATCGCCGCCGGCGATGTGGGCACCATCACCATCGGCCTTGACTATGCCTTAGTGGCTGTCCGTCCCGCCGATGTCTCCCGGATTATCAACGTGGCAAAAAGCACACGCCTGAAGAATCAGCGGGTGCGCATCACCACAATTTAGACGCCGTTAAACCTTTGGTAGAAAAACTGTCTAAAACTTTAACGGGTTTACTTTGCAGTAACCAAAAAAAGTTGCTACCTTTGATGTCGGCCGTGACTTACGGCCCGCAAAAATATCAAAAGACCATAACCCACTGACAGACAATGAACAAGAAAGGCAAACTTTACTTTAGATACGGAACCATGGGGTCGGCCAAGACGGCCATGCTGCTCACCACCGCATACAACTTCGAAGAGCGTGAAATGAGCTATCTGTGCATGAAGCCCATCGTTGACACCCGCGAGAGCAAAAGCGTGATACGCTCGCGCATCGGCATAGAGCGCCACTGCGAGTGGATTTACGCCGATACCGACCTTTACGCCTTTGCAAAATCGAAGTTCAAGCACGACGGCCGCATCACTGACTGGTTCCTGATTGACGAGGCGCAGTTCCTGACCACTGCTCAGGTAGACCAGCTGTCGCGAATCGTTGACGATTTCGGCACGAATGTCGTCTGCTACGGGCTGCGCACCGACTTCCAGAGCCACCTTTTCGAGGGCTCGAAGCGGCTTTTCGAGATTGCCGACACCATAGACGAGGTTAAATCCACCTGCAACTGCGGCCGCAAAACCATAATCAACGCCCGTATTGACGGCGAGGGCAATTTTGTGAGCGAAGGCGCCCAGGTGGAAATCGGCGGCAACGAACGCTATGTGGCCGTATGCCGCAAATGCTGGAGAAACAAGCGCATAGAGCAGAGCGCCCGCCAGTCTCTCCCGCTGGAATTTATAGACGATTGAGGGCACCGCGCTGAACTTATTTCCCGCGGCGGTGTTTCTCTATAATAAATTGTTTATACACTGAAAAATTGAGACACATTTCATTTACACGCATCATTCTCACTGTGGCAATCGCTGTGACCTGCATGCTCACAGCCACCGCCAAGACAGCTGTCCGTGCCGACTTCAAGGACGAGACTCTCACATATAAAGTCATGTACAAGTGGGGGCTGGTTCACAAGCAGGCCGGCACAGCCACGCTTACTGCCAAAAACCACGGCGATCTGCTGATTACCCGGCTTACCGCGCGCTCGGAAAGCTGGGCCGACCGTTTTTACCGCGTTCGCGACACCCTAAACGGGTCAATCATACGCGAGACCTTCCGGCCCGTCTACTACGAGAAAATCGCCCGCGAGGGCTCGGATAACAAGCATGACCGTGTAGACTACAAATATCCCGGAGCGAAAGTTATCGGCCACTGCACACGCCGTGCCTGGGACGAGAAAGGCAAGCTTGTCCGTGACGAAAAACGCACTCTGGACGCCTACGGCACTACCGTAGACATGCTCTCGGCCTTCTATTATATGCGCTCGCTGCCTTACGCGTCATGGCAGAAAAACCATGTCGTCACCGTGAATATCTACAGCGGCAAGCGCAAGGAGCTGCTCACCATCAAGTACTTGGGCGAGAAAAATGTGAAGGTGGACAACAAGAGCATTAAATGTTACCACATAACATTTATATTCACCAGCGACGGGCGCACCAAAAGCTCGGACGATATGGATGCGTGGATTTCGGCCGACAGCCGCCATCTGCCCGTCAAGCTTGAGGGCAAGCTGAAAGTGGGCAAGGTTCAGTGTCTCTACACCGGAAAGCTCTGATTATCAGTAGCTCATCACCTGCTTGCGGCCGGCATCTATTCGCAGCAGGATAAACAGCAGGATGGTGAATCCCCACAGCGACGAGCCGCCGTAGCTAAAGAACGGCAATGGTATTCCGATTACCGGGCACAGGCCTATCACCATGCCGATATTAATAGCAAAGTGGAAAATCAGATACGAGGCCACGCAATAGGCGTACACGCGTCCGAAAGTAGTGGGCTGTCGCTCAGCAATGTGTATTATCCTGAGTATCAGCGCCAAGAACAGCGCCACGACACACACCGTGCCCAGAAAACCCTCCTCCTCGCCGATTGTGCAGAAGATAAAGTCCGTATGCTGCTCGGGCACATATTTCAGCTTGGTCTGCGTTCCGTTAAGGAATCCTTTTCCCGAAAAACCGCCTGAGCCGATGGCGATTTTGGACTGGTTTACATTATATCCGGCGCCGCGCAGGTCCTCCTCAATACCAAGCACCACCTTGATACGCTGCTGCTGGTGAGGCTGCAGATAATCGAAAGCCGCATTCACCGAGAACATGAACACCACAGCCATCACGGCGGTGACAACGGGCACCATCAGCTTGTAGTTGTGCGACTTAAGCGACTCCAGCAGTATATACAGCACCGAAACACCTATAACACTGAGCATCAGTGCCATGCCGGGCAGTTCTATATCGCATCCGGCGGCTAAAATCCACATTATACAGCCCGTAATCGCGTACCAGCCAAGGACATTGCGAACCACATTGAACTTGCGGTTGTAGATGAAAAGCATCACCATCACCACCAGCATGATAAGCTCCAGAATCCAGAACTCGCCCACGGGAATGCCCATCACCGTGGATGCGGTGAATTTTACCGTCACCACAAAAACAATCACGGCAAACAGCGCGCCGAAAAGAATCAGTCCGCTCATGCCCTCGCGGTATAAGACGAAGAACAACGCCATGAAAGTCAGCGCCGAACCCGTCTCCTTCTGCAAGAGAATCAGCACAATCGGGGCGACAATAATGCCCACGGCCTTCATGAGATTGGAGAACTTGGCATTTAACACAAAGTTATAGCCGCTGAGCAACTTGGCCAGCGCCAGTGCAGTGGCAAATTTCGCAAACTCGGCCGGCTGTAGGCTCATCGGGCCGAATACCAGCCACGAGCGCGAGCCCTTGATGTCCGGCGCCAGGAAAGGCGTAATCAGCAGCAGCACAAGCAGAACCACGTATATCGGGTAGGCGTACGTCTCGTACATTCGCGTGTCCACGAGCAGGAGAATGAATCCGAGCGCGAAACTGAGCCCAATCCAGCGCACCTGCTTGCCCGAAAACTCGGTAAAATCAAGGATACCGGCCTCGTCGAAGTCGTACGACGCCGCATAAATACTGATGACGCCCACTGTCACCATTATCAGGTACAGAAAGACCGTCACCCAGTCTATGTTGCTGAATACACTTACCGCGTCAATTTTTCTGGGGATCATAATGCAGATACGAAGTTAACATACTCTGTTCCATTCCTTTACGCGCCGGAGAGATTTCACCCTTCAGGTACTTCTCCATCACCAGACTGCCGATAGGCACACCGTATGCCGCGCCGAAACCGGCATTCTCCACATACACCGCGACGGCGATTTTAGGGTCATTATAGGGAGCGAAACCGATAAACGCCGAGTGGTCGCGGCCATGCGGGTTCTGTGCCGTACCCGTCTTACCGGCCACCTCCACATCCTGGAAAGCAGCACGGCGGCACGTACCGCCGGTCACAGCCATGCGCATGCCCTCGGCGATTACCGGATAGTGTCCCGGCGAGATTGTGGGTACGCGCTTCTTAAGCAGGTCGGCAGGCATAACAGTGTCGGCTATCTCCTTGACTACATGCGGTGTTATGAACCAGCCACGGTTGGCGACAGTGGCGCAGAGATTGGCAATCTGCAGCGGCGTTGCCAGAATTTCGCCCTGGCCGATTGACACAGAGATTATAGTGTTGGCGCTCCAGTGGCCCTCGCCGTAGCGCTTGTTATAGTATTTGTCGTTCGGGATGAAGCCGCGGCTCTCGCCGGGCATATCCACGCCTAATTTATAGCCGTAACCCATTGACACCAAGTGCTTTTTCCACACCTCAAAGGCATTTGCCGACGTTCCGTATTTGGACCGGCGGTCTATCATCGCCTTGAAACCGTAGCAGAAGTACGCGTTGCAGGACGTCTGCAGCGCCGGTTTCAGCGGTAGCGGACTGCCATGCGGGTGACATCCCACACGGAGGCGTCCGCTCACATATCCGCGATGGCAAGGGAATGGAGTAGCCGGCGTGATTATGCCCTCCTGCAAGAAAATCAGACCCTGCGTGGGCTTGAAGGTAGAGCCGGGCGGGTATGTACCCATGAGTGCGCGGTCGAACAGCGGCTTTGTGGGGTCGTTCACCAGCTTGCGATAGTTTTTGCCGCGCTCTCGGCCCACCAACAGCGTGGGGTCGTAAGTGGGCGACGACACCATGCACAGAATCTCGCCCGTCTTGGGCTCTATCGCCACAACGGCGCCGCGCTTGCCCACCATGAGCGACTCGGCATACTCCTGCAGCTTGATGTCAAGGCTGAGACGCAGGTCGCGGCCGGAGACCGGCGGGATATCGTGCGCGCCATTGTCATAATGGCCCTGGATGCGGCCGTGGGCGTCACGGATAAGAATCTCCACGCCCTTCTGTCCGCGCAAGTACTCCTCGTAACTGCGCTCCACGCCCAGGTCGCCGGTATAGTCGCCGGCCTGATAGTAGTCGTCGCGCTTCACGTCCTCGGCGTTGACCTCGCGGATATTGCCGAGCACATTCGCGGCGGCAATGTGGTTGTACTGCCTGAGGATGCGCTTCTGGATAAAGAATCCCGGATAGCGGTACAGCTTCTCCTGGAATCGCCCGTAATCCTGCGCCGACAGGTGGGTGAGCAGCGGCTGCATGGTATACGTGGAATAACCAGGGTTCTTGCGCTTGTCCTTCATGTCGGCAAAGCGTTTCTCCAGCTCCTCACGGGTAATATTCAGTGTCTGGCAGAAGTCTGTGGTGTCAAAAGCTTTGACGTCACGCGGAATCATCATCACATCGTAGGCCGGCTGGTTGAATACCACCAGCTCGCCGTTGCGGTCGTACATCAGTCCGCGCGACGGATACTGTGTTTTTTTCAGGAAAGCGTTGGTGTCCGCGCTCTGCTTGTACTGGCTGTCGTTAATCTGCAGGTCGAACAATCGCCACACATAAATTGCGGCGATAACCAGCAGGAACGCCGCTATCACATATTTGCGCTTTTCAAGGTTATAGTCTTTTCTCACGACGCGAGTTGTAAAGGCCTGATATAGCGGCTATTATCACAAATGTATATATCGTTGACGCCACGGTGCGCAGCAGCAGACGCTTAACATCGAAGAAGCTGAAAGCCTCCACCGTGAACAGCATCGCGCAGTAAATCAGCGACATAGTAAGGTTATACTTGAGGAACACAGCCATTCCCAGACTGTGCATATCGCATGGCTGCACGGTCTGCTCCTCGTCGCGGAGTATGTACATGTGCAGCACGGGCTTGCGTACAAACGCCAATATGGTGCAGCACAGCGCGTTAAGACCGTACGTATCCATAAAAGCGTCCACAATCACCCCCGTCACGAATCCCAGCGAGAGGCTCCTGTTGGTGCCGAATGATGCAGGTAGCACCGTCAGCAGGTAAATGAATGCCAGCGGGATGGCGCAGTTGAAAAGCACCAGCCTGTTCAGCACTATCACCTGTATCGGCAACAGCAGGCAGTATAAAATGAGGTATCTTATTGTGGCCTTGCTCATTGTTAATTATTCCATAGTTCTGATTAACGCATGCGTCACTTGCCGCCGAGGTCGTTGTCGTTGCCCTCGGTTTTCTCGTTCTCGGCATCCAGCCTGCGCAGTTCCTCCATATTGTTGTTGCGTACTATCTGTACATTGTTCAGAGTGGTGAAATCGGACAACAGCCTCACCTTCAGCGAGAAGAAGTTGTCATTTTCCGAGGCATTGTTTCCTTCCACCACACCCACGGGCAATCCCGGGGGGAACACTGCCGAGTATCCGCTGGTGACGATAGTGTCGCCCTTGTGGTACACCGTATGGCGGGGCAGCTCCTCCAGCACGGCAAAGCGGGGGTCCTTGCCGTCCCATACCATCGAGCCGAAGCTCTCGTCGCCCTTTATCTTGCACGACAGGCGGAAGTGCGGGTTCAGCAGCGATATTACGCGGCAATAATGCGGCGACACCACATTTACTATGCCCACCACTCCATTCTGGTCTATGACACCCATTTCGGGTGCCACGCCATCGTCACTGCCCTTGTTTACAGTGACATAGTTGTACGGGCGCATCACTGAGTTATTTACCACGTGACCCACGATAAAGTCGAAGTGGTGCGCCATGGGCATCACGTCGGTGGAGTCCGTGTACTTCTCGCGGAGCGTCTGCAACTGTTCGCGCAACGCCAGAACCTCGTTCTGCAAAGTGACATTGCGACGGTTGAGGTCCTCGTTGTTCTCGCGTAGGTTAAAGTACGACGTCACGTTGTTGGACACGCCATAGACAGCCCCCACCACCTGGCCGGCGCTGGTAAGCCACACATGGTGCTGGTACGGATTGAACGTAAACAGCAGCATGCACGACAGCACCACATAGATGGCAAAGACAAACCATTTGCTGTTGCGGATAAAGAACTGTAAAAGCTCGTGCACAGTGATTTATCATTTAGACCCCGTTCCCCTCATCGCCTTAGCACTTTCGGAGAAAGAATATTTGTTAACGCAGGGGTCGCAGATTTCGGTCAGATTTAGTCTTGCAGGTGAAGGAGCATAGCGGGCTATGTGACTGAACCAAAGAATACGCTAATATTATATTGTTCGCGGGTGCATGTTTTAGTTATTAATTTTAATTTATATTACCCCGCCCCTGCATTAACAAATATTGGGGAACGGGGTCTTACACGCGACGGCCGTCCCCGCAGAGACAGCCGCCACAGCGTGTGTGCGGTTTTTATCGGATGAGGAATTTGAATCTGTCGATGTTTTTCAGTGCCACGCCTGTACCCTTTGCCACAGAGAGCAGGGGATCCTCGGCGATGTGGAACTGAATGCCGATTTTGTTGGTGAGGCGTTTGTCCAGGCCGCGGAGCAAGGCGCCGCCGCCGGCCAGATAGATACCGTTGCGCACAATGTCGGCGTAAAGCTCGGGGGGAGTCTGCTCAAGCGCGCCCAGCACGGCAGCCTCTATCTTCAGGATAGACTTCTCTATGCAGTGGCATATCTCCTGATATGAAACGGGCACCTCCATGGGCAGGGCGGTCATCTGGTTGGGGCCGTGCACGATATAGTCGGCAGGGGGATTGTCCAGCTCGGTAAGCGCCGAGCCCACATTCATCTTGATGAGTTCGGCGGTGCGTTCGCCCACACGCACGTTGTGTGCGCGCTTCATGTGGTTCATGATGTCATCGGTGAGGTCGTCGCCGGCAATCTGAATGCTCATGTTGCTGACGATACCGCCCAGCGAAATCACGGCAATCTCCGTAGTACCGCCACCTATATCAACAATCATGTTACCCTCGGGCGCCTCTACGTCCAGGCCGATACCCAAGGCAGCAGCCATGGGCTCGTAAATCATGTACACATCGCGGCCGCCGGCGTGCTCCGAGCTGTCGCGTACGGCGCGAATCTCCACTTCGGTACTGCCGGAGGGGATGCCTACCACCATGCGCAACGACGGCGAGAACCAGTTGCTCTTGGACGATGCCTTCTTCACGAGGCCGCGAATCATCAGCTCGGCGGCGTTGAAGTCGGCGATAACGCCCTTGCGCAGAGGGCGCACGGTGCGGATGCCTTCATGTTCCTTGCCCTGCATCTGCTGGGCCTCTTTTCCGACGGCAATCAGCTTGTCGGTATGTTTATCGAGAGCCACAATGGAGGGCTCGTCAATTACTATCTTGTCGTTATGGATGATGATTGTATTGGCGGTGCCAAGGTCAATCGCTATTTCCTTTGTTAATGAGAACAGTCGCATATCGTTCGTCCGGGAGTTCTTTAATGGGTTGGTTGCGTTTATTTTAATTCAGGGTGCAAATTTACGAAATTTTTGCATCAACTCCATCTTATTATGCACAAAATATTTACAATTTTCATTAAATTTTCGTTGGCGCGCCGGGGTTTAGTTGCTCATCACTGCCTAAGTGCCCCCCTGAATCATCGGGGAAGGCGCTCTTTATGGTAAAAAATTGCTAAATTTTAGGTTTGCGGCGTGCTTTCTTTGGCGAGGAGGCGCTCTGTTTGTAGAAAATTCACTACCTTTGTGCTTTGATGGCGGCACCATGCCGTCCGCAGGCGGGCTCAATACCGGTTTCCGCCGCCCGTATCATATAAATAAGCAGGGTTCTTTCACAGTTCCTGCCTAAAAAACGACATGGCAATAGAGTTCAATACCACAGACATAGAGCATTTCCGCTCGCTCGTTGAGGGCGCCCGACGAGTGGCTCTTACGTGCCACATGTCGCCCGACGGCGATGCCCTTGGCTCGACCCTGGCGATGCGATCGCTGTTGCGGTCGATGGGCAAGGATGCCCGGGTAATCACTCCCGACCAGCCGCCCCGGTACCTGCGCGTAATCCCCGGCGCCAGAGAGGTGATGGCCTGGAGCAGTTTCGGCGAGATGGCCGAGCGCGTAATCTCCGACGCCGACCTGGTACTCTGCATGGACTACAACGGCCTGTCCAGGCTGTCCAAACTCGCTCCGGCCGTAGGCAATGCCACCGCTCCGCGCGTGCTCATTGACCACCACCTTTACCCCGAGGGCTTTACGGACATAACCTTCTCATACCCCGAGATGTCCTCCACCTGCGAGCTCACCTACCACCTGCTGAATGCCATGGGCTGGGGCGACAGGATAGACAATGAGGTGGCCACCTGCCTGATGTCCGGAATAATCACGGACACCGGCGGGTTCCATTATAATTCCAACAGTCCCGACCTGTACCGCGCCCTTGCGGCGCTGATGGAGCGCGGCGTGGACAAAGACCGGCTGATGCGCTGCCTGGTGGACACACACTCGGCATCGTCTATGCGGCTGGAGGCGTTTGCCATCGCCGAACGCATGGAGCTGTTCGCCGACGGTCACGCCGCACTTATCGTACTGTCGCGCGAGGACCTGAACCGCTTTGAATACAAGAAAGGCGACACCGAAGGGCTGGTAAACAAGCCCCTCGCCATCCCCGGAATCATATACTCCTGCTACATGCGCCAGGAAAAAGACTATATAAAAGTCTCGATGCGCTCGGTAGCCGACTTCCCCGTAAACACCCTCTGCTCGGAGTTTTACAACGGTGGCGGGCATCTGAATGCCGCCGGCGGCGAGTTTTACGGAACAATAGACGAGGCCACACGCATTTTCCGCGAGAACATAGAGAACAACAGCCGGCTTATATCGCAGGCCGCGCTTGATTACGCAAACAGATAGATACAATCCCCGCCATTATCACTAAAACAATCTTCCTTACATAAATGAAAAAATTTATAATAGCACTGACAGCCGCGATTGCACTCGCCACAGTTATGTTCAGCTGTAAAGACTCCAAGAGCTACGCCGAACTGCTTACGTCGGAGACCCACGCCGTAAACGCATTCCTCGTGGACCAGCGCGTCACCAACACCATCCCCACAGACACAAACTTCGTGTTCGAGACGGGCCCCAATGCCCCCTACTATCGCCTCGACGAGGAAGGCTCCATGTATATGCAGGTATTAAACCCCGGCACAAAAGGCAATTACGCCAAGTCCGGCCAGGTGATTTACTTCCGCTTTACCCGCTACAACCTCTTCAATTACAAGAATGGCGACCTTGGTGCCGGCAATGGCAACGAGACCGACATGGAATACATCAACGCCCACTTCAAGTTTATGGACTTCAGCAACTCGTACTCCTACCAGTACGGCGCCGGAGTACAGATGCCGCTGTACTATCTGCCCATAGACGCCGAAGTGAACATTGTAATCAAGAGCCAATACGGTTTTTACGAGGAGCAGAGCTACGTGCAGCCCTATCTGTACCGCCTGCGTTTCTTCCCGCAGCAGACCTGATGCCACAGCCCTGCCGCCGCTCTCCCCTCGCAACCACTCACTTCTAAAAAAATACCCTAAAAATCATACCTAAACATACCAAAACCATGACACTAATCAAGTCAATCTCCGGTATTCGCGGTACCATCGGCGGCCGTGCGGGCGAGGCCCTCACCCCCATGGACATCGCTAAATTCACTGCAGCTTACGCCACTTTCATTGACCGTACCACTTCACTGCCCTATCGTTCGATTGTTGTCGGACACGACGCCCGCATCTCCGGCCCGATGGTAATGGACCTTGTTGTCGGAACCCTGATGGGTATGGGATTCGACGTAGTGAACATCGGCCCGGCATCAACCCCCACCACCGAGATGGCCGTTGTCATGGAAGAGGCCTGCGGCGGACTCATCCTTACAGCATCGCACAACCCCAAGGAATGGAATGCACTGAAACTCCTTAACGAGAAAGGCGAGTTCCTGTCAAGCGACGAGGGCCAGGAGGTTCTGCGCATCGCTCATGAACGCGAGTACGTGTTCGCCGATGTAAACCACCTGGGACACTATTATAAAAATACCACCTACAACCGTCGCCACATACAGAAAGTACTGGCGCTGGACCTGGTAGACACCGAAGCCATCCGCAAGGCCGGCTTCACCGTGGCCGTTGACGCCGTAAACTCGGTGGGCGGCGTGGTAATCCCCGAGTTGCTGAGAGCTCTCGGCGTGGAGAACATCATACAGATAAACTGCGACCCCACCGGCAACTTCGCCCACAATCCCGAGCCCATCCCCGAGAATCTTTCACAGATTTCCCAGATAGTCCGCGACAGCGGCGCCGACCTCGGCTTTGTTGTTGACCCCGACGTGGACCGTCTCGCCATAGTAATGGAAAACGGCGAAATGTTCGTGGAGGAATACACCCTGGTCGCCATCGCCGATTATGTCCTCAGCAAGACCCCGGGCCCGGCAGTGTCTAACCTCAGCTCGTCGCGCGCGCTCAGCGACATCGCCGCCAAGCACCGCTGCCCGTACGTGGCATCGGCCGTAGGCGAGGTTAACGTTACCTCGCTGATGCGTCACATCCGCGCCGTCATCGGCGGTGAAGGCAACGGCGGAGTCATATATCCCGAGCTGCACTACGGACGCGACGCTCTGGTGGGCGTGGCTCTGTTCCTCACACTCCTTGCCAAATCCGGCAAGAAAGTCAGCGAGCTCAAAAAAGACTATCCCCAATACGCCATCGCCAAGACAAAGGTAGAGCTTACCGAGACCACCGATGTGGACGCCATCCTCGAGGCCATCAAAGAGAAATACGCCAACGAAAAGCTTACCACCATTGACGGTGTCAAGATAGACTTCCCCCACAGCTGGGTGCACCTGCGCAAGTCCAACACCGAACCGATTATCCGCATTTACTCCGAAGCACCCACAATGGAGGAGGCCAAGGAGCTGGGACAGACCATCAAGGACCTGGTTCTATCCCTGAATTAACATCAGACAAAACCGCCTCCAAAACCAATTGATAATGTCAAAACAAGCATTAGTCACCGGCGCCGACGGTTTTATCGGCTCTCACCTGGTTCAGCTTTTGCTGGCCCACGGATACACCGTCCGCGCACTGGCGCAATACAACTCATTCAACAACTGGGGCTGGCTTGAGGACGTTCCGGCCAGCGACCGCCTGGAGATAATCTGCGGCGATGTCCGCGACCCCAAATTCTGTCGCGAGGCCTGTCACGGCATAGATACAGTGTTCCATCTGGCGGCACTTATCGCAATCCCGTACAGCTATGTCGCCCCGGACAGCTACGTGGACACCAACATACGCGGAACCCTGAACATGTGCCAGGCCGCCAGACAGGAGAATGTGAAACGCATCCTTGTCACATCCACAAGCGAGGTGTACGGCACCGCACGGTATGTGCCCATTGACGAGGAGCATCCCCGTCAGGCCCAGAGCCCGTATTCCGCCACTAAAATCGGCGCCGACGCCATAGCCACAAGCTTCTACAACTCCTTTGGGCTGCCCCTGGTGATAGCCCGCCCGTTCAACACCTACGGACCCCGCCAGAGCGCACGCGCCATCATCCCCACCATCATAACACAGATAGCGTCGGGAAAACGCACCATAAAAGTCGGAGACCTCTCGCCCACACGCGACTTCAACTTTGTGGAGGACACAGTGCGGGGTTATCTCGCACTGGCCGAGGCGCCTGCCGACCAGGTGCTGGGTCGCGACTTCAACATCTGTACCGGCACTGAGGTGTCCATGCGCGACACTCTCGAGACCATCGCGCGGATAATGGGCGAAAAGGTGGACTTTGTAACGGACCCCGACCGCCTGAGGCCGGCGAAAAGCGAGGTGTTCAGACTCTGCGGCGACAACTCCAGAATAACCGGGCTGACAGACTGGCGCCCGGCATTCACACTGGAACAGGGCTTGACAAAGACTATTGAATGGTTCACCAAACCATGCAATCTCGGAAAATACAAAGCGGACATTTATAACCAGTGATGCCGTTTCAGGCAACTGTTTTCTTCTCCCCGAGCCGATGCAGAATCTAAACATCCTGTTCTTAGGCGGTGCCAAACGCGTTTCCATGGCGCGACACTTCAAACGTGCCGCGTCAGCAATGGGCTTTCAGGCCAATATCTTCAGCTACGAGCTTAACGACTGCCTCCCCATTCAGGCCGAAGGTACTGTAATCAAGGGGCTGCGCAGCTCGGATCCCCGCGTTTTCGAGGATCTGAGGCGCGTCTGCAACACCCACAATATCAGCATTGTAATACCGTTCATAGACAATATGGTGGAGACCGCCCACCGTCTGGCCAAAATGGACGGTGTTACCGTTTTTGCACCCACCTGCGACAACGCCCCGATGATGTTCGACAAGGTTGTCTGCGCGCAATTATTTGAGAGCCACGGCATTGCCGCGCCCCGCACCTGGAAGCCGGGGATACCCGTCACTTTCCCGCTGATTGCCAAGCCGCGCCTCGGCTCGGCCTCCAAAGGGATTGTGTTCGTTGACTCGCAGGAGGACCTGGACGCGCTGGACACGCAGGAATACCTGATACAGGAGCGATTTGACAACCGCCGCGAGTTCACTGTTGACTGCTATGCGTCGGTTCTCGCCGGGGACATCCGCATCACCGCCTGTGTCCCCCGCATCCGCAATGAGGTTGCCGGCGGCGAGGTGACACGCACCACAACTGTGCACTGGGACCGCGCCACAGAACTTGTCCGCGAGGTCATCTCCTCGTTAGGACTGCGTGGCGCAATCACCGTGCAGCTGATTCACGACCTTGACTCGGACAGGCTGATGGTGATGGAGATAAACCCGCGGCTGGGAGGCGGTGCTGTTGCCGCTGTCTGCGCCGGCGCGGACATTCCCGCCATGATTATATCCGAAGCCAACGGAACACCGGCCGCTGAATGTGGCGACTGGAAGGACATCATAGTCGCCCGCTATCAGGACGAGGTATGCTTCCCTGCCACTAACGGCATATAAACCACTGAAACAAATGAAAAAATGCATTATAATCGCCGAAGCCGGCGTAAACCATAACGGAAACCTGGAACTGGCGCAGAAAATGGTGAGCGTAGCGCGTGAATGCGGCGCCGACTATGTTAAATTCCAGACCGCCGTCCCGGAGCTTGTGATCTCAACCATAGCCCCGAAGGCCGAATACCAGGAGGAGACAACCGGAAAACAGGAGAGTCAGTTGGAAATGTGCCGGGCCATACACCTTCCCCTCAGCGATTACAAAGGCCTTGCCGAACTGTGCCGCAGCCAAGGCATAGGTTTTATGAGCACTCCTTTTGACCTGGTCTCCATAGACTGCCTGGAGCCATTAGGCATGGACTACTGGAAGATTCCGTCCGGCGAAATCACCAACCTGCCATATCTGCGTAAAATAGCGCGGATAGGCGGTAAGGTCATCCTCTCCACCGGCATGTCCACGCTCGACGAGGTGGAACAGGCCCTGCGCGTGCTGGAAGAGAACGGCATGCCTCGCAAAGACGTGATTCTGCTGCATTGCACCACACAGTATCCGGCCCCCTACCCGTCTGTAAACCTGCGCGCCATGGACGCTCTGCGCACCCTCGGCGCCGGCGGAGTGGGCTACAGCGACCATACAAAGGGCATTGAGGTGAGCGTGGCCGCCGCCGCCATGGGGGCATGCGTGATAGAAAAGCACTTCACCCTGGACAAGAATCTCCCCGGTCCCGACCACCGCGCAAGCCTTGACCCCGCCGAGCTAAAAGCCCTTGTGGACGCCGTGCGCAACGTAGAGGCCGCGATGGGCAATGGCATAAAGGACGTTGCCGACGCCGAGCGCCCCAATATCGCCGTGGCACGCAAAAGCATTGTCGCCGCACGCGATATACGCGCCGGAGAGGTCTTCACGGAAGAGAACATCACCGTAAAACGCCCCGGAAACGGCATTTCGCCAATGCTCTGGGACACAGTAATCGGCCAAACCGCCAAACGCGATTTCGATGCCGACTCCCTGATTGAACTGTAAAATATACACATTATATATAATATATATAGGACGCGCCGAAACGCGCCACACACGCTCATGAACATAGCAATCATAGCAGCCATGGACAAGGAGATGCGACTGATGCTCCCCCTGCTCCGGGCCACAAAAAACATCACCATAAACGGATACGTGTTCCACACCGGAACCATCGGGCAACACAGTGTAGTACTCAGCAAATGCGGCATCGGCAAAGTAAACGCCGCCATCTGCGCGCTCACACTTATAGATACCTTCCACCCCGACCTGCTGATTAACAGCGGAGTAGCCGGCGGCACCGGAAGCGCCGGCATTCTGGACGTAATCGTCGCCGACAGCGTGGCATATCACGATGTATGGTGCGGCGACGGCACTGTGCCCGGACAAGCGGACGGTTGCCCGCAACGGTTTGAATGCGGCCTTGCCGCGGACATTCGCAAAAAAATCCCCGGCACCAAAGGCGGACTCGTTGCCTCCGGCGACTCTTTCGTCACCGAAGCCGCCACCACACAGCGTATTCTAGATATATACCCCGATGCTGTGGCCGTAGACATGGAAAGCGCCGCCATCGCACATGTCTGCCACCTCAAAAATGTGCCTTTCGTGTGCATACGCGTAATTTCCGACACCCCCGGAAGCGCCGACAATATCAGCCAGTATGAGAACTTCTGGGACGAGGCCCCGGCACACACCTTCGCCGCAATAGAATCACTGCTTGCCGCAATTTAAACCCTGTTCCCTAATATTTGTTAATGCAGGGGCGGTGTAATTTAAATTAAAATTAATAAATAAAACATGCACCCGCGAACAATATAATATTAGCGTATTCTCGCAGCTTCCGGCCATCTTTA
>SFNC01000023.1 GCA_004554255.1 Bacteroidales bacterium
ACCGGCAACTGGACGGGAAAAACAGTTGGCTGTGCGGTCGGATACCTGCGCGGTCAGCGGAGGGAACGGCACACACGCATCGCACTGGCAGATCTGCCCGGTTGTTACTCGCTGTCTCCGCGCACGGGCGAGGAGCGCGCGGCACTGCATTTTTTGCTGTCCAGCCGTCTGTATGGCGCGGTGGTGGTCTGCGATGCGCAGAACCTTGAGCGGAATCTGCCGCTTGCTTTTCAGCTGGAGGCTCTCCTTCCGCAGAGCCGTATCCTGATTTGTGTCAACCTGATTGATGAGGCGGAGTCACAGGGAATGACGGTTTCGCCACAGGCGCTGGAGGCGGTTTCCGGTTTTCGGACAGTGCTTACCTGCGCCCGCACCGGGCGCGGGGTGAGTGAGGTGCGGCAGGAGATACTCCGCATGATGCAGGAAAACGGCACCGTAAAACGCGTAAACGAACCCTATCTGGTGGACGCGCTGTCGTTTACCGAAGCCGAAGCACGCATTATCGAGGAGCAGACTCCGTTTATCTCCGGAGAGTTTTCGGTATCGGCAGTGAAACGCACCAAAATAACAGAAATATTCTATGACGAGACCGGCGACCGCTGGTTCCTGGTCAAGGTTGCTTTCATAACCATTGACGAGAAAGGTTTCGAGAAAAAGACCTCAACACTGATACTCGTCCAGGCCTCGGACTTCAAAGGCGCCTACGACAACTTCGTGAAAGGCATGGAAACGGGCATGATCGACTACGAGATTCAGTCCATCACCGAAACTCCCCTGATGGACGTTTACCGCGTGAAACTCGGCGATAAATAACATTGCCATGGGCCGGATTGCACAGAACCTGGAGGACATAAGGCGCACCATCCCCGAGGGGGTGGAGCTGGTTGCCGTATCCAAATTCCACCCTGTGGACGCTATCCGCGAGGCTTACGATGCCGGACAACGCATCTTCGGCGAAAGCCGCGTGCAGGAGCTGGCAGCAAAATTCGACGCCATGCCCGCCGATGTGCGATGGCACTTTATCGGGCACCTGCAGACTAACAAGGTAAAGCCGCTGATCGGGCGCGTCGCTCTGATTGAGAGCGTCGACTCAGAGCGGCTGCTCAGATACATCGACGACCTCTCGGCCCGCGCCGGCGTCATCACCAATGTGCTGATGCAGGTACATGTGGCGCAAGAGGAGACAAAATTCGGATTCCTGCCCGACGAGCTGGTGGACTTCTTCGCCGACGGCGGCATGCGCACCCTCCGCGCAACGCACATCTGCGGAATAATGGGCATGGCCAGCAATACCGACGATATGACCCGTGTCAGGGCCGATTTCCACGCCATCGCAGATACCCGCAGGCGCATCCTGGAGTTGTTCCCCGACGGCGAGCTGCGCGGATTCGACACCATCTCGATGGGTATGAGCCACGACTACGAAATCGCCATTCAGGAGGGCGCCACCCTTGTCAGAATCGGCACTGCAATCTTCGGCGACCGCGACTATTGAACTTTTGACAACAATTTTACTAACCATAAAAATCAATCTACCATGACCTCACAAAAAAAGAACTATGTGCTGCCTATAGCCATTATGTTCGCTTTGTTCTTCATGATTGCCTTCGTCACAGGCTATCAGAATCCTCTGGGTGACACCATCAAGAAAATGACCGGCGACAACATGATTATGTCGCAGCTGGGTACTCTTGCCAACTTTATCGCATACGCCGTGATGGGTCTGCCCGCAGGACTCCTCCTCAAGAAATATGGCTACCGCATCACCGCGCTCACCGCCGTTACCGTAGGTTTTATCGGCGTCGCCATCACTTACGCCTCCGGCTTTATCGGCGACAACTCTACCGCCGTAACCATTTATATCCTGGGTGCTTTTGTGGCCGGTTTCTCAATGTGTATGCTCAATACCGTTGTAAACCCCATGCTCAACTCGCTGGGTAAGGACCAGAAACAGGGCAACCAGCTGGTACAGTTCGGCGGCTCGTGCAACTCCCTGGGCGCAACACTGGCTCCGGTTATCGTCGGCGGCCTCATCGGCGGCGCCGCAAGCACAATCTCATCGGCAAACCCCGTTTTCTATATGGCAATGGCCATCTTCTTAGTCGCCTTCCTTGTGCTGTACTTCACAAAACTCCCCGAGCCCAAGACTCTTGGCGAAAAGAACAACAATGTAAAGACCTTCGGTGCCTTCAAATACCGCAACTTCGTATTCGGCATCCTCGCCATTTTCTGCTATGTGGGCGTTGAGGTAGGCATGGCCAACATCACCACTCAGTACCTCAACAACGACAGCCTCGTATCGGCCAGCACCGGTGCCTCGTCACTGGCAATCGCCGGCAGTGTCTGCGGCGTTTACTGGCTGCTGATGCTCGTAGGCCGTCTCGTAGGCGGTGCTATCGGCGGCAGCGTTTCCTCGCGCGCAATGCTCACTTTCACCACTGCTGTGGCTATTATCCTCATTGCCCTGGGTATCTGCCTGGGACAGAGCCCCGCGCCGTTCTTCGGTTTCGACGCTTCCAAGTTTGAATTCTTCAGCTGCACCATCCCCGTAAACGCAATCTGCTTTATTTGCGTGGGTCTCTGCACTTCTGTTATGTGGGGCGCTATCTTCAACCTCTCCGTTGAAGGACTCGGCAAATACACCGACGTGGCTTCCGGACTGTTCATGGTTATGGTTTGCGGCGGCGGCATATTCCCCCTCATCCAGGCTTCTATCCCCGACATCCTCAACAGCTTCTGGCTGCCCGCCGGACTCTGCTTCTACATGCTCATTTACGCTCTGTTCCTCTCTTACCCCTCCAAAAAGAACCTCGGAGACGAACATGTTTACGAAAACAACAAACGCGTAGAGGCATAATTTATTCAGTGATTAACAATATCGCAGTCCGGTTTGCCACCAGCAAGCCGGACTACGATTGCTTTTTGCCAGTTTGCATTAGCTACGGCAAAACGTTACTTTTTCGTTGATTTATGGAAATTTTACGCCCATACGTTAAATTTTCCCAAAAAAATCACACGCTATGTCAAAAAAATGTCGTATCTTAGCGAAAAAATTTGTGTAACCGGGACAAAAATGCACTTAAATACGTAATAACATCCTGATAATCAGCAGTCTTGACCCGAATTTAACCTTCGTAGCTTCGGTTAGGACTCTTCATAGTTGATAATAAGCTGAATCTACATAACTTTCCACTCGGAATATTACATTTGAATACAATAATTAAAAATCATATAAGCATTTTTCTATGAAAAAGAGTACACTCCTTGCACTTGCATGTGTCCTTTTCGCCGGAGCTTCTGCTTTCGCACAGGACGCTGCCACTCAAGAGGTTACCTACGTGGAAGATCCTTCTCAGGGTTATCTCTTCAATCGTTTTCGCGACAACTGGTTCGTAACCGCTGAAGGCGGTGCCAACATCTACTTCAGCCACGGTGACTCAGAACGCAGCACCTGGGACCGCTTCGCTCCCGCAGCCGGCATCTACGTCGGTAAGTGGTTCAGCCCCATCATCGGTCTCCGCGCCGGTGCCAACTTCCTGGTAACAAAGGGCTTCGCTGACATCCGCACCCCGGATGCACGCCCCAGCATGATCAACGGCAAATACAATCAGAAATTCAACGAGGTAGGTCCCGTGTTCGACGTCCTCCTCAACCTCACAAACTGGTGGTGCGGATACCACCCCGGACGTAAATACAACTGCGTATTCTACCTCGGTGGCGGTGGCTTCTGGACATACAGCAAACTCTACGACGAGCAGGCCGACGGCTCTTTCAACTGCCGCGGCTGGAAACGCAACGGCGACCGAGTTATGACTTTCCGCGCCGGTCTTATCAACTCTTACAACGTAAGCAAACAGGTACAGATCGCTCTTGACGTTCGCTACAGCGGCCTCGACAACCACGTTGACGAAGAAGGCACAAAATGGAACCGCACCTCGCACGACCTTGCTGCATACCTCAGCGTTACTTACCTCTTCAACAAACGCGAATGGAACGCTCCCGTGGTTCCCGTTTGTCCTCCCGCCGAGAACTGCGACGCTCTCCGCGCTCGCCTCGAAGCTGCTGAAGGACGCATCGCCGACCTCGAGGATCAGCTCAAGGACGCCCTCAACAAACCCGTTCCCGAAGCTAAAAAAGCTCCCCTCGCTACCATCTACTACCCCATCAACATCTTCAAACTCACCAAAAAAGATGTTATGATCCTCACCGCCTGCGCTGATGTAATGAAAGACAACCCCAACAACCGCTACATCCTCACAGGTTGGGCCGACAACTACACCGGTAACGACCAGATCAACACCCGTCTCCGCCACAACCGCGTGAACGGTGTTAAGAAACAGCTCGAGAAACTCGGCGTTCCCGAATCTCAGATCACAGCTACAATCAACGCCGGCAACCTCTGCGACCTCGGCGAAAAATACGTAGCTCTCGACCGCGCCGTTACTATCGAACAGGCTCAGTAATCAACTACGCTATCAACTCCGGACCCCCTCCGGACTCAAGATAAGCCAACAATAAAGGCAAGCTATACATGGCTTGCCTTTATTGTTGGCTTAAATATTTATTTTATTTAATGTGGCTGGGTAACATATTTTCACATATAAATCACTGTTGTTCATTTTTATGTTATAAAACATGTTTTTGCATACCATATTATAAATCAATGCTTTACATACCGGATAAACATACCGCGGAAACACGTTAGCAAAATTTAATACTACGGTTTCTTCTTTTTCTCAAAAAAATTTAGTATCTTTGAGCATTGACAAAAATAACCACCTGATTTCCTAAATATTTGTTAAGGGATTTTTTAAGGTGCCCAATCAAGACTAACAGAAATGGAGAAAACCCTGATTATCCTCAAACCCGGCACCCTGCAGCGCGGCCTCGTCGGACAAGTTGTCGACCGCTTCCAGCGCAAAGGTCTCAAAATCGCCGGCATAAAAATGATGCAACTGGACGACAATATCCTGCGTGAGCACTACGCCCACCTTGTGGACCGTCCTTTCTTCCCCACTCTGCTCGCTTCAATGAAGGCCACTCCCGTTATAGTAATGTGCCTCGAAGGCAAAGACGCCGTTGAAGTGGTACGCGCCATGACCGGAGCGACAAACTGCCGCAAGGCAGCTCCCGGAACCATCCGCGGCGACTTCGGAATGAGCGGACAGGAAAACATAATACACGCTTCGGACAGCGTGGAAAACGGTCAGATTGAAGTGAAACGCTTCTTCGCCGACAACGAGATTTTCTCGTACTCGCTCCTCGTTCAGCCCGCAACTTACGGCCCCGACGAGTGCCTCTGACACTCCCTCCTCTTCCCTACCGGTCTTTTTACAAAACCAGTTCTTTAATTAACATCACCAGTCAAGAAAACAAAACCATCAGATATCCGAAAGTAATCCCGAATTCTGAATATCAACACTGCGGATTACACGCCGGCGGCATGCCGGAAACGGACAGATAAACAGATACCAATGAATCTCTCTCGTTTAACTACATCAATCGCGGTGGTACTCCTCGCCACTATTACCTCAATTGCTCAAACTTATCGCCTGCCGGGTCAGCACACTCAGCAGGCAAGCGACCTGCTGGCCGACCAAGCCAAAATCTCGCACTCAATATCCGTAAAACCCACTATCGACTACCTCAACTACAGCGAGGAAGAAGAGCCGGAAGGCGACATCTACGAGGTGGGATGGAACTCAAACATGGTTAACTGCTACAGCAATGTACATGTTCCCCAGACGGTTGTCATTAAAGACCTTGACAAATTCCACATGCCCTGCCGCGGATACGTGACTTCGCCCTACGGATGGCGCCCGCGTTTCGGCAGACAGCACAAAGGCGTTGACCTGAAAGCACATGTAGGCGACACAATATACTCCGCATTCGACGGCCGTGTTCGCCTCACCAAATACGAAGATCGCGGATACGGTTACTACGTAGTGGTTCGCCACACCAACGACCTGGAAACCGTGTACGGACACATGAGCAAATTCCTCTGCAAACCCGGAGAATACGTAAAAGCCGGCACTCCCATAGGCCTCGCCGGCAATACAGGACGCTCCACCGGCCCGCACCTCCACTTCGAGACCCGCTACATGGGTTACGCAATCAACCCCTCCGCGATTTTCGACTTCGCAAACCAGACAACCCACACCGACACCTACACCTTCGACAAACGTACTTACACTCAGGCACGTAACTACTCGCCCGAGGCCAACGCCGAATACGCTCAGCGTTACACCGCACAGCGCACCCAGGCAACCTACTCAAACAAGCGCTCGTCCAATAAAGGGTCTGGCTCCAAAACGGAGACAGTCCGTAAAGGTGATTCACTCAGCCGCCTCGCGGCACGCAACCACACAACAGTGGCTAAGATTTGCGCGCTCAACGGCATAAAGGCTAACAGTAAAATCACTCCCGGACAAAAAATTCGCGTCAAATAACATCCCGATACACCCCGACGCGCTCATCGCCAAGATGAGCGCGTTTGTTATATGCTAACATAACCAAAATTATGGCAAAACAAGGCGACATAGTTAGATATCTTAACGCTGTAGGCGGCGGCCGCATACTGCGGATACAAGGCAACACCGCAATAGTTGACGACGACGGTTTCGAGACTCCCGTGCCTCTGCGCGAATGTGTGGTAGTTCGCACCGCCGAGGAAGACGAGGCCTCACGTCCCAAACCCGGCGCCAACGCTCCGATGGTGAAACCCCAACCCGACAACAGCAAACCGGAGTCGGGCATTCCCGGTATTTCGTCCAGACCGCAGACGCCTCCCCCCGCCGTTGCCCCCGCAACAGAAGACCTCAGCGACGCCGACGAGGACGAGGAGACCCCGAACGGCAACATACTGAACATCGTCCTGGGCTTCGAGGCCATAAATCCCAAGGAAATGAGCCGCACCGCATACGAGGCATCGCTGGTTAACGACTCCAACTATTACCTCTATTTCTCGTTCCTAACGGCCGAGGACGACAACGACGGGCTGTGGACCACACGCTATGCCGGCGTTGTGGAACCGAACATCCAGGTATTATTGGGCACTTTCACCGGCGACGAAGTAGGAAAATTCGACCGTATCGCTATACAGTACATCGCCTTTAAACGCCGTGGCGCGTTCGAGCCGAAAGCCCCCGCGACAGTGTCGTACAAAGTGGACACCACACGTTTTTTCAAGCTGCACTGCTTCCGCGAGAACATGTACTTTGACTCACCCGTGCTGGCTTTTCAGATTGTCCGCGACGACAAACCGTGCAACACTCCCGAGCCGTCCATAGACGTAGCAGCTCTTGAGAGGGAATTGCAGCGCAAAAAAACAACGGACAGCCGCCCCGCACGCCGCCGCGTGGTGCGCCATGCCGACAATCCCAACGAACCGTTGGTAGTGGACCTGCACATCTCGGAACTCGTTGACAGCACCCGCGGGCTCAGCCCCGCCGACATGCTGAATCTGCAGGTTGACAAATTCCGCGAGGTGATGCGCGCCAACCAGCGCAACATCGGCCGCAAAATCATTTTCATTCACGGAAAAGGCGAGGGCGTTCTCCGCAATGCACTGATGAAAGAACTCACGCACCTCTTCAAGGGGCATGACGTGCAGGATGCGTCGTTCCGCGAATACGGCTACGGCGCCACACAGGTCACCATCCGCAACACCCGCAAGTAATTGCCGCACAGATGATTATATACTTTAGCGGGACAGGCAACACACGCTTTTGCGCCGGGGAGCTCGCCTCCCTGCTTGGCGACAGCGTACTTGAGATTACAGGCGAGATGCTCTCCTGCCCCGACCGCCATACAATCACCGTCCCCGAATCCGACACCCGCATAATCTGGATGTTTCCCGTTTACTCATGGGGCATTCCGGTTAAAATCCGCCGGATGATGGCCCGGATAAACATTTCCGCAGATGCTAACCGCCTGACAAATTGGATGGTATGCACCTGCGGCGACGACATCGGGCGCACCGCCCGCCTGTGGCGGCGCACAATGCACCGCCGCGGCCTGCAGACTGCCGGAGCATTCTCGGTACAGATGCCCAACACATATGTGTTCATGAAGGGCTTCAATGTTGACAGCCGGCAGGTTGAGGACGCAAAAGTCTCCGCCGCCCACTCCCGTCTGCGCCATATCGCACTGGTAATCGCGAAAGGCGACGCTGTCGCCGACGATACCGTCCCCGGCTCCTTCGCCATGATAAAAACAGCGGTGATACGTCCCTATTTCAACGCGTTCTGCACATCCGCCAAGCCGTTTCACCCCACAGACAAATGCGTTTCGTGCGGGAAATGCGCCAAATCATGCCCGATGGAGAACATAGTCATGGCCGATGGTAAACCCGTCTGGGGCAAAAACTGCCTGCTGTGCTCGCGCTGCTACCACATTTGTCCCGAGCATGCCGTCGCTTACGGAAAAACAACAGCGAACAAGGGCCAGTTCCGTCGCTTCCTGAAAAAATAAACCCTACGCCAATCCATCATTTTTTATATTCCTACATATTTTCCGGCAACATTCTTATGCTGAAAAACATATTTTTTAGCATAAAACAGATGTAATTAAAAAAAATTCCGTACCTTTGTAGCCTGGTTGACGCGAAGCCAACCGGATAGTTTAAAATTCATCATTGTCACAGACGACACGAACTATGAAGTTACTTCAAACAAAACTGGCTAAATACACAGAGCCTCAGAAGGCCAAGGCTGCCGGCATCTACCCCTACTTCCGCGCAATATCTTCAGAGCAGGACACCGAGGTACTCATCAACGGTAAAAAAGTATTGATGTTTGGCAGTAATTGTTACACCGGTCTCGTTAACGACCCCCGCATCAAAGAGGCTGCCATAGAAGCCATCAAAAAATACGGCACGGGATGTGCCGGCTCACCGTTCCTCAACGGTACGCTGGACCTCCACAAACAGCTGGAGCACAGAATCGCCGAGTACATCGGCAAAGAGGACGTAATGATTTATTCAACAGGCTTCGGCGTGAACCTCGGTGTGGTTTCCACACTCACCGGCCGCGAGGACTACATTCTCTGGGACGAACAGGACCATGCCTCCATCATCGAAGGCCGCCGTCTGTCATTCTCCCAGTCCCTGAAATACAAGCACAATGACATGGAGTCTCTGGAGAAACAGCTCCAGAAATGCGACCCTGACAAGGTAAAACTCATCGTTACCGACGGCGTATTCTCCATGGAAGGTGACGTTGCCAACATCCCCGGCATCGTGGAACTGGCAAAAAAATACAACGCCTCTGTCATGGTGGACGAAGCACACTCCATCGGAGTCTTCGGCGAAGGCGGCCGCGGTACCGTAAACCACTTCGGCCTCACCGACGATGTCGACCTAATTATGGGAACATTCTCAAAATCGTTCGCATCGCTGGGCGGATTTATTGCCACCGACAAGGAAATCACCAACTTCCTGCGCCACCACTCGCGCTCCTACATCTTCACAGCGTCCATCACACCGGCATCCACAGCCGCCGCCCTCAAGGCTATTGACCTGATGATTGCCGAGCCCGAACGCCAGGAGCACCTGTGGAAAATCACCAACTACGCCCTTGACGGATTCCGCAGCATGGGCTGCGAAATCGGCAACACCTCCACACCGATTATCCCGCTGTTCATCCGCGACAACAACAAGACATTCGCAATCACCCACGATCTGCTTGAAGAAGGCATCTTCGTCAACCCCGTTGTTTCGCCGGCAGTAGCGCCCCAGGACACCCTGATACGTTTCTCGCTGATGGCCACACACAGCAAAGAGCAGGTGACACACGCCCTGGAAGCTGTAGAAAAAGTATTCCGCCGCTACGGTGTAATCAAGTAAAACCCAACCCACCACATAACATAAAAGCACCGCGGCATGCCGCGGTGCTTTTATGTTATGTTACCGCGCTTAACGGTCGTAAAAAAAAATCTCTTTTTTATATGCGCAATAAACAATAAAATTGTGTAAGTACGGAATTTGTGTTAAATCTGCATTATATTTCCCTTATCCTCTCTATTGTTTGGATTTTTATAAAACCCTTGGCACCTCATGCAAAATCAAATCCCATAAATATAATATGGAAAAATCTCAAAATAGGCTGTGCCGAAAAATTTGACGACACAGCCTATTTTGTATTATATGTGGTGACTGCCGGTGGCAGTTGCGGGAATCAGATTTTGCGGATGCCCATAATGTGGCGGACCTCGGCGAGTGTTTCGGCGGCCTGTGCGCGTGCGCGCTCGGCTCCCTGCGCCAGCACTCGACGCATGTATGCCTCATCAGCAAGGATGTCGTTTACGCGCTCGCGGATGGGGGTGGTTACATTCAGAATATCCTCGGCGAGCTGTTTTTTCAGGTCGCCGTAGCGGATAGAGCAGTCGGCGTACGCATCGCGGAAGTGTTTTACGACGTCCGGCGTTGAAGTGAGTTCAAGCAACGAGAACAGATTGGCGATAGGCTCGGACATCGGCGAGTTCGGTGCCTGCGGGCCCTCGTCCGTAACCGCGCGCATAACCTTCTTCCGCAGCGCTTTCGGCTCGTCTATCAGGTAAATGCAGTTTCCCTCGCTCTTGCCCATCTTTCCGGAGCCGTCCAGTCCGGGAACCTTGACAGGCGCATCGCGGAACTCGAAATTCTCGGGCTCTATAAACTCCTCCACGCCATAGAACTGGTTGAAACGGCGGGCGAAACGCCTTGTCAGCTCCAGGTGCTGCATCTGGTCCTTGCCGACGGGCACCCAGCGCGCCTTCTGAGCGAGAATATCCACAGCCATAAGTGTGGGATAAGTAAGCAGTCCGGCGCTGACACGTTTGTTGGTGGAGGCACCGATAATCTGCTTCTCGATGTCGTCTTCGTTCTCATCGTCCTTTTTGTCAAGGCCGAGCGCCTTGCGTGCCTTATCCTTAAACGACGCGGTGCGCATCAGCTCGCCTATGCCCACGTGCATGTTCAGCAGCAGATACAGCTCGCTGAGTTCGGGCACATCGCTCTGAACGAAAATCGAAGCCTTCTCGGGGTCCAGTCCGGCGGCGAGATACTCGGCGAGTATTCCCTTCACATTCCGGTGCAGGGCGTCGGGATCTGTGTTTGTTGTAAGCGCATGAAGGTCAGCTATAAAAAAGCGGCAATCGTGCGTTTCCTGCAGCTTGAGGAACTTGCCGAGCGCGCCATAGTAATTTCCTAAATGTAGGTTTCCGGTGGGGCGTATACCACTGAGAACCACCTCTTTATTATTAGTCATATCTGTATAATTTGCTTTATTATAGACAATTAATATTAGTCAATTACCAGCATCGCATCGCCATACGCACCAAACTGGTAACCCTCCTGAATGGCAACCTGATAAGCGTGCATGATAGTGTCGTATCCACCGAAAGCGGCAACCATCATGAGCATTGTGGACATCGGGAGGTGGAAATTTGTTACGAGAGCGTCAGTAACAGTAAAATCGTACGGCGGGAAGATGAATTTGTTGGTCCATCCCTCATACAGTTTCATGTGTCCGCCCATGCTTACGGCGCTGGCGATACCACGCAGAACCGAAGTACCTACAGCGCACACACGATGTTCGGCGTCCTTTGCGGCATTGACGGTCTGCACCAGTTTCTCGTCGGCTACCATCTGCTCCGAGTCCATACGGTGTTTCGTAAGGTCCTCAACGTCTATGTCGCGGAAGTTTCCGAGGCCGCTGTGCACGGTGATAAACGCCTGTTTAACGCCCTTGATTTCAAGACGTTTCAGCAGTTCGCGCGAGAAATGCGCACCGGCGGCAGGGGCCACCACAGCACCCTCTTTGCAGGCGTAGATAGTCTGATAATTATCAGCATCCTCCGGCTCTACCTCGCGGGTAATATACTCGGGCAGAGGGGTTTTTCCAAGTTTGAAGAGCGCCTCCTTGAATTCATCGTGAGGGCCGTCATACAGGAAACGCAGCGTGCGTCCGCGCGATGTGGTGTTGTCAATAACCTCTGCGACCATCGACTCGTCCTCGCCGAAATACAGCTTGTTTCCTATACGAATCTTGCGGGCAGGCTCCACCAGAACGTCCCACAGTTTATTTCCTTCGTTAAGTTCGCGCAGCAGGAACACCTCTATGCGCGCACCGGTTTTTTCCTTGTTTCCATTCAGGCATGCGGGGAATACACGGGTGTCGTTGTAGACCATCACATCACCGTCGTCGAAATATCCGAGAATATCCTTGAAAACCTTGTGCTCAATCTCGCCGGATTTGCGGTGCACCACCATCAGGCGGCACTGGTCACGCTCTTTGCTGGGATATTGGGCAATTAATTTATCGGGGAGCTGGAATTTAAACTGTGAAAGTTTCATTTATATATATTGATTGGTTTTAGTTATTTTGTCCGTTAAGTATAAATTTGGGAGGGATGTTGTAATTTTCGGGCCATTCAATGGGAACCTCCTTGATAATTTCGGCCAACTGAGCCACCGAAACGCAGTTATCCAGGGTAACATCTCCTACGCGGGTGCGTTGCAGGGCCGTCAGGTGTCCTCCCGACCCTAACGCGGCTCCGATGTCGCGAGCCATGGCGCGGATGTACGTACCTTTGCTGCATACCACCCTGATAGTTATGGAAGTAGGCTCAAAGCTGACAAGCTCAATCTCGTCAATCACCAAAATCTTGGGTTTCAGCACCGGCTCATCGCCACGACGAGCGAAATTATAGGCCCGTTCTCCTCCCACTTTTATGGCCGAGTAGGCGGGCGGAATCTGCTCAATTGTGCCCACGAAACACGTAAGCACCTCGCGGACAAGCTCTTCGGTGATATGCTCGGTAGGATACGTAGCATCTATTTCCGTCTCCAAATCAAATGACGGCGTGGTGGCACCCAGGGCGATAGTGGCAATATATTCCTTTACACCGGCCTGCAGTTCCTCTATGCGGCGCGTCGCCTTTCCGGTGGTGAGAATCATCACGCCGGTAGCCAGAGGGTCCAGCGTTCCGGCATGCCCCACCTTTATCTTGGGGATTTGCAGACGCCGCAGTATCGAGCCGCGGATACGCTTTACGGCATCGAAAGACGTCCACCCGTAAGGCTTATCCACATACAGTATTTCTCCGTCTAAAAAATTCACGCTATTATCCTACAAATAAACAGATTAGACCTACGATAATGCAATACAGGGCAAACCAAATCAGCCCGCCTTTCTTCACTATGTTAATCATCCACTTACATGCCAGACAACCAACAATGAACGAGGCCAGGAAGCCTACCACACAAGGCACAAGCCCTACTTCTCCAATGGCCTTTTTGCCTGTCAGTGAGCCATATATATCAAGCACGGCGGCGCCCAACACAGGGATAATGACCATCAGGAAAGAGAACGAAGCCAGTTTGTCGCGCTTGTTACCGAGGAGTATACCGGTAGCGATTGTGGAACCGGAACGGCTGAGGCCCGGAAGTACCGCCACTGCCTGCGCGCATCCGATTACGAATGCGTCCAGGAAGTTGATGTCGCGGCCGACATTCGCGCCTACTACCGAGGAACGCGACGACCAGATGGGCCGTGTACGCGTAAAATATGCGAAAGCCAGCAGCAACGCGGTGATACACAGACATGTACCCACCACGATAAGGTTGCCGCCGAAAAGCTTCTCCACCTCATCTTTAAGGAAAACACCCACAAACATTACCGGGATACATGATACCAGTATCTTCCATACCAGCCGCGTGTTGGCATCGTTCTTGAATGTGAAAAATGAGGTGCAAAGGTGCGAGAACTCGTGCCAGAGCACAACTATGGTACTCAGCACTGTAGCCACGTGGAGCACAACATCGAACTGCAGTGAGTCGGCTCCCGACGTGTTAAGATTCAGCAGGTCGTGAGCAATTTCCAAATGACCGGAAGAGCTGATGGGCAAGTACTCGGCCAAGCCCTGGAGAATGCCCAGCAAGAGGGCGTCTAACCATTCCATGTGCGATTATTAGTTTATGTAATGACGTTGCGTTAACTTATTTCTTCGGTTTCACTATGATACCGATGGCGATTCCCACAAAGCCCAGGAATGCCATGAGCGGGCCCACAACAATACGTGTGGAGCTGAAAATATCCGGGCTGAAGACATTGGGGTCGCTGCTGCCGCCGCCGGTCATCAGCAAAAATCCGAGGACTATCAGCAATGCCGACGATACCATGATTATAAAATTAAGCCGGCTGAACGGGCGGTTGTTCACATCCTCACGGATTATATTCTGCGACTTTTTGGAGTCGCCAGTCTTTTGTTCTGTCATATTCAATATATTACTTTTTAGTGATGTGACGTGTGTGCGTTACCTTATTATTTGCGGAAAAGCTTATCGTAATTGCGTCTGAGATAGCGGTTTGCTGCCCAGCACGCGGCAAGTGCGCACAGCAGCATTCCACCCACCGGCAGTGCAGCATACACCCATCCGGTGTGCTCCCACAGCAGAGTCCCGGCAATGTCGGGGTCCAGGTCGCTGCTCCACACCTGTATTCCTGCCAGAACCGCCGCAGCTATCAGCCCGGCAATCATACCGTTGACGATTCCGGCTGTAACGAACGGCCGGCGGATAAATCCCGGCGTCGCACCAACTAACTTCATGGTGTGGATTATAAACCTGCGGCCATAGATGGAGAGGCTTACCGTATTGTTAATCAGCACAAAAGAGATAAGCAGCAACGCCCCGGCCACACACAGCAACACAATGGCAATTTTATGGAATACCGCATCGGCGCCGACCACTGCGGCAGTGTCTGCGGCAGCCTCCTCCACCGCGGCGTGCTTCCCGAGCCGCGAGATTATCGCATTCACCGAGTCGGCATTGGCCCACCCGCTCTTAAGGCGAAGCTCAAATTCGGCGCTGTAAGGATTCTCATCCAGCAGAGCAGCCACATCCTCGCCTATATATTCCACTTCCTGCGATAGGACTGCATCGGCCGACGTATAGGTGTGGCTCTGGATGTACGGAGCCTTGGCCAGCAACTGCTTCAGCGAATTTACGTCCGACACCTCGGCGTCGCTCTTGACCTTGACAAGCACCGTAAGATTGGTGCGTACTTTCTCGGCGGCGTTATGGGCGCTGACCACCGTCAGTGCCGCAAGCCCGAACATTATTAGTGTCAGTGCCAGCGAGACCACGGCAGTAGCCCTGGACCCGAAGGTGGATATATGAGGTTGTTTTTTTCGGGACATTTATCTTGTTACGATTCCTAAAAATGCTTTGAGCCTACAAAATTACAACATTCCGAAGCCCTTGTCAAGTGTTTGGCCATTAAAAAAGCCTCGTATTATGAATTTTTTGGCTGTTTTTGGCGCGACTGTGCCACTCTTACGGTATTATACAATAATAAATCGGATTTTGCGTTATTATTAGATAAGGGCCAAAGCCCCCTACACCAATCAACCGCTTACTCACACTGATGAAGAGATTATTATATTTTATTGTGGCAGTCTCGGCCATGCTTTCCGGTTCGCAAAGCATGGCTGCGCGAGACTTCAACGACAAGCTCCTCAACCGCCCATACGCCGACAACCGGCGGTGGCATCTGGGCTTCTCGGTGGGTGCTTTCGTACAAGATCTGTCGTTTGTCCACAACGGATTTGTCACCGAGGACGGCGAAAGCTGGTATATGGACCAGCCCTCGTACTCGCCGGGATTCTGCGTGAATGGCCTGTTTGACCTGCGCCTCAACAATTACTTTAATGTGCGCGTATCTCCGGGTATGTACTTCGGCAACCGCGACATCAAATTTGTTGACGTAAACAACCCGGAAAGCAAGGAGCGCCAGAATCTGAAAAGCGCATACGTGGTGGCACCTATAGACCTGAAGTACAGCGCCGTACGCCTGCGCAACATTCGCCCGTACGTAACCACCGGATTCATGGCCGCTTTCGACGTCAGCAAAAAACGCTCCGATTTCATCAAGCTCAAGAGCACAGACCTGTACTGGACCATCGGATTCGGATGCGACCTGTATCTGCCTTATTTCAAGCTTATTCCGGAGCTGAAATTCTGCCTGGGACTGACCGATGTCCTGCAGACCAAGCGCCCTGACCTTGTGGATGACCCCGGCAAGCTTAAATACACCCAGAGCCTGAAAAAAGCAACATCCAAAATGTTTGTCCTAACTTTCTATTTTGAATAAACCATGCGCCGTATATCACTGATTATCACAGCAATACTGGCGCTCGCCTCTACGCTTACAGCATCGGCACAGACCGACCCGCAGTTTAGCCAGTATTACGAAGTCCCTACATTCTACAATCCCGCGGCCGTGGGACGCACAGACTTCCTCAGCATCCACGGCGGCGCGCGCATGCAGTGGGTAGGCATAAAGCATGCCCCGAAAAGCTTCCTCATCAGCGCCGACATGCCCTTTAAATTCCTCAACAAACGCTTTGCCGTAGGCGTAGTAATGGGCCAGGAAAGCATCGGCCTGTACAACACCCTGACCCTTGACGCACAGATAGGTTACAAGTTCAAGAAATGGGGCGGAGAGTTTACCGCCGCGATACAGCTGGGCATGTACGACCAGGCCTTCAAGGGCTCGGAAGTCTTCATCCCCGACGACGATGACTTCCACCAGGGCACCGACGACGGAATCCCCACCCAGGACGTGCACGGTACAGCCTTTGACCTTGGCGCCGGCGTATGGTACGAGCACAAGCACTGGTGGGCCGGTATATCCGCCACGCACATAACATCGCCCACGGTTACGCTCAATTCCGATGGCGGCGGCGGTGGCTCGTCCGGCTCGGACGCGCAGAACATATACTCCTTCAAGGCCGGACGTGTGATATATTTTATGGCCGGAGGCAATATTCCGATAAAAAATACGTTATTTGAAATGATACCCTCTGTGTTGGTCAAGAGTGACTTTAATTTCACAACGGCAGAAATCACGGCCCGTGCCCGCTACAAAAAATTCCTCAGCTTCGGCGTAGGATATCGCTGGAACGACGCAGTTTCAGCAACTCTCGCCGCTGAATTCAAGAACTTTTACGTGGGTTACACCTACGACTATCCGGTATCCTCAATCGCCAAGGCATCCAGCGGCAGCCACGAGATTATGGTGGGCTACCGCATGAAACTGAACCTCGGCGACAAAAACCGGAACCGCCACAAAAGCATTCGCCTGATGTAACGCAGAACAAGACATCAAAACCCAATCAAGACAAATACCAATCACCAAGATATGAAACGCAACAACATATTGCTCAGTTTATTAGCCGCAGCACTCTCGGCAGCGGCTGTGTCATGCGCAACCGGGTCGGCCAGCTCGGCCGGCGGCGAAGTCACGGGCATCAGCGGCAGCTCGTGGGCCGAACCTACCCCTTACGGCATGGTGCTCGTTGACCGCGGATCCATGAAAGTTGGACCCGCCGAGGCCGATTCGCTCTGGAACCTCGAGGCTTCCGCACGCGGTATCAGCGTGGACGGTTTCTGGATGGACGAGACAGAAATCACCAACGGAAAATACAAACAGTTTGTTTTCTGGGTGCGCGACTCCATTATCCGCGAACGTCTCGCCGACCCCGCCTACGGTGGCAACGAGGACTTCAAAATCACTGAAGACCGCGACGGAAACCCCATAAAGCCTCACCTTAACTGGAACAAGGCTATTCCCTGGCGCAATCCCAACGAGGACGAGGTGCGCGCCATCGAGTCTGTCTACCGCACAAACCCCATCACCGGTGTGCGCGAGCTGGACGGCACTCAGCTGAACTATGTATACGAAATCTACAACCACACCGAGGCAGCAAAGCGTAAAAACCGCCTTGACCCGCGCCGCAGAGTCTATAACACAGACCTGCCCGTGCCCACCAACACGCCCATAATCTCCAAAGACACGGCGTACTTCAACGACGAGGGCGAGATTGTGCGCGAAACTATCACCCGCGGCCTCACCGGCGACTATGACTTCCTCAACACTTATATAGTTAATGTATACCCGGACACCACGGCCTGGATCAACGACTTCGAGAACTCCTACAACGAGCCGTACGTGCGCATGTACTTCAGCCACGGCGGATACAACGAATACCCCGTGGTGGGCGTAAGCTGGGAACAGGCCAGCGCTTTCGCCAACTGGCGCACAGACTACCTGCGCCGCGCCCTGGGCAAGGAAGGCGTCTATGTGGAGCCTTACCGTCTGCCCACCGAGGCCGAATGGGAATTTGCCGCCCGCGCCGGTGTCAACGAGAACAAATACCCCTGGGAGGGAGACCTTACCATGAGCGACGACAAGGGCTGTTTCTATGCAAACTTCAAGCCTCAGGAAGGCAACTATGTCAAGGACGGACATGTGATAACGTCGCGCGTCGGCACTTATGCGCCTAACGACTTCGGCCTCTACGACATGGCAGGTAACGTCAGCGAATGGACTTCCACAGCCTTCACCGAAAGCGTCAGCAAGCTGCAGAACGACCTGAACCCGCAGTACCGTTACGATGCCGCTAAGGAAGACCCCTACAAGATGAAGCGCAAGATTGTGCGCGGCGGCTCCTGGAAAGATGTCGCACACAACATCCGCTCGGACCTCCGCATGTGGGAATACCAGAACGAACAGCGCTCGTACATCGGATTCCGTTGCGTGCGCTCACAGATAGGTTTTGCCAAAGGAACCAAAAAAGCTAAGAAATAACAAAACTCTCAATCCCTTCAATAATAAACGATTAGCCAACAGCAACCGCGAACGTCTAATCCCAAACTTCCAACCATGAGCAAGAAGAAAAATAAGAAAGGCGGAGGCATATTTTCAGCCAAAGGCCAGCGCTTTTTTAACTTTGCATATTCCATCGGTGCCGCAATCGTAATCTGGGGTGCCCTCTTTAAAATCCTTCACCTGCCCGGCGGTAACACGCTGCTGTCCATAGGCATGGGCACCGAGGTGCTGATGTTCGTACTCACAGCCTTCGACCGTCCCCCGCGCGAATACAAGTGGGAAAAGGCGTTCCCTGCCCTTGACAATGCCGACCCCGATGAAATCGCCGAGGAGGAACAGAGCGAAGCCATTGCCGAAGCCGACAACGGCGCCGCTGCCGAGGGCGCGGCTGCCGGAGGCGTAAACATCACCGGCGCGGCTGCCGGAGGCGGAACGATTATCCTGGGCGGAAACGCTGCCCATCAGCCCTCCGGCAATGTTGTCATTGAGGGTACGCTTTCTTCCGCAACTCCCGCCGACGCCACAGTGGATTACACCGCCCAGATGGCCTCGCTGGCCGACGAAATGCGCAGACTGCACGAAAGCACCGCCGCTCTTAACTCTGTAAGCGAGACGCTGTTACAGTCTTACCGCGCCATCACAGACAACTCGGAGGACATCACACGCACTTCGTCAGGATATGTGGAACAACTCTCGGACCTGAACCGCAACATCCAGGGGCTCAACACTATATACGAGATTCAGCTTAAAAGCATATCTTCCCAGCTGGACAGTATAGACCGCGTGAACCGTGGCATAAAGGACATCCGCGACATGTACGAGAAGAGCGCCGAGCAGAGCCAGCGCTACTGCGAGGAAACCGAGAAGATGGCGCGCTACATGCAGCAGCTTAACAAGGTCTACGAGAAGATGATACACGCTATGACCGTCAATCCCATGATGGCCGCCGGTATGCAGAATGTGCACGACGACAGCGAAATCAACCGGGACTGACTGTTACACCCTTAAAAATAATCACGCAATAATATAATGAGCGAAAACGTAAATAGACTGTCTCCGCGTCAGAAGATGATAAACCTTATGTATATCGTCCTGACGGCCATGCTTGCCCTCAACGTCTCCTCCGACGTCCTGGATGGCTTCACGCAGGTGCACGACGGTCTGACACGATCGAACGACAATGTCAGCAAGCGAAACGCCGCTATTTTCGCGCAACTCGAGGCATTTGCCGCGCAGAACCCCGAAAAGGGTGCCCTTTGGCTCGACCGCGCCGGTCAGGTGCGACGCGAAACGGCTAAAATGTACCAGCTTGTAGACTCCTTTAAACTGGCTATCGTACGACAGGCCGACGGCCCCGACGGAAATCCCGACGATATAATCAGCCGAGACGACCTGGAGGCCGCATCGGTGATTATGCTCGCACCCGGAAACCGCCAGGGCGAACGCCTGAGACTCGGAATAGACAAATACCGTGGCTTTATCACCGGATTTGTCCCCGACTCAGCCAAACGCCGCAGCATTGAAAGCGCGCTGTCTACAGCTCCCATCAAGCTCCCCGGACAGTTGGCGGCTAAAAACTGGGAGGATGCCAAATTCGACCAGCAGCCCGTGGTTGCGGCAGTAACCCTGCTCTCAAAACTGCAGAACGACATCCTGTACGCCGAGGGTGAAGCGCTGACTCACCTCCTGCAGCAGGTGGACGCCGGAGACGTTCGTGTAAACGAGCTGAACGCCTTCGTGATTCCGCAGTCCAGACTGGTGATGCGCGGCGGCGAGTATCAGGCTCGCATTGTACTGGCGGCAATAGACACCACACAGCGTCCCGAAATCTTTGTCAACGGCACACGTTTGTCCAATGACAAGGGCATTTATCGCGCCGGCACCGGCTCCACAGGTACCTTTAACTACAAGGGATTCATTGAACTGCCGCATGCCGACGGCACTGTTACAAAATACGACTTCAGCTCGGAATACACCGTCATGGAGCCTATGGCAACCGTCTCGGCGACCATGATGAATGTCCTCTATGCCGGCATTGACAACCCCGTGAGCATCGGTGTTCCCGGCGTTCCCATGAGCGGAATATCGGCCTCGATGACAAACGGTACCCTCACCCGCAACGGCGACCACTGGGTGGCACGTCCCGCTGCCATTGGCAAGGAGGCGGTGATTTCTGTGACCGCCGACATTGACGGACGCCCCACGCAGGTCGCTACCACCTCTTTCCGCGTACGCAAACTGCCCGACCCGACGGCATACATCCCCTTCGGCGACAGCAAAGGCAACACCGACCACTACAAGGGCGGTAAGCCCTTCAGCAAAGCCCTCCTGATGGCCGCGCCCGGACTGGACGCCGCTATTGACGATGGTCTGCTGGACACCAAATTCCGCGTCGTCAGCTTCGAGACAATCATCTTCGACTCTATGGGCAACGCTATGCCATACGTCAGCGACGGGAACAAGTTCTCCGCTCAGCAGAGACAGGCATTCCAGCGCCTTACTCGCGGAAAAAGATTCTTCATCTCTCGCATTAAGGCTGTCGGCCCCGACGGAACCACACGCGACCTGTCTCCCATGGAGGTTATTATCGGATAAAAACATCATAAGATTATGATTATGAACAACATAATAAAACGAGTGGCACTCGTGGCCGCAACGATTACAATAGCTGGAGCCGCTCTGGCCCAGCAGCAGAGCACTTCTACGCTTACGCGTGGCGGCGCACGACGCGACCGCGACAAACAGGAGAAAAATGTCCCCAAGGTTTCGGACCGTCTGCAGGCCCACTACGATGACGCCGGCAAATCAATCACCGATGCCGACAGGCAGTGGATGCGCGTGATTTACCGCGAAATTGACCTCGACAAGGACAAAAATGCCGCGCTGTATTTCCCCGAAGACAAGATTGACGACCAGGAAAACCTCTTCCGCATCATCATGCGACTCGTCGCCAACAACCAGATTCCCGTGTACGAGTATCTGGACGGACGCGAGATTTTCACCGACCAGTATCGCGTGAAGGTTCGCGACCTGCTGGACAGATTCCACATCATCTACTCCGACGCAAAGGGCAGCACAGAGCGCAACCCCAGATTCAACATCGAGGAAAGCGACGTGCCCACCACCGAGGTCCTCAGCTACTTCGTCATTGAACGCTGGGAGTTCGACACCCGTCACAACCGCATGAAAACCGTTGTCGAGGCCATCTGCCCCGTACTGCACCGTAGCGGAGACTTCGGCGGAGAGGCTGTAAAATACCCCATGTTCTGGGTCAAATACTCCGACATTCGCCCCTGGCTCGCCCAGCAGACAATATTCACAAACGACGACAACAACCTCCCCACCTGCACTTACGACGATTTTTTCACCCTCACAAAATATCAGGGCGACATTTACAAGACGCGTAACCTCCGCAACAAATCCATGATGCAGATGTATCCCGACCCCGATGACCTGAAACGGGCTCAGGACAGCATTCAGACGCGCCTGGACAAGTTCGAGGACAAGCTGTGGGTTCCCGACCGCGAGGATGTTATCGCCGCTCGCGAAAAGCGTGAAGGCAAAGAAGTTGCGGCCAAAACCGACGACGAAAACGCATCAGAAGCCGTCTCTGCCGAGAACGACGACGAGAAAACAGCCAAACGCCCCACCAAGCGTTCCACCAAACGCTCGGCTAAAAAGAAAGAGCCCAAGAGCGTAAAATCTGCCAAGCCAAAAAAATCATCATCGTCTGCCGTACGCTCCGTACGCCGACGCAAATAATCTCCCATCCATCCTCATCACATTTCAGCAAAGCGGTTGCCGCGCGCGGCAACCGCTTTTTCCTGTCCCAATAATTCTTATACGTCGTATAAGACCCCGTTCCCCAATATTTGTTAACGCAGGGGTCTAAATCTTATAATCTCCTCCCCCGCCCGCCACAAAATTCTTTCTTGCATATTTCAAGAAAAGTAATTACCTTTGCAAATGCATTCATGCGGTAATAGCTCAGTTGGCAGAGCGGCGGCTTCCCAAGCCGCAGGTCGCGGGTTCGACCCCCGTTTACCGCT
>SFNC01000112.1 GCA_004554255.1 Bacteroidales bacterium
TCCAAGGCTTATGCGGACGTTCCGGGGTACGTCCATAAAATGTCCTTCCCCTCTCCTCCCTCGGTATTCTATATTTATTACATTTCAGTACATAAGTGTCCACTAAAAAATCACAAGAGTACTTTGAATTTGTTGATATTCTGATTGTTACAAGTGATTTTGCTGCGCAACGATTTGAAATTACTTTTGCAGTCTGAATCAGACTGTTATGAATAAGGACAAATACGTTTTCGCCCAATTAGTTTCATTCATGGACAACTTCAAGTTTCTAAGAATCGTAAAGAAGTACGATGGCGACAAATACGTCAAGAGCTTTACCTGTTGGAATCAGCTACTTACGATGATGTTCGGCCAGCTGACCAATCGCGAGAGTCTTCGCGACTTGATTGTCGCCACTGAGGCGCACAGTGGGAAACTGTATCATCTCGGCATGGGTAAGTCTGTAACGAGGAGCAATCTTAGCAAAGCCAATGAGCAACGCGACTACCATATCTTCGAGGAGTTCGCCTACTACATGATTGACGAGGCGAGGCGCAAGCGTCAGACCGAGATCTTCAAGCTCGGCGGGAATGTCTATGCCTTCGACTCAACTACGATTGACCTCTGTCTGTCGGTGTTCGAGTGGGCGAAGTTCCGCAGGCATAAGGGTGGCATCAAGATGCATACGCTATATGATGTTGAGGCGCAAGTGCCTGCTTTTATTCATATTACGACAGCTTCCGTTCACGATTCCAAGGCGATGCCGCATATCCCTTTGGAGGAAGGTGCTTACTATATCTTCGACCGCGGGTACAACGATTTTACCAACCTTTACCGCATCCATGCAATCGGAGCCTGCTTCGTGATCAGGGCTAAAAACAACGTGAAATACCATGTCGTTTCCTGGAAACGAAGGATGCCGAAGGGTATTTTGTCAGACTCTGTCATCGAGTTCACGGTCTATAAAAGTTCGAAGGTTTACCCTGAAAAGCTGAGAAGAGTGGTTTACAAAGATGAAGGAAACGGAGTTGTCTACACCTATCTCACCAACGATATGGACTCTTCCGCCTTGGTCATTGCAAACCTTTACAAAAACAGATGGAGTGTCGAACTCTTTTTCAAATGGGTTAAGCAACACCTTAAGATAAAGAAGTTCTGGGGAACTTCTGAGAATGCCGTCAGAATACAAATATACTGTGCCATAATCACTTACTGTCTTGTGGCGATAATGCAGCACGACATGAAGCTGGAGCGATCCGTATACGAGGTTCTACAGATTTTCGGAATCTCCCTGACCGACAAGACTCCTCTGCGGGACTTGTTCGACAAAAAGAATATCAACGATGTCAATGATCTCTATGGTTCCAATGAACCGAATTTGTTTAATTATTTAGAACCGTCCATTTTTAGTGGACAGTAATGAATTTACGTATCAAATTGTAGGGACGCACCCCAGGTGCGTCCTTTTAATTTACTGGTATTCAATGTGTATGGCGGACGTACCTTGGGTGCATCCCTACAAGTTGGTGCCATTTACGTAAATTTGACACACACTCCCTTTACTTATTTTACGGTTAATCCTCGGAATAGTGGCGGAGTACGCGGCGGTAGGAATTGAATATTTTTGATTTCGACACGAAGCCCACATACTTGCCCTCGTCGTCGACAACGGGGAGATTCCAGGCGCCGGTATCATCGAAAGTCTTCATCACAGTTTCCATCGTATCGGTGGTGTGAAGGCGTGTGCTGGCCGCAGTCATAAACCGGCTCACGTGCAGCCGCTTGTAGAGGTCGGGGCGGAACATAATGTTGCGGATATCATCGAGATAAACCACACCTATCAAGCGGTTGTCGTCGTTGATAACCGGAAACAAATTACGGTTTGACTTCGATATCGTATCCACCATCTGCCGCAGATTCATATCCGGTGTGACAGTGAGGAAGTCGGTCTCAATCACCGAATTCATTTTAAGCAGTGTGAGCACCGCCTTATCCTTGTGGTGAGTGAGCAGCTCGCCGCGACGTGCCAGTCGCATCGTATAGATTGAGTATGGTTCAAAAATCTTGATTGTGCCATAGGAGAGCGTAGACACAATTAGCAGCGGCAGGAACAATTCATAACCACCGGTCATCTCTGCCGTGAGGAAGATGCCCATCAGCGGCGCATGCATCACACCCGACATCACCCCGGCCATTCCCATCAGCGCGAAATTCTTTACCGACAGTTCCATACCGAAGCCGAGATGATTGATCAGAAACGCGAAGAAGAATCCGGTCATACATCCCACATACAGCGAGGGGGCGAATGTGCCGCCCACACCGCCGCCGCCATTGGTCGCGGAGGTGGCAAACCCTTTCAGGGCGATAATCATACCTATGTAGAGGATAATGAACCATACATTATTGCGGTCGCCATAGAATATCGAACCATCGACAATCGACCCGGGGTCGCCATTGAGCAGAGAATTGATTGACCCGTAGCCTTCGCCATAGAGCGGCGGAAAAAGGAACACGAGCGAGGCGAGAATTGTGCCGCCCACCAGTGTGCGCTGCCACTGCTTATGCAAGTATTTGCGGAAAAAGTTTTCCATCAGATTCATCACCCTCGTGAAATAGAGCGAGATAAGTCCGCAGAAAACGCCCAGCGCCACGAAGAAGGGCACTCGCTCCATTACAAAGGGCTCGCTCTGCACGAAGAAGAATTCCAGGTCGTAGCCAGTGAAGATATACGCAATCGAAGCGGCAGTGATCGACGCTATCAGCAGAGGCATTACCGTCACCGTGGTTAGGTCGAGCATCAGCACCTCCAGGGTGAAAAGCATTCCGGCAATTGGAGCCTTGAAAATGCCGGCGATACCGGCAGCCGCGCCGCATCCCACCAGAATCATAAGCACCCTTGGCGACAGACGGAAAGCCTGACCGAGATTCGACCCAATGGCAGCGCCGGTAAATACAATCGGGCCTTCGGCTCCGACCGATCCGCCAAAGCCGATGGTTATCGACGAGGCCACCACCGAAGTGTACATATTGTGCGGCTTCAGTCGGCTCTTGTTCTGCGAAATAGAATAGAGCACGCGGGTAACACCGTGCGATATGTTGTCTTTCACCACATACCGCACATACCACATAGCCAGCAGAATACCTATCACAGGATAGATGATGTAAAGATAATTGCCGGTCTCTACAGTCACGAAGCCGGTGAGCGAAGAGCTTATGTAATGAATAAGCCATTTCAGCACCATCGCGGCGAGGCCGGCCAATATGCCAACCACCAGCGACAGCATTATCACCAGCGACTTCTCCTTTATATGTTTCTCTCGCCAGGCAAGCATTTTCATCCACCAGGAGTGGACGGGAGCCTGCAATCTACCGGGCAGATATGGATCACGCATTGATTCTTACGTTGTACCTATTAATAAACACTTTCACTCCTCTATCACACACCTCTGCCGGTCAGCACGGTATTGACCGTATGCAGCAGAATCTTCATATCGGTCATCAGCGAAATATTCTCAAGGTAGATCAGATCGAAGCGCGAGCGCTCTATCATCTCATCCACGGTCGAGGCATATCCGTGTTTCACCATACCCCAGGATGTAAGCCCGGGGCGCACCTGATGCAAAAGGGAATAATATGGAGCTTTTTGTAAAATCTTACTGATAAAATATTCACGTTCGGGACGCGGCCCTACAAGCGACATCTCGCCGCAGAGCACATTCCAGAACTGCGGCAACTCATCGAGGCGGTATTTCCGCAGGAACCGGCCGCACTTGGTCACTCGCTCATCGCCCTCCGCCGACAGACGTGGTCCTTCGGCTTCAGCCTCCGGAATCATCGTGCGGAACTTGATTATCCGGAATGGCTTTTTATGAAATCCGATACGCTCCTGGCGATAGAACACCGGCCCCTTGGAGTCGAGGCGTATCCACGCCGCCAGAATCAGCATCAGCGGAGAAAGCGCCAGCAATGCAATCGCTGAGACCATCACATCGCCGGTGCGCTTGAGGTTTCGGGTATATTCCGGAATATGCGCCGAGAAGATATCGACAAGCGGTTCGCCTGCAATATCTCCCACGCGGTTCATACGGCTCACAAGCTGGAGCGATTTAGGCGACAGGAAGATAGGAATGTCAAGCGGATAAAGCTTATTGAGAGTCTCCGAGAGATTCTCCATAGCTCCGCTCTCCTCGGTAAGAATAATTCCTTGTATATTCTGCCGCTCTACGGCAGCCGCAAGATTATCTATCGGATATACCGGGAGGGAATCGTAGCGTTTAAACAGTTTATGCTCCTCATCGGGTGCTTCGGCATCGATATAAGCCACTACCCTATTGCCACGGCTGCGGTAGCGCTCCAACCGTCGGCGCAGCTCGCGCGATTCGGCATTGACGCCGATGATAGCAAACCGCTGTGACACATCGCCGCGGTTCACGATTCTGCGCCCAAGCAAAGTGATGATCAGTCGGCCAGCATATACCACCCCGAAGAGCAGCAGAAACAGCAGAAGAAGCAGCATAAAGTTGCTGAGCCGGTCGGGAATGGGATCGTTGAACAGCGCCATCAGGTAGATAGCCACCGAACCGATTATCGCCGTGGAAGCCGTGACAAGGAAGTCATCCACGCGCGAGCGGAACAGCGGCCGGTTGTAATAGCCCGACAGGGCATACAGCGCCATCATCATCAGCGGGAAGAATATCTGACCCATATACACAGGCCTGACCTCGTAATACGACCGGAACGTACTGAACCCGCCGATAGCTTCTATCTGGTGATAGCGAAACACATTGAACAGCAGCCACGCCAGCGAGGTGGCCAGGAAATCTGTGGTCACATATCTGAGCCGTTGCCGTTGTTCGAGAGTCACTTTAAATCTAATTATTCAGTTGCTGTAAATCCGCGTGTTATGGACGCAGAATCTTAAACTCGCCCGAGCCAGAGAGGCGCATCACTGTGGAGGGAGCCGACTTGGAGAGGTCGTCGCGGCGGTAGTTCACCACATAGTCAACCCCATCAAGAATTTCAGCGGAAATTTCGGGGAAGGTGGCTGCTGCAGGCTCGCCGGAAATATTGGCCGAAGTTGACACAAGCGGCCTTCCCAACTCCCGGCACAGCGCATTGGAGAACAGCTCCCGGGTGACGCGGATGCCGATGCTACCTTCCGGGCCAAGCAGGTCTGGAGCAAGCCCCACCCCTTTGTCATATACAATGGTCAGCGGCTTCTCAGCATATTCAATCAGTTGAAATGCCACCTCGGGCATATCCTCCACATAGGCGGCGGCTTCGTCGGCGTCAGCCACAAGTACAATCATTGCCTTATGGTCGGGACGATGCTTCAGCGCAAACACACGGGCTACGGCCTCGGCATTGGTGGAATCGCACCCAATCCCCCACACCGTGTCGGTGGGGTAGAGAATCACGCCTCCGCGACGAAGCACCTTCGCCGCCTCTCGCACATCGGCGACCACTGCCTCAGGCAGATTCTGCCGCCGCTTTCTTGCTTTATCAGATCGTATTTCGGGCTTATCAGGCTGTTTTCCGGTCAAATTTTGCTGCTGCTTCATAAAACAAAAATGTATGCCTGCAAGCCTTCAACTTGCAAACATACAAAGTTAGCAGTTTTCGCCGAAATGCCAAAATCGGCGTTATATATTCGTAATTGAAATGTTACGTTTCAAGGTCTTTCAAGGCGCTTCGATGCCTTTAGAGGCGTTTCAAGTGCTTTTGACCTGTTTAGCGTACTACATATTTGCGGCCGCCGAAGATATACAGACCGGCAGGCAGCTGATTCAGCTCGGCAGCGTCAGCAACAGTGGCCACGCGGATACCCTGAGCGTTGTAAACGGCTGCAGGACCTACATTTTTCTCAGCAACAGCGACATTCCCGATACCGGCATCTTTGGTCACATCGATATATTCGCCATAAACAGTACGCATAAAAGGCATTGACTCACCATCCTGCACCATTGACTCAATGACCTCTGTGGGATCGCCTTTCTCATCATAAGTATAATCGTATGTCGGGCCATATTCCGTTTCATAAGGTTCCTCCCCGAAATCCTGCTCCTTGGTAATTTCA
>SFNC01000113.1 GCA_004554255.1 Bacteroidales bacterium
TGAGTTAAAAACAATACCGGCAAAATATTAGCACATTACCGCAAGGGCTAACGCCCTATAGGACAACTATATACCTATAACCACTGTCAAACTTGAGAAGATAGTGATTTTTTCTTAAATACCCAAAAAATTAGATTTTTATTTTTTGGGTATAACCCTGTGAAACAATAATATAAACTCCGCGTGGCAAGGGCCGGGCGGCGTCGGTGACGCGTCCCTGCATGTTGTATGCCGAGAAAGGAACGGGTTGCGAGCCGAGTGTGACGCTTATGCTGTGGTCGGGATTTACACTGATAACCAGCGGGTTGGCGACATTTTCTATACCGGCACGATCAATGGCCATACGTAGGCCGGCGGCGGCGTCAAGAGCCCCGGCGGCGCCCCAGTGCGGGTCGGAGATGTCCGCGAAGTCGCGTCGAGCCGAGGCTTGGGCTATATCCCTGATTTCGTGGACGTTGAGCGTTGGATTCGCCTGAAGCCAGAGTGCGAACACCCCGGCGGCCATCGGCGCGGCCATTGAGGTGCCGCATTGCCCGCCCCAATAGTGCTTGCGGCTGTCAATGGTTTCGTAGAACGAAGTCCATGGATACGGCTCTATATCAGTGTTTTCTATGCACATGGTGCTCAGGGCCGAGATTACATAATTGCCCGGTGCGCAGATGTCGGGGAGCTTGCGGCCGTCACGCAGTGTCGCGTATGACGAGAAGGCGGTGTGCGTCTCTGTGCCGAAGTTGAAAGTGTGTTCTCCGCCGCCCAAAAGCGGGATGGTGTTGCGGGTGTTCCAGCTGCCGATGCTTATGGTGTTGGAATTGCAGCACATGTTGTTGATTGATGCATCGGCATTGCCGTGCACCGAGCCGGGGATGAAGTCCATGAGCGCGAGTCCCGAGCCGGTGTAAATGTCCATTTCCGTTCCGGCTGCGCCACGCACTATAAATCCCAGGTTGTAAAGCGAGAATTGCTGGCCGGGGACGTATTCCGTGGGGTTGATGTTCAGGCTCATGGAATAGCAGAAACGGTTGTTTTCAGAGTTGACTCCCCAGGCGAGATTCACATAGTTGTCGGCGGGAAAATACTTGTTCCATCCGTCATCGGACATGTCTATCATCATTGTTCCGGCAGCGGTGGCGGCCTCTGCGGGATTTATCCACTCCGATCTGTGTACGATGGTATGGTTCTGCTTTTCGCAGACAACGAGCTGTAGCTCCAGAGGCCGGCTGTCGGCGCTCCATATATCGGCGTTTCCCAGGATGTTGAATCCGGTCCAGCTGATGGCATCGAAAAATGATGTTACGGTGGGTTTGTCGGCGGTGAAAGTGTGCGAGAGTGATTGCCGGCTGTCGCCGCTGTTGCCTGAGGAAAATACTATTATCGCCTCCTGTCCCAGCAGGTCCAGGTATCTGTTGGTGAGGTCGGTACCGTCGTGAGGTCCGGTATGGGAGCTCATGGACAGATTCACGACAGCCGGCTTGTTCTGCAGTCGGGCGTATGCGATAACGTCCTCAATTCCGCAGAGGAGCGCCATGGTGGACGTCTCGCTCACTGTCGCGACGATCTCGGCGCCGGGAGCAGCGCCATAAAAGGCATTGCCCTTGTATCCGCCGGCCATGATGTTCGCCACATGGGTCGCGTGGAGCTCGTCGTTGCGCTCGCATTTCAGGTCGCCGCCGTTGTCAAAGGTCGTGCCGGGTGCGTATACAGACCGTATGGCATTAAAGTCGCGGTAGGTCACCATCATGGGCACGCGGCCCTTGAACGCCACATGTCCGGGGTCAAATCCCACGTCGCAGAATCCGGTTACGACGCCACTGCCGTCGTAGCCCGGGATGTCGGGGGCTGAGCCGTTGTGCACGGCATCTACACCGCTGAAACTCCGGGACTTGTCCAGCGAGCATGCGGCAGTGCGCATCAGCTCGGCGTTGTTAATGTAGCGGCTGTTGTCCAGCAATTCCACATTGTCCTGCGGGATGCAGCACAGCGCCATGTCGGCGCGGGTGTAGAAGACAACGCCGCCAATGCTGTTTATGTACTCAAGGCCGCCGTCGGGATTGAAACGGAGCAGGGTGGGGTAGTACAAAGTGCTCCCGGAATTGTTCCCGCGCGCGCGAATCTTATTATAATGCTTTTTTTGCTCAGCGAGAGTGAGTGCGGAGCGAGTATCAAAGACCGATGCCGCGGCGCAGGCCGATGCCATGGTAACGGTGAGGAGTAACAATAGTTTCTTCATACGACAAAGATAATTAAAATAAATGAATATTTGGGCGGAAAAGGTAATGATTATTGCGTCAAGTACCGAATTTTATGATTGATTTACAATTGTGGAGTGCGCGTTTTGGTTAAAGTGGTATAATTTTAGGCGGTTAAGTTAAATACTTTACAATTTTATTGAAAAAATCTTTATTATTTTAAGATTAATTACTATCTTTGTGCCATATTACGCTTAAAATGTAATAACAATTAATCACTATTTATAAAACATTATCGAACAATTAATCCAGATTTATGACCGCCCTACGGGGTCCCAATCTTCTTTCTTAATGTCAATGAAAAAACTATTTACCCTCCTGGCATTGGTCTTTTTGACCGGAGCGACCGCACAGGCTGCCACGCCAATCTTAGCAAAACCGGTTGCCTCGACAGACCGTATGTATCAGTATGTCAAGGCTAAGGGCTGCGGATCGTCGTTTACATACGAGATTGCCCAGAACTTCCACGACATTGGCGCAAAATGGGGTGTCCGCGGTGACATCGCGTTGTGTCAGTCGTGTATTGAGACCGGATGGTTCAAATACACCGGCGGAACAGCGGTGACACCCTCCGACCACAACTATTGCGGTCTCGGCGTTACCGTAAAAGGTCAAAAAGGCTGTATCTTCGGCTCTATATATGAGGGCGTTAGCGCGCAGCTGCAGCACCTGTGGTCATACGCTACAACGGCGGACCTTCCTTCCGGATGGACTAAAGTAGACCCGCGCTTCGCTCACGGCCGCCGCGGATGGGCTCCCAACTGGGAAAACCTCGGTAGCGGAAACTGGGCATCGGCAAGCGGATACGGTAACTCCATTATGTCTGTTTACAATGAGATGATGGCCTTCAAGATGGCCAACCCCAAAATCACACTGTCCCAGACAGACATCACTTTCACAGTGCAGCAGAACGCCTCCTCGCCGATGAAGACGGTGACCGTCAAGGGCGAGAACCTTGGTTCTGCAATTCAGATGGTGTCCAATACCTCGGTGCTGAAGTACAACACTGCCGGCTGGAACGAGTATTCGGGCGGTCAGATCAACATCAGTGTTGACACAAGCAAGAATCCCGGAACATACAACGGTGGCTATATCCGCGTATACTCAGGCGACACCAGCGTGAAAATCAATGTCACAGTGGTGATTCTCGGCCCTCCCTCCATCACAGTAAGCCCCTCGTCCATTAACTTCGAGGCCACTCAGGGCGATGCCAAGAAAACAGCAACTATCAGCGTAAAAGGCTCAAGCCTTGATCGTGATATGACATTCGCATCCAACACGTCGGTGTTCAGCGTAGCTGCCGGCTCAAACTGGAATGCACGCACCGGCGGTGACCTTATCGTAACCCTGGATACATCAAAGAATCCCGCCACTTACGAGGGCTATATCGCTGTCCAGGCCGGTGACCTCCGTAAGCAGGTGTCTGTAAAGGCGGTTATTCACTCAGCTGCCGCTCCCGAACCTTCCATCACCGCAAATGCGGCTTCGGTTTCTCTTACAGCAAAGAAAGGTGCTACTCCTCCCACCACTTCGGTTACAGTGACAGCAAAGAATCTGTCGCGTGACATGTCATACAACTGCTCGTCATCGGCGTTCACCATCGAGGCAATGCCCAACTGGAACGCACGCACCGGCGGTACTCTCAACGTGACACTTAATACCGCAAAAGACCCCGGCACATACACCGGCATCCTGGCTGTTGCAGCCGACACCCGCCTGGAGATCGCTCTTACCGGTAACGTTACCGACGAAGGCGGTCAAACTCCTCCCGCTGTCGTAGACCCCACATTCTCGGTTTCGCCCACCTCTGTAAGCCTCAAGGCAAAACAGGGTGACTCTAATCCCACTGCCAATGTAGTGGTAAAAGCTACAGACCAGACATCAGATATTAAATATGTTGTGGATGGCAACGGCTTCACCGTGACTCCCGCATCGGGATGGAATGCCCGCACCGGCGGTACCCTTGTTGTGACTTTCGATGCCACAAGCACCCCCGGAAATTACACCGGCTCGCTGTCGCTGTCAACAAATGCAAGTCAGGCAAACGTAAGCCTGGCGGCAACAATACAGGCAGCAAATGATCCGGTGGAGATTCCTGCTCTGGACTTCCAGGAAGTATGGAACATCAGTGAGGCCAAGAACGGGTCGTTCGCTTATGGCTTCCGTACTTTCGACCACGCCGATGGCAAACTGTACTGCACAGTAGCCTCAGCCAAGCCCGAAAATGCAAAAATTGTTGTTCTGGACGCCCGAACAGGTAAAGAGCTCAAGACTCTCAACAACGGCGATGCTGTTACCGAAAGCACCCTTGCTCTCTGCGACGTCGCTGTTCTCAACGGCAAAATCTACTCATCCAATATCGCGACTGTAGGTAATGAACTCCGCGTTTATGTATGGGATAACGACAATGCTACCGCACGTCTGTTCATGACTGCCACAGTGCCTAATGAGGTTGCTCGTCTTGGCGACTGCATCTCAGTGGCATACAGCGGTGATGAGGACAACAGCGTATGGGTGTCGTTTGCCAACGACAATAACTCGATGGTAAGAATTGTAGAATACAAGGTTACCGGCGAATACGGCCAGTCCGGCTACAAGGTTGAGCAGAAAATTACTAATGCTACCAAGGAAGACGGTACCACCTCTCTGACTACAAACCTGTCAACTCGCGTTCGTCGCTCGTTCGACGGCTACTTCATTGACGGTAAATATTGTCTGCCCTCATACCTGAACACATCAGGCGTACTGAAATACTCAATGGCCGGCGAAGGCTGCCAGTGGGGTAATGACTTTGAAACCTTCCCCTACGACGGCAAGGAATACATGATGGTATTCACATTCCTGAATAACAGTGAGAACTATTCCGGCGGTATCATGCGTCTCTACGATGTTACCAATGGTTGGGCCGATGCCGCAGCTGTTGCCAACGGTGATTATCCCAAGGGCGGTCTCGGTTCTACCCGCAACATGAACACCACCGGTGCTCTTCGTGTAAACCGCGTCAGCGACGGCTGTGTGGAAGCCTGGATATTAAGCGCGACACAGGGTATGGCTTATTACCGTTCGGGCGACTTGAACTGGGGCGAGGGCTCTTCATCTCAGACTCCCATGCTGGGTGTAAGCACCACATCACAGAGCTTTGAGGCTACTGTGAATGCCAGCTCTAAAGCTACAATACACGTTGATGCACAGAATCTGAAAGGCAACATCTCGCTTTATATTGAAGGCAGCGACGCTGCAATGTTCTCAGTGACACCCACCACACTCATCGGCGCAGGTAATGCAACCATCAGCTATCATCCCAGCGCAACCGGTAGCCATACTGCAACACTGGTTATCACCTCTAAGGATGCACAGAGTGTAGAAGTATCACTTTCCGGAACAGCGAAGCCTGAACAGCCCACCGTAACCTACGACGACGAGGTAGGTACCCTCACCGAGAAATGGCTCTACTCAGTTGCCAAGGGCAACCTCGCCCAGGCTCCCTGGTTCAGCAAGGACGCTGCTCCCTTCACCCGCCACATGGCCGTGAAGGGCAATGACCTCTACGTCCTCAACGGCGGCACATACAGCATCTTACCCGTTATAACCATCCTTAATGCCGAGAACGGTACCAAGAAAGGCGAACTCTCTAACGCTAACATGACAACCGGTGGTCAGGTTGGCGTTGCCAATGCAATCGGCATTATCGGTAACGACCTGTACGTGGTTAACCACATTACCGGTACCACCCACAACTTCCGCATCTACAAGTACACCAACGCCCAGGGCGAACCCGCACTTGTTCTTGAC
>SFNC01000114.1 GCA_004554255.1 Bacteroidales bacterium
GAATGGAAAACCGTGTTCAAAAGATGCCTTTATCGAAAATGTTAAAAAACAAGTAGTGTATACTAATTCTGCAAATCAGAAATATTGTTTTGGCGAATTAGGACCAGTTTATGGAAAACAGTGGAGAAATTGGAACGGTCATGATCAGATTGCAGAGATTATAGACAAGTTGAAGAATCATCCAGATGATAGAAGAATCGTGTTGTCGGCGTGGAATGTGGACGATTTGGATAAGATGGCATTGCCTCCGTGCCATATGATGGCTATTTTCAATACAAGGGAGATGACCGAGGAAGAGAGAATATACTGGTATTCCAAGAAATACGGTGAAGGCTTTGTTCCTGATGAAACAGTAGATACGCCTGAAGAGAAGCTACGTTCAAAACTATGCTCAAAACTGTCACTACTGCTACTATAGAATCCACTATAAAACAGAACTGGTGCAGCATCTAATTCATCTGCAAATTCAATCTTAAGCTGCTTCAATACCTTTTTGGATAGACCAAACGCTACAGCATCCGGCATAAATGGTCTCGTCGTTGCCTTCGTTATCGAGTGTGAATATGTCGGCGTAATGAGGCACGAGGTCATAGCCATATTCGGCTTTCATGAGTTCACGGCCACATTCCACGGCTTTCGCCCAGTTTTTCTCGTGCATATAAAGCTTCATCAGAATGGTATATGCTACGCCGCGGCTGAAACGTCCATAGTTTTCGGAACCATATCTGTATCGGGCAGGCAGAAGCTTAATAGCCTCCAGAAGGTTGCTTTCGATGAAGTTGACCGATTCTTCATACGATAGACGCGGGAGAGGAATCACGTCGTAGGGGTGATCGAGATGCTCCTGGTCGGCCACCTGGAAGGGACCGAAAAGATCAAGCAGCATATATCCCATCCATCCCATAGCGCAGTGGAGTTCACCGTTAAGCTTGTCAAGAGTTGCTTGCTCAATAGGTATATCCTTAATGGTGTTCTGTGTATTCAGACAAGTTGAAATGCACTTTACCAGATTTATGTAGGTGTTGATTACGCCGGTATTTGTTGAGAAATTTACCTGCATAAGGTCATTCGTAGCGCCATTTTTCCACGCCGAATTGCCGATGTCGGTTGTAAGCTCTGTAAAGACGGCGATATTATCGATATTGCTGCTGGCTATTGTGCCGTAGGTATTAACCTGAAACTGCGAATAGCAAGCCTGCACTACCAGCGCTTCGGCATCTTCCTCGGTCTCGGGAAAAATACCCGAATTGACGGTGTCGTAATACTCTTCGGTGAGATCCGTGCACGACGATGCTCCCAAGAGCGAAGCCGAAGTCACGGCCGCTATTATAGCTTTATAAAGATATGTTGTCATAGTATTTTAGAGTGAAAATTCAAGACCGAAACTGAAGCTGCGCACATTGGGATAAGAATTGGTGTCGCCGGTCTCCAGGTCAAGACCTTTGTAATTGGTGATTTTAAACGGATTGTTGACATCGAAGTAAACTCTCAGCTTCGAGATGCCTTTGATTTTCGGCAGCGTGTAGCCTAAGGTGATGTTGCGGCAGCGAATCATATAGAATCGTTTTGCGAAGAAGTCGCCGTTGCCGTATCCGCTGTAAATCTGGTTGAAGCCGGGGTTCTTGCCGTCGGGGTTTGAGGCCGACCATGCATCGCGCCAGGCAGTGGTGATGTTCTGGTAGTTGTCGATATTATTGAAATAGTCGGTCTGGTCGAGATAACTGCCATTCTTGAACACCTGGAACATTCCGTAGAAATAGATATTGAAGTCGAAGTTCTTGTAGCGGAGCGTGTTGCCGAAGCCGGCGAGATAACCGGGGTCGGTGGTGCTGTAGATCACTTTGTCAGCGTCGTCGAGTTTTCCGTCGGGCTTGCCCGTCTTCACCGGTATGCCATATTTGTCGACCATAATGGTGCCGTCGGCATTGTAAGAGTATCCGTCGATATCAAGAAGCTTGATCTGTCCGGGATAGTTGCCTACCATATAAGGCACTTCGTCGTCGGGCATAATCAGACCGTCGGATACATAGCCGGCAACATAGCGGAGCGGTCCGTCGTATTTCTCGTATGCCGAGGGTACCCATGAATCGGCGCGTTCTTTCCAGCGGTCGCGGTAGAAGGAGAACGTGACGTCGGTAGTCCAGGTGAAGTCGCGGGTGTTGAAGTTTACGGTATTGAGTGTGAGTTCCACACCCTGGCTCTGGGTTTTGCCGATATTGTCGGAAATCGCAGCTACCGGATTGAATGACATCAGCGTGCGTGAAGAGAGCAGGTCGGAAATCACACGGTGATAATATTCGGCGGTAAGATTGATGCGGTTGTTGAAGAATCCAAGGTCAAGACCTACGTTCCATTCGGTGGTTGTCTCCCATTTCAGATTGTTGTTGCCGAGTTGCGACAGGGCATAGCCGGTGTGGAGTGCGTTGCCGAAATTGTATTTGATGGCGGGGCTGTACTCCGAAGCAGTGCGGTTGCCGATGCTGGAATTACCGGTCTGGCCCCAGCTCAGACGCAGCTTACCGTTGGAGAGCCATTCAGATGTCGACGACATAAATTCCTCACTGGAGAAGCGCCATCCGGCAGATACCGAGGGGAAGTAGCCCCAGCGGTTGTTCTTAGAGAAATTTGAAGCGCCGTCGGCACGTAATGTTGCGGTAAGGAGATAGCGGTCGCCGAAGGTGTAGTTGACACGACCGAAGAACGAGGCCAGTTCGCTGCTGGAGCGGCCGGATGCCACGCCCGGTTTGCTGAAGTTGCCGGCGCCAAGGTTATTATACCCGAAGCTTTCGATAGTAAAGTCCTGATTTTCGGCATTTACAAACTCTGCGGTGAATCTCTGGTATGAGTAGCCAACCATAGCAGTGAGGCTATGCTCGCCGAATCGTTTGTTGAATGTGGCAGTAAGGTCGAGCAGATAGTCGGTCTTGTCGAATTCGTTGATATTGGCCTGTCCTCCTACTTTTGCACCATAGAGTGTGGATTTCGGCATATATACGCGGCGCTTCATATTGGTGCGGTCAAGGCCGAGATTGGCGCGGAAGGTCAGGAAGTCCCACGGTTTGATTTCGATAAAGCCGTTGGTCATAAGGCGCTCGCGCGAGTATTTGTTCTGAATGTCGAGCATCGACACCGGGTTGGGGGTGTATGCCGCTTTGGGGTTCATTGTGTAATCGCCATTCTCGTCACGCACGGGCAGAAGAGGGTTCATTTTCAGTGCTACGGTGATGACGGGGTCGTATTCGGGACCGTCGTGGCCGCTGAGAGGAATGTCGTGTGTGGTGCTGGAAGAATAGAACATATTCAGACCTACATTCACCATCCGACCGATTTTCTGCTCGAGGTTGCTGCGGAGAGTGTAGCGGGTGAGGTCGTTGTTCTTTATTACACCATCCTGCTTGAAGAAATTGCCCGAAATCAGATATTTGGTCATCTGAGTGCCGCCCGAAACGGAGATATTGTGCTGTGTCTGGAAACCTGTGCGGCTGATTTCATCGAACCAGTCGGTGTCGTGTGCCGCACTGGCTATCTGCTCGGCAGAATATGTGGGAACAAATGCAGGGAGATCCTGGCGGCTGTGACCGTAAGGATAATACATACAGTCGCGCATGTGGCGATCGTATGCCACAGCATTTGCTGCTTCCATCCAGCCTGCGGCATTCTCCATTTTGTATTTGTCGGCAATGGTCTGCACACTCACTGTGCCGGAATACTGCACCTTGGCTGCGCCCTGGCTGCCCGATTTGGTGGTGATGATAATCACACCATTGGCGGCACGAGAACCGTAGATAGCTGTCGACGAGGCATCTTTCAGCACGTCGATGCTCTCGATATCGTTGGGGTTGAGCTGGCCCAGAATGTTGTCGTTGGCGCCATATTGGTAATAACCGCCGCCGGTATCGCTGGTGGAATTTACAGGGAACCCGTCGATAATAAACAGCGGCGAGTTGCTGGCATTGACCGAAGCGGCACCGCGGATAAGGAAGTTGGTGGCACCGCCCGGCTGTGCGCTCGGGGTAGTCACCTGCAGACCGGCAGCCTTACCGGCGAGCATACGGCTCACCGACGATGTGGTGCCTACGGGAGTGTCGGAAAGTTTCACCGTAGAAACCGCACCGGTGAGGTCGCGCTTTTTCATCGTGCCATATCCCACAACTACTACCTCATCGAGGATTTTGTTGTCGGGCTGAAGAACCACCTCTTTTAATTTGGCGGTATCCGATGCCTTAATGTTGCGTGGAGTGAAGCCGATATAAGAGAATGTGAGCACTGAGCCCGCAGGTACTTTAGAGATTGTAAAGTTGCCGTCGGCATCAGTATTTGCACCTATGCTTGTGCCTTTTACCAGGACTGTGGCGCCGATGAGCGGTTCTCCTTCCTGGTCGAGTACTTTGCCGGAGATGGTAGTCTCTTTACCTCCTTTGGCGCCGCCGGCCTTTGCCAAAGATGCATCCCGGATAATGGTGATTGTGCGATTGTTCAGAGAGTAGGTAAGCCCCATCGGAGAAAGTATCTCAGTGAGCACTTCGGAAAGCGGACGGTTCTGAGCCTTTACCTTTATGGTGGCATTGGGCTGAATTTCGTCGCGGTAGACGAAGGTGTAATTGGTCTGTTTCTCTATTTCCTTGAAAACCTGTGTGAGATTTTCTCCGGCCACAGTGACGCGCTCTGACTGTGCGCTGGCATCTTGCGGGACAGCAAGCGCGCCGAAGAGCAGCAAAGCAGCGACAAACCTGACGAGCCAGGATTTACGGCTGCCGGAGGCGGGGTGCTTTCCCCATTGTCTTGTGATTGAGTTCATGGTTTATTAATAAATTGTTATATGGTTTTTCTTGATTGTATATTTGAATTTGTACATATTGCTGAGTGACGACAGCACGTCGGTGATGTCTTCGTTGCCGAATTTGCCGGTAAGGGTGTCATCGGAAAGCGAGTCGCACTGCATCTCGATTTCTACGCCGTAGCGCCGTTCTACCATTGCAATTACTTCTGAGAGCTTTTTGTGCTTGAATACCAGATTGCCGCGGGTCCAGCCGGTCTCCACGTTCATTTCGGCTCTTGATATGGAGAATGAGCGGTCTTCATTGTTATACACAGCTTTTTCGCCTGGCTGCATAATATAGGCGTTGCCTCGGAGACCGCTGCCGCAGAGGCTTACTTTGCCGTTGACGAGTGCCACGGATATGTTCTTGTTATCGTAGGCGTTGACGTTAAACGATGTGCCGTGCACTTCAATCTCCACATCCGATACAATTACGCGGAATGCGTGGTCGGGGTCTTTTGCCACATCAAAAAATGCTTCGCCACAGAGGTGTGCCACACGCTCACCTTTGGTGTCCCAGCCGAATGTCAGTTCAGATGCAGCATTGAGTTGCACCCGCGTGCCGTCGGGGAGCGTGAGATTGGTGCGGCTTCCCGCCGGGATGGATGCTGTGAATTCCTGCATCGAAGAGGTGGCGTGCGGCGCGTTTATGCCGAGAATTACGGCCGACGTTATAAATATCAGAGCGATCACTGCCGCTGCATAGCGGGCATAAGATTTTATACGCTGGCTAATGACGGAGCGCCGCAGATTGCGCTTCACCTCATTTTTCATTTCCTGCGGCATAGGTGTGACAGGCGCATCGTCGGCGCTTTCCAGCATTGCAGTCCACAGATTATCATCGGATACAGATTCCAGGGAGCAATGCATCTCTTTAAATTCCTCAGGCCGGATATTACCGCCGGTGTATTTCTTGTAAAGCTGTTTGAAACGTGACAACATAAATATTAGTGATTGGTTTCTATCCGCTATATTGCGGATAGGAAGGCTACGAAATGTAGCCGCGTCGGTTTTGTCCGTTTCCTGTATATCCGAGAGAAATCCGGTTTGGTACTATATAAATTTATATGTTTAATAACATATTTTTACAAAAAAAGCGGGTGCGCCAAAATCTGAGATCTTGACACACCCGTAGAATGAGGTGGTAATAATAACGCTCGCTACATCAGA
>SFNC01000115.1 GCA_004554255.1 Bacteroidales bacterium
AGCGTCCGTCACAAACCTTACTTCTTCTTCTCTTGAACATGGGTTAAGCCCCAGGATATGAGCGTTAGCGGAAAGGTCTGCACGTCGCTTAGCAAGAAAGAACTGAGACGTTAACAAAAGTATAAAGCCAAGCACGACAAACGAAGTCCTACCCTCTCCGGTATCACTTCTGGAAATAGCCCCTGAGAGCATCAGGATTATACCAAAAAGTCCTAATAGAGCAATTAAAATCTTCATAACAAATCTTTCTTTAGCTGATTTTTTCATTAAAAGCGTGCCTAAAGAGGCCTATTCCAAGAGCCTGCATTTTACTGTTCACGCCGCAAATATAAGACATTTAGAGCATGAAATCAACGTTTGAAAAAAGGTAATTAAAATACCTTTTTGCACCTTTTTGGTTAGATAATCAACCATTTATATGATATTGTCAATCAAACACTTGCACAGATGTAAAATTTTCTTTACCTTTGGCCCGACCATTTATATCTAACCGATGATGAACCGAATATTCGCACCGCTCGCACTGATTGCCGCAATGCTGTTGGAAGTGTGTTGTAGTCGTCCCGACAACAACACCGCCAATCTTCCGGCCATGCAGGCCATCCGCGACACCCTGACATGCGTCACCACATCGCCATCCGACAGCTCAACCTTACTCTTAGGCTCACGCGGCGCACATTTCACGCGCTACCGCATCTCGGACGGGTTGACGGAATCCTATCCGCTGCCCGATTCCACTGCCGGCTGGAGCACATACGACATACTCCCCGTCTCCCCCTACGAATTTCTGATTGCCAAACGCAATCACGGCGTAATGTACGTCCGCTATGCCGACGACTCGCTTGGCCACCGCACTCCGGCGCATACAGCCTACGTGACCTCGCCGGACAACGGTCCGCTACCACATAAAGACATCCGATTCAGCTCTTACTCACTCACCAAAATAGACTCACTCGTCGTTTTGGGAACATCGAACGGCCTAATGTACCTCAACCGCGATTCACTGGCACGGTTGGCCACCGCCGACAAAGTTCACGCACTCTATGTCAGACCGTTGGTGTCTAATCGCCACAAGCACTTTCAGTTTTCACAGGAGAGTGTCCTCCCCGACCATGACCACGTCATCACCGCCACCGACAACGGAATTTTCCGCATAGCGATACGCGATTTCGACAATGATTCAATCAATCCCTTCGCCATAGACAATTCCATGCGATGCTGGGGTGCCACACTGACAAACGATTCGCTGAAAGTGATATACACAAACGGGCCCCGAACCCGAGGAGTCATCGCCTTCGCACGCAACGGGTGGCAACGCGGAACGCCGCTGAATGTCGACCCGGCCACCTCCTGGATTGGCAGCTACGGCGATACCGTGCAGTATTATGGCAAACAAGGCGATTTCAAAACCCAGCGCACTGCCGTCAACGCCGGAGGACGATTCTGGTTCATACGCGACGCCCAATTGCTTTGCTCCGACCCCCAAAACCCCATAGACGAAACCTCCGAGCGCATCATCTTCAGACACGGCAAATACGGCGTGAGCAATCACAACGGACTATGGCGCCTCGACGATGGCAAAGCCACATTTTTGGGCGACCTGAAAAGCGTCTCCGGCATTCGTGATATATCCACAAACAGCTCCCATATTTACCTGGCATGCACAAACGGCATATACCGGGCCTCACTGACCGATTATTACTTTGCCGCCGACCGTGAGGCCTCATTGGTGGATGCCATCGGCACCAACGACATTGACCGCGCCGAAAGCGTTTTTGCCACAGACACCCTGATTTTTGTGGGCACACGCGAAGGACTACACACCTTCCTTCCGGACCATCCCGACCAAAAGAAGCCATTCCATTTTCCCGAATTAGCCCGCATATACGAACAGCCATACATATATAAAATACAGGGACAACAGAACGGGGCCGTTGTGATTAAGACTCTCAATCATGGCGTCTGGATATTACCCTCGGCACACTACGGCAGCGCCGTGCGTGGCGGCATACATGATTTCACCGAAGAGCCGCAGTTCTACCGGCACACGCTGGAACGAGGAACCACCTGGAGCACAATAATAAAGCAAGCTTCGTCGGCAATAATCGGAATCCTCAGTATGATAGGACTGTTCTTCCTCATAATTCGTGCGATACGTATGCGTCACAAACTCGAGATGAACGCCGCCACCGAAAAAGCAAAACGCCTCGACGACACACTTGCCGAGCTCCGCAACGAAAAAGACGAAGCCGCAAAACGCGACAGCAAAGAACTGGGACCCGAGTTGTACGCCACAGCGAAAAAAATCCGGGCCGTGATAGGCCTTATTCCAACCGACAATCCCGCCTATCGCGTACTCTCCGCATCCCTCTCCGACATGGAGACCTACCTGACCGCCACAGACCCCGACTCCACCCTGCTGGAAAAGGCCGAGGCCGCACGCCGCAAAGTGCAGGACTACTGCACATCATGGACCTCCAGACTCTATGCCCTCTCGGAAACAACAATTCCGGAAGGCCCCCTCCATGCCCCTCTCACCGAATTTGCGACACGAATACGACCACTGGGCAACGCCTCATCCGCATCCCTCGGCAGACGGCTGAAATGGATTGTCGATTCAGCGCCCGCTCTCGACCAGCTTCTCCACGCCTCAGCAAAAAACATCGCAGCATATGTCGAAGCTCGCCGTCCCCAAGCCATAGACACCGATTCAAAAGACAAACTCCCCATCTATCCCCTCCAAAGCCTCAATGAATTATGGACAACTTGCTTCTCCCCGTTTGTCAAAAAAATAGGCAAACTCAATTTCAGCAAAACTCCCTTCCAGGGAAGTCTCGATGAGAACACCCTCCTGGCCCTGTCTCTCTCTTTCCACGGCATTCGCGAATTTAAAGTCAGCGGCGACACCATGACATCCAAAGACTCCGACAGGAAATTCATTTGCACACGCCCCCTCGTACGCTTTGACAACACAACCAACATCGGAAGCGTCTCCAAACTCTGGGCCCAACAACTGTCCGACGACTGCTTCCGGTTCGCAGAACAGACCGTACCCTCTTCGCCCGTCGAACTCCTCTGGCAGGTATGGCTCTCAAAACTCAGCTACGACATTCTTCGCACCAACCCCGACCCCGATCCTGATGATATCAACACCGTAACCCTCGCCCACGGCATCCGTTACGCCTTCTATGACTCCCACCGCCTCGGACTCCCGCCCGACATCAGCGACCGACGCAAAAGCCGCCGCCGCGGCCGCCCATAACTAAATAAGAATTCTCTAATTCTGTTCCATCTGTAAAGTTAAGCCGCATCAATTTTGACACAGCCTCATGACAAAGCCCCGGCTTGTGAATGTCAGGGCTTTGTTTTATGTTTTACAGCATATTATGAAAAGAGGCTGCGCCTATTTTGACACAGCCCCCTCGAGTCGGATCAGTATTGCTCCTGAGCGTTGGGGAAGTCGCTGCTCTTCACATCCTCGATGTAGTGGGAGACAGCCTCATTGATGACCGTGTCGAGGTCGGCGTAACGGCGCAGGAACTTCGGCGAGAAGCCTTTGTTGATGCCCAGCATGTCGTGAACCACCAGCACCTGGCCGTCCACACCGCCGCCGGCACCGATGCCGATGACGGGAATCGAGATGCTTTTGGCCACCTTCTCGGCCAGCGCCGCGGGAATCTTCTCCAGCACCAGGGCAAAGCAGCCAATCTGCTCCAGCATCTTGGCGTCCTCCATAAGCCGTGCTGCCTCGGCCTCTTCCTTGGCGCGAACGGCGTAGGTGCCGAACTTGTTGATGGACTGCGGAGTCAGACCCAGATGACCGCAGACGGGGATGCCGGCGGTGAGGATGCGCTCTATGCACTCCCTGATTTCCGCACCGCCTTCCAGCTTCACTGCCTCGGCGCCGCTCTCCTTCATGATGCGCACGGCGTTGGCCAGCGCCTCCTTGGAGTTGCCCTGGTACGAGCCGAAAGGCATATCGCACACCACCAGGGCGCGCGTCACGCCGCGGGTCACGCACGAGGCATGATAAATCATCTGGTCCAGCGTGATGGGCAACGTGGTGGCGTTTCCGGCCATCACGTTGGAGGCGGAGTCACCCACCAGAATCATGTCTATGCCGGCCTCATCGACCAGCTTGGCCATAGAATAATCATAGGAAGTGAGCATGGCAATCTTCTCGCCACGCTGTTTCATCTCTGCCAGGCGCGCGGTGGTCACCTTGCGCTTGTTGTCGACTGTGTTTGTAGACATTTTTTAGTGTTATCTGATGATTGGTTAGTATTTCCGTGGCAAAGGTACACAAAAATTTGATATTAAGCCACAATCGCGGGTGAAAGCGTGGTGCAGAGCGGAAAAAACTGCGGGGAGGCGTTATTTTTTGCGGTGGGGGCGGTGGTTGGAGAGGCGCTTCATTATACGTTTCTCGAGCCTGTACACCTTTTCTATCTGTAGCTGGGTGAGGAACTTGCTGTATTCGGCGTAGTATTTTTTGCGGATGTCAAGGATTTTCTGACTATGGTCGAACTGCGCCATAATGGCGTCCCTGGCCTCGGTTTCGGAGCTGCTTTCCTTTTTTCTTTTATAGGCGGGGCCCATGTTCCAGAGTTCCTTCTTGAATTCGCAATAAGTGTCTACGAAGCGCTTTGCCGTGGCGTCGTCCATGGCGAGCTCCTTTGCGATGTAATTTGCCTGTGACTCAGCGAGTTCGTCGCGCGATGCCGAAGTGCTCTGATGTCCTTGTGCGACGGCGCCGAAGCATCCGAGGGTGATGGCGGCTGTCAGCAGTATAATTCTGATTATTCTGTCCATATCGTATATATTTTATTCGTCCATAAACAAATCTTCGCTGTACACCGAGAGCAGGTACTGCTGGTCGGCGCTGCTGAGGTTTGAGAAAGCGTATTCCACATTTTCCATGCCGGCGGGATTCTCGTCTCCGGTGTTTGCGGCGAGCCTGTTGTCTCCGGTGTTTGCGTTGGCAATCAGCATGATAGCGACGCAAGCCGCGGCCGCACCGGCAGTGAGCGGGACGAGCCAGCGTAGTATTCTTTTGGGGCGCGGCGCCTGCTCGCGACGCACAGCATCAAGTACATTATTCTCCAGAGCGTCAAAGAATCCGTCCGGGGTCTTGTATGGCAAGCGCCTTCCTATACGGTCTATATAATTGTTCTCTTTCATTGTTTAACCTATATTTTTCAAATAATCAATGATTTTTTCTTTTGCGATATGATAATTGGCCTTTGCGCTGTCGGGCGTAGAGCCTATAATCTCGGCTATCTCGCTGTAGCTGAGGTCGTCGTAGTACCTGAGATTGAACGTCACCTGCTGTTTTGGCGGCAATGCGAGAATGGCCTTCTGTAGCCAGACGCTCTCCAGGTCGGAGTAATCTACGTGCTCGTCTGCCATAACATCGAAGAATTCATCTCCGGCATCGTCCATATTTACGCGGCACTCCTTTCTGGTGCTGATGAATCGCAAGGCCTCGTTTGTGGCGATGCGGTAAATCCATGCAGCCAGGGAGGCGTCCTTCTTCAGTTGTCCTATAGAGCGGAAAACGCGTATAAACGTTTCCTGCGCGACATCCTGAGCGTCGGCATGGGCCACCACGAGGCGGCGTATATGCCAGTAAACAGGTTCCTTATATCGGGCAAGAAGCAATCGGAATCCGGATTCCTGATTTTTTTGAATTACAGTTATCAGTTCCGCCTCGCTACGTTTTTCCATGCGGTTTTCTCACTCTTTCTGTTTAGACCCCGTTCCCCAATATTTGTTAACGCAGGGGTCGCAGATTTCGGTCAGATTTAGTCTTGCAGGTGAAGGAGCATAGCGGGCTATGTGACTGA
>SFNC01000116.1 GCA_004554255.1 Bacteroidales bacterium
GTAAAGGATTCCGGACTTTAACAGGCGCCGGTATACTTCACGCTGGGGAAGATTCAACAAGCTTGACAGTTTGCTGACACAGTATGTTACAAATTCAAGTGTTTTCTTATCCATGATGTTGCGGTTGAGGATAATCCGTTGCATAAAAGAAACTTGCGCTTTGGATGCAAAGGTAATATTTTTTTTGAGAAAAAGAAAATACTGATGTAAGTTTGCGGTTGTGTGGGCTATGTCTGCGAAAATGTATAATTTTGCAGACATAAACATTTAACAATAACTGAATATGACTGCGTTTTATACTGTGCTGATGCTGGTGGTGGCTAATGTTTTCATGACGTTCGCCTGGTACGGACACCTTAAGCTACAGCAGCTTAAAGTGCTGAGTTCCAACACTCCGCTCTATCTGGTGATACTCCTGTCGTGGGGCATAGCCCTGGCCGAGTATAGTTTTCAGGTGCCGGCAAACAGGATTGGTTTTGCCGGAAACGGCGGCCCGTTTTCGCTGATACAGCTAAAGGTGATTCAGGAGGCCATCACCCTGGTGGTGTTCACGCTGTTCACTGTCGTTGTCTTCCGTGGCGAGGCGTTGCAATGGAATCATTTCCTGGCCTTTGTGTTGCTCATTGTGGCCGTGTACCTGGTGTTCATGAAGTAGTAAAAAAGGGGAATATCATCAAAATCTTTGCGGTTTATTTGCACCAGCGACCCAAAAAACGTATATTTGTGCAAAAATTTCGTAATTTTACAATCAATCTATAACCCAATAATACCATTCCTATGAAAATTCTTAAAATGATAGCTGTTTGTGCTGCTGCCGCTACAGCTGTCGGCGCTATGGCCAAGTCGGCCGGCGAACTGCGAATTTACATTGACCCCGGTCATGGCGGATACACCGGCATAGACCGCCCGTTGCCCATTATCGGATACAGTGGCGCCGACGGTGTGGACACCATCAAGTTCTACGAGTCCAACACCAACCTGCAGAAGGGTTTCGGCGTCCTTGAGAAACTTGTAGATATGGGCTTCCGGTACAATCGCAGCTGGGGTGCCCGTAACTTCAGCAACAACATCGTGATGTCGCGTAACTGGAACTACGAGACCAACCTCGCCACCGTGCGCGAGGAGGTAGATGTCAACAACATAGACATGTTCCTGTCCATACACTCCAACGCCCCCGGCGCCTCCGAGTCGTGGGAAGCCACCAACTACCCCCTTATGCTTTATCGCGGCTACACCTCGCCGCGCGGCGAATATGCCCTGGACTACAACATGCAGGTGCAGTCGCGCGAGATGAGCTGGAAAATGTGGTGGCAGCTAATTGGCAACACCCACCAGCACTGGACGGGATATAACAACTCCAATAGCGCATATATCAGCGGCGACCTTGATTTCTACGGCTGGAACAATTCCACTACGGTGGGTACCAGCAAAGGAGATGCCCGCGGATACCTGGGCGTGTTGCGCCACCACGTGCCCGGACTGCTGTCCGAGGGTTTCTTCCACACTTACGGCCCGGCCCGCCACCGCGCCATGAACTGGGATGTCTGCCGTGTGGAAGGTGTGGCATACGCACGTGGCATCGCCGATTACTTCGGTCTGCCCACAGATAAAAAAGGTATAATATATGGTGTGGTACGCGACCCCGACGAGGAGTTTTACCAGGACCCCTACAAGCACAACTGGAGCAACAACGACAAATTCAAGCCCCTTAACGGTGTGTTCGTAACCCTGCGCCGCGGCAACGACGTGGTGGCACGCTATGCCACCGACGACTTCTATAACGGCGCGTTTGTCTTCCACGTAGAACCCGGAACATACACCGCCGATTTCGTCTGCGACGGCTATCAGGATTGCTCGCAGACTTTCACCGTTGGCGCCAACAGCACCATTTACCCCGAGGTGTGGATGAAGAAAGGCAACGGCTCATACCGCTTTATAGAGCTCAACTACCCCGACCCCCTCAAGGACACCGGTATTAAGGGCGGCACTAAATTCAACCTCCGCCAAGAGTATGTGGACTTGGAGATTCCCGAGATGGGCGGACGCTGGCCCCGCCGTGTGTTTGCCCGCAACGGATATCTGTACATCATGGGCGTAAGAGGCGGTGGTTCAGACCCGCTGATTATCGTCTACGACCCCAATGCGAAGCGCACAGTGCGTAACCTCTCCTTCGATGGCATTACCTTAGGCGGCGCCCGCCCCATCGGCGACATGGCTCTCACTGCCGACGGTTATGTGGTGGTATGCACAGAGCAGTTCTGCCAGTCGGACGACAGCCAGGCAAGTGACGCCGGCGTATCACGCGGACGCACACGCTTCTACCGCTGGGATAAGGACGGCGAAGGCCTTCCCGCCGGCAATCCCACGGAGATGTTCAACTCCACTCTTTCCGGCGCATGGTATCGGGCCAACTGCGGCCACGCCTTCTGCTACAGCGGCACGCTGGCAAAGGGTATGATTGTTCAGTCGGCCATCAATGTACACCCGCAGCGGTCGTCGGACGGCATCCGCTACAATGTGTTCAAGGTCCGCAACGGGCGCCTCAACGAGGAGGGCCTGTATCTGAGCAACATCCACACCGACTACAGCTCGTATACGTCGCTGGGCGAACTCTTTACCTTGCTTCCCTCGCCCGGACACCCCGACTATATATGCATCAACTCTCGCCAGACGGAGGCACGCCAGTACTACGTGGACTATCCCGGCCATAACCTTACTTCATGGTGCAAAATTCCCGACGCCGCCCTGGGCCAGAACGCCTACGGAACTTCATACTTCCGTTTCGGAGACTATAACTATATGGTTCAGCCGGACAATGGCTCCAATGGCGAGAACTATGGTATAAAGCTCATTTCATGCGGCGACTACGGCAACGCCACGCGCGTGGCCCTCACTAACTGGAACCTCAACTCTGTAAATGTAGGCGGATACGCAGCAGCAGCAGGCGAGGGCGAGGCCGAGCGCGACGACTCCGGTAAAATCACCGGCGGATACATAAACCTCTACCTGGTGCGCGACAGCAAACTCACCAAATTCACCAACAAGCCCGAAAAGAAACCGTCGGCCGTAGAGGATATTGAAGCCGAGGACGCTGCCGATGCTCCCGCCAAATATTACAACCTCAGTGGCGTGGAAATGCCCGACGGCGCACAGCTCGTCCCCGGTATGTACATCCGCCTGCGCAACGGCAAGGCCGAAAAAGTAATCATAAAGTAAGTAATTGTTAAGACCCCGTTCCCCTCATTGCCTTAGCGCTTTCGGAGAAAGAATATTTGTTAATGCAGGGGCGGGGGAATATAAATTAAAATTAATAAATAAAACATGCACCCGCGAACAATATAATATTAGCGTATTCTCGCAGATTTCTTGCAAATCTGCGACCCCTGCGTTAACAAATATTGGGGAACGGGGTATAAACCCGAAAAATCATGAAAAAAACAATTATAACAGCATTTTTTGCTGCTGCTGCCTTTTCTGCCGCCGCACAGGTCGTGAACGCCTCGGCGCCGCGCCTCGTTGACGGTGTCACCGCCGAGTCCTCGGCAATAAGCCCGGACGGAAGTTTCCTGGTGGTAAATACCGCCGACGGTCTGAAGCGCATCGCTTTCGACAACCACAGCGCCAAAGTGGTGGCCACCGCTCCCGGAGCATCTAAATTGGCTGTCAGCGCCGATGGCAAGAACGTTATATACCGCCTCAACCACTACGATGCCTCGCACATGCGCACCGTAAGCCTGGAGAGTGTCACGCTCGACAACGGCACCATGGCAACCCTCGTGGCTCCCACACGTAACCTCGCCGCCGGTATATCCTCCGCACGCGGCACGGTAACCGCCGTGGCCGACGGCCGCACTGTGGTATGCGCCACCGGCAGCAGCGAGACATCCGGCAAACTGCGTCGCGCCCCCGAGGCCGCAACGCCCGTAGCCACAATCAATTACGGACACCTCGACATCACCATCGGTGCCGATACCAAGACCCTTGACCCCCTCGGTGTAGGCAGCTACCTGTGGCCGTCCATAAACCCCGACGGAAACCGCATACTCTTCTATTTTGTGGGCCGCGGAGCATTTACATGCGCCCTGGACGGCTCGGACGTTCAGCCCGTTAACGCGCAGATTGTACAGCCCGTATGGGCCGGAAACGACGTTGTCATAGGCACTATCACCACCGACGACGGCCTCAACTTCCTCAGCGGAGCCCTCACTGCCGTTTCTGTCGCCGACGGTGCCACACAGCGCCTTACTCCCGACTCCATCATTGCCCTGGAGCCCTCCTGCTCACGCGACGGCTCACGCGCAATATTCACTACCCCCGCCGGACAAGTCTACACCATGACACTCCGCTGACCGTAGCACACACCCCACACCCCATACTGCTTTGCGGCAACAGACACGCTCCCCCGCCTGCCTGTTGCCGCAAACTCGTACTACCACTGACCCCTCTGCTGAAATTTAGTGAAATCAATGTGGATTTTTTTGCACATTACAAATTCAGACATACCGATTTAACTTTATAGTCTTTATGAGAATTTCGGCATTTAGTATTTTTTACAGTGGAAAGTTGTGTATTATCCGTAAACTTTACTAATTTTGTGGACAGTCTAAATAAGTTTATTACATGAAAGACAAAAGCAAAAGATATTGCGTGATAATGTGCGGCGGCATAGGCAGCCGCTTCTGGCCTTACAGTCGCACCGAAATGCCAAAGCAGTTCATCGATTTTTTCGGTACAGGCCGAAGCCTGCTGCAGATGACTTACGACAGAATTCTGCCTCTGGTGCCCGCCGAGAACATCATTGCCGTGACCAATGAGCGGTACGCCGACCTGGTGCGCGGTCAATTGCCCGATATAAACCCCGACAACATCCTGCTGGAGCCGGCCCGCCGTAACACCGCACCGTGCATAGCATGGGCTTCGCGACACATCGAGGCTGTTTGCCCCGACGCCTCCGTGATTGTTACCCCAAGCGACCATCTCATCACCCGCGAGCGGGAGTTCGAGAAGGCCATTTCGGACGGTTTCAACTTTGTGGAGTCGCATGACGCTCTGCTCACTCTCGGCATAAGCCCCACGCGCCCCGAAACCGGATACGGCTACATACAGATAGGCGAGGCGGTGACGGACAACATCCGTAAGGTCAAGACTTTCACCGAGAAACCCAACGCCGAATTGGCGAAGGTGTTCCTCTCCACGGGCGAGTTTTTCTGGAACTCGGGAATATTCCTGTGGTCTATAAAGTCCATCACCAGGGCCTTCAGCGAGTTGTCGCCGGAAATCGCCGCATGCTTCGCCACGATGACGCCGGCCGCTGCGGACTATCGCGAGCAGGTGGTGCAGGCTTTCAGCGCATGCCCCGCAATCTCCATAGACTATGCCGTGATGGAGAAAGCCGCGAATGTTTATGTGGAGACGGTGACTTTCGGATGGAACGACCTGGGCACGTGGAGCGCCTTGTACGACAACTCACCCAAGAACCGCGATGCAAACGTAACGCAGAACTGTAATGTGTTGGCTTACAACTCGTCAGGAAATATTTTCGCCGTGCGTGGCGACAAGCTCGTGGTGGTGGATTCGCTCAAGGACTACATCGTCGCCGATGCCGGAGACGTGCTGCTGGTGTGCCCCAAGGCTCACGAGCAGGAAATTAAACAGATGGTGAACGACGCCAAAATACGCTTTGGCGAAAAATTTCTGTAACCGCCCGAACCATTGTGCCGGTCTCTCGGTTAAGACCCCGTTCCCCAATATTTGTTAACGCAGGGGCGGGGTAATATAAATTAAAATTAATAAATAAAACATGCACCCGCGAACAATATAATATTAGC
>SFNC01000117.1 GCA_004554255.1 Bacteroidales bacterium
GCTAATATTATATTGTTCGCGGGTGCATGTTTTATTTATTAATTTTAATTTATATTACCCCGCCCCTGCGTTAACAAATATTGGGGAACGGGGTCTTAAATTCCGAATACCACACAAAAGTAACAATTATTTTGCATAGAACAGCTACACATCCCCATTTTTTTGTAAATAATCGCGCCGGGCAACGGCATATTCCGGAAAAAATGATTACTTTTGCAGTCTGAAAACGAGACGCCCCGATAGTTCAACGGATAGAATAGAAGTTTCCTAAACTTTAGATAGGAGTTCGATTCTCCTTCGGGGTACCAACCGAAATACCACGCAACCCATGACAGCAGTACGCCCCAAGAAGGCCCTTGGCCAACATTTTCTGACAGATCTGTCCGTTGCCGAGCGGATAGCGGGGACAGTGGACTCCTACCGCGGCCTTCCGGTGCTGGAAGTGGGACCGGGCATGGGCGTGCTCACGCAATTCCTGCTGCGCGACGGCCACGATGTCACCGTGGCTGAGATAGACAGCGAGAGCGTAGCCTACCTGCGCACGCATTTCGCAGCACTGGACGGGCGCATTGTGGAGGGCGACTTCCTCACCATGGACCTCTCGGCGATGTTCGGCGGCCGCCAGTTTGTGGTAATCGGCAATTACCCGTACAACATCTCATCGCAGATATTCTTCAAAGTACTTGAGAACAAGGACCTTATCCCTTGCTGCTCGGGTATGCTCCAGCGCGAGGTGGCCGAGCGCCTTGCGGCGCCTCCGGGCACCAAGGCCCGCGGCATCCTCAGCGTACTGCTACAAGCCTGGTACCATGTGGAATACCTGTTCACCGTGTCCGAGCACGTCTTCAATCCGCCGCCAAAGGTAAAGAGCGGAGTGATACGCATGGTGCGCCGCGACGATGTAACCGACCTGGGCTGCGACCCCATGCTGTTCAAGAGCGTGGTAAAGACCACCTTCGGCCAACGCCGCAAAACCATCCGCAACTCGTTGCGCGGCCTCACCGGCAACGCCCCGCTCCCGGACAGCCCCCTGCTGGCGCTGCGCCCCGAGCAACTCTCCGTAGAGCAATTCATAGAACTAACCAACCTCACCGACCGGCTCCGTAAAGGATTATAAGCAATGAAGGAATACACCGACGACGATCTTGAGCGCATCCGCGGCATAATCGAGAACAACGATGCCGATGATGCCCGCGCCGAGCTGGCCACGCTGCACCCCGCGGACATCGCCGAGCTGTACCAGAACCTGGATCTGGAGCAGGCCGAGTACCTGTTCCGGCTGCTTGACGCCGATACCGCCGCCGATGTGCTGATGGAACTTGACGAGGACGACCGTCTGAAGCTCCTCGAGGCCATGCCTGCCGAGGACATCGCCAAGCAGATTGACCACCTCGACACCGACGATGCCGTTGACCTCATACAGCAGCTTGACGAGGAACAGCGCGACGAAATCCTCTCGCACATCGACGATGTGGAGCAGGCCGGAGACATCGTGGAGCTGCTAAAGTACGACGAGGATACCGCCGGCGGTCTGATGGCCACGGAGATGATCGTCGTGAACGAGAACTGGTCCATGCCCGAGTGCATCCGCCAGATGCGCCTCCAGGCCGAGGAAATGGACGAGATATATTACGTCTACGTTGTGGACGACGACAATAAACTCCGCGGCATTCTGCCGCTGAAGACTATGATTACCGACCCGTCCGTGTCGAAAATCAAGCACGTGATGGAAACCGACCCGGCCAGTGTCAAGGCAAACGCGCCGATAGACGAGGTCGCGCTTGACTTTGAGAAATACGACCTTGTGGCCATGCCGGTAATCGACTCCATCGGGCGCCTGCTGGGACAGATCACTGTGGACGACGTGATGGACGAGGTGCGCGAGTCATCCGAGCGCGACTACCAGCTGGCCTCCGGTATCTCGTCGGACGTTGACGCCGACGACTCCATCTTCGCCCAGGTAAAGGCCCGCATCCCCTGGCTGCTGATAGGCATTGTCTCGGGAATCCTGGCATCGCTGATACTTGGCACTTTCGAGAGCAAGCTGCAGGCTGTGACGGCGCTGGCGCTGTTCATCCCCATCATCGGCGGCACCGGCGGAAACGTGGGCGTACAGGCCTCGGCCATCGTGGTACAGTCGCTGGCCAACGGCACGCTGGACGTCCGCGAATTCAGCAAACAGTTAGGCAAGGAAGTCCTTATAGGCTTGCTTAACGCCACCATAATCGCCTCAGTGATATTCATTTACAATATCATCATGCTGCCAGGCGACTTTGCCGTCACCATATCCGTGGCCGTATCGCTGTTCATAGTGGTGATGTTCGCCACCATCCTCGGCACGGTGGTGCCGCTGACCCTGGAGAAGCTTAAAATCAACCCCGCGCTGGCCACCGGCCCGTTCATCCAGATTTCCAACGACCTGGTGGGCCTGGTGATTTACGTGTGGATCGCCACTTTCTTCCTCGGAGTTTTCGGGACTCCTCTATAGACATACAATCATACGCAGTGTCCGCCTGACGGTATGTTCCGCGGGCATTGTCGGTGCGTTTGCACATCAGTACAAAGACATATCACATTTTTCAATAGGTAAAAGATTTTTGACAATTAAAAAAGATGAATTTCAGTAGCCCAATTGATTTCAGGCCGAAGTTATTATCGGCGATGAAGAATTACTCGGCGGACAAGTTCAAGAGCGACCTTGTGGCCGGAATAGTTGTAGGAATCGTGGCATTGCCGCTTGCAATCGCCTTTGGTATCGCGAGCGGCGTGAGCCCGATGGTAGGCCTTATAACGGCCATCATAGGCGGTTTTATTGTATCTGCCGCCGGCGGTTGTACCGTACAGATAGGCGGCCCCACGGGTGCGTTTATCGTAATCGTGTACAATATCATCGCCACCTTTGGTCTGGAAGGCCTTGCCATAGCCACTTTTATGGCAGGACTGATACTGGTGCTGTTAGGCATTTTCAGGCTCGGCACAGTCATCAAGTTCATTCCCTACCCCATTGTCGTGGGCTTTACGGCCGGTATTGCCCTCACCATTTTCTCAACACAGATCAACGACTTCCTGGGCCTTGGGCTCCGTGATGTCCCCGGCGAGTTCATCCCCAAATGGGGTATGTATTTCCGCAACCTCGCCAACGTGGACTGGACGACATTCGGCGTAGGCCTTGTGTCGCTGGCCATCATCATAGTCACCCCGCGCGTGTCGCGGCGCCTGCCCGGCGCGCTCATCGCCATCATATTAGTTACTGCGGCGGCATATCTGATTCCCGGAATAAGCGTTGAAACCATCGGCGACCGCTTCGGCAACCTCTCCACGGATATCCCTCACCCTCACGCATTTACGCTGAATATGGCCACGATAAACAACCTGCTGCCATCGGCCTTCACCATCGCCATACTCGGCGCGATAGAATCGCTGCTGTCGGCCACAGTGGCCGACGGTGTCACCGGCACACGCACCAACAGCAACACCGAGCTTATCGGCCAGGGTATCGCCAACATCACCGTGCCGTTCTTCGGCGGAATCCCCGTCACCGGAGCCATAGCACGTACCATGACAAACATCACCAACGGCGGCCGCACCCCCGTTGCCGGCGTGATTCACGCCATAGTGCTGTTGCTGATATTCCTGTTCTTCATGCCGCTGATAAACCGTATTCCCATGGCCTGCCTGGCAGCCGTACTTATAGTGGTGAGCTACAACATGAGCGGCTGGCGCACAATACGTTCCATAATGCAGAACCCCAAGAGCGACATTTCCGTGCTGGCGGTGACATTCCTGCTGACGGTAATCTTCGACCTCACCATCGCCATAGAAATCGGCCTGCTGCTTGCCGTGATACTTTTCCTGCGTCGCGTCATGGAAAATACCGCCATAAAGGCATACTCCGGACAGCTTGAGGTTGACGAGAACTCCGAGATGCTGCACCACGAGGTGCTGAATGTCAACGACGGCGTGGAAGTCTACGAAATCAACGGCCCGTTCTTCTTTGGCGTAGCCACAAAATTCGACGATCTTATGCGCAACACCCTCGGCCGCAAGCCCAAAGTCCGCATAATCCGCATGCGCAAAGTGCCGTTTATAGACTCAACGGGTATCCACAACCTTGAGATCCTGATAAAATCATCCCAGAAAGAAGGCATCCATATCGTACTCTCGGGCGTAAACGACACCGTGCGCGAGGCCCTTTCCAAAGCCGGCATAAACGGCATGGTGGGCGAGGACCACATCTGCTCGCACATCACCAAGGCCGTAGAGGTCGCCAACAGCCTGACCTGACCTCCCCACCACACAACAACCTGCAACACAGCGATAGCGGCCTTCCCCGGCCGCTATCGCTGTCCTTATACCATGTTGCTAAGGTTTAAACAGCTCATTGGAAAATTACAGACCATAAAATCGCCAAGGCGATTTCCCTCCGCGAGCTCTGCTCCCCTCTCTAAATTATTTCTCTGCGAGAGTTCCACAGAACTCCTCCGCGCTCTCTCCCCTCTCCAAATTATTCCTCTGCGAGAGTTCCACAGAACTCCTCAGCGCGCTTAGCGTTCTCTGCGCGAGATTAAAAAATTCGCCCCGCGCGAGATTAAAATATTCACCCATCGCGCTCTCTCCCCTCTCTAAATTATTTCTCTGCGAGAGTTCCACAGAACTCCTCAGCGCGCTTAGCGTACTCTGCGCGAGATTAAAATATTCATCCCGCGCGACTTGCGCAATCTCCATAAAATAACTATCTTTGCGAGCAGTTGACAACATTTAACGCCCATATCGAATCATTATGCCTGTCAACTGCCTGTTATTTACCGCTTTGCCCGTATATGATACGACTCATCGCCATAATAATACTCTGTCTCGGTCTCGCCGGATGCGGCGGCAGCGCCCACGACGCGCGGCTGTCGCGCATCGCCGACAGCCTTGACGCCAACCCTCACGGTGCCCTCGCCGCCCTTGACTCCATTGACGCCTCGCAACTCTCCGAGTCTGACCGACATTACTACGACCTACTCACAGTGAAATCGCGCGACAAAGCCTACGTCACCCACACCTCCGACAGCCTGATTCTCAGCGTGATGCAATACTACGAGCACCACGACACCGACCTCTATCCAGAGGCCCTGTACTACGGCGGCCGCGTCTACAGCGACCTCGGCGACTTTCCCACAGCCCTCCGCTACTTCCAGGACGCCCTCAGCGTCACCCCCGACGACAACCTCGACCTCCTGGGCCGCCTCTACAGCCAGACCGGGCGCCTCCTCAACACCCTCCGACAGTACCGCCAGGCCATCCCATACATCGAAAAATCCCTCCACCTGGATTCCATCCAGAAAGACACCTTCAACCTCGCCTACGACCACCAGCTCTTAGGCGATATATACATGCAAATGAGGGATTATGACTCAGCTAAAACTTACATCAATCGGGCTATAGACTATTCAAAGACTTTAAACCAATCTGAGCAGGCTAATTTACTGATTTATAGGGCTGTGATAGAATATCGAACGGGCAATGCAGACACTGCCATCAGTATAATAAGAAATCAACTCAACAAAATAACACCTGATTTCAAGTGGTTTTCACTTGCTTATGCCTCTGATATATATTATAATAAACAGTTATATGATACGGCTTATTATTATGCTAAGGAAATAATAAAAGCGCCGGATCCGGCTGATCGTAAGGCTGGTTATATCAGTCTTTTTAAGCCCGAATTGCAAAAAGAATCCCGGCTGATTCGGTTGTCACATATGTGAATGGATATAAGACAACCATTGAATTATTCCTAAAAAGCCATGAC
>SFNC01000118.1 GCA_004554255.1 Bacteroidales bacterium
CATCGGTCATGTAGCCCGCTACACTCCCTCTTCAACTTGCGAAATTTCCTCGAAAATACACCGCCCCTGCGTTAACAAATATTGGGGAACGGGGTCTTAATGTATGTGATGCGGAGCTGCCTCAGCGGCGATGGATTAGGGCGCGGAGGATGCGGCTGATAATGAAAACGGTAGCCATTATCAGTACGATTATTGCCGATGCGGGAACGTCTATGACTGCCGAGATAAAGAGTCCGGCCACACAGCAGACAGCCGAAATTACCACTGAGAAACGCATCAGAGGGCCGAAACGGTGAACCCATGTCTCGGCGGTCATCATCGGCAGTGACAGCATGGACATCAGCAGCATCACGCCCACAAGGCGGATGGTTAGTACTATGCACAGCGCCACCATCACGGTCATAACAGTGGTGATAAATGTTACGGGGAGGCCGCTCACGCGGGCAAAGTCATGGTCGAAAGCGCACACTACTATCTCCTTGAAATACATGGCTAAAAACGCTAATAGCGCCACTGTAAATATGGCGAATGCCCAGATGTCGCCGGTGGTGACAGTGAGGATGTTGCCGAACAGAAAACTGTTCAGCTCGGGGACATAGCCCGGAGTCAGGAATACGAACAGTACGCCTATAGCCATGCCCAGCGCCCAGACCACGGCGATAGCCGAGTCCTCGCGGACATGGAATCGGCGGCTCATCCACTCCACACCCAATGATGACCCTACGGCAAAGACGGCTGCCATGACTATGGGATTCAGACCCAGGAAATACCCTAAGCCGAGGCCTCCGAAGCATGCGTGGGTCACGCCGCCGCAAATGGCCACCAGCCGTCGCGAAATAATATATGTGCCGATTACCGCCGCCGATACCGAGATTATAAGTACCCCTATCAGCGCAAGGCGGAAGAACGGATAGTCAAGCATTTCAAGCATGATATGCGGTGATTGTTAAGCTGTTATACGTGTTTAGCGGGCAGAGCGCTGTTCCGAGATGAGCATAATCAGCTCGTCGCGGACATCCGGCGGCAATGCTATGCCGCGTTGCTGTATGGAGCGTGCCCAGGCCGGGATTTCGTCGGGGTTTAGCGTCAGCAGTACGTCGCGGAAGCGGTCTGCTTCAGCGGCGGTATATGTCATGGCGTCGCGACCGCGGAACTCGTCAAGTTCCTCATCGTCAAAGTACTCCGGCTGTGCCGTTTCGTCGACCAACAGAGACGTTTTTTCGCACACCAAATGCTGTCCGCAGCATACTTGCGGCTCGGTATCGTCGCAACTGTTTGCTTCGGCAGGTGTTGCCGGAGATTCGGAGTCCTCTTTGTCACCTCCGGTAAGCCGGTGATGTGCATAGCAGAGCGAGCCCACGCCAAGCAGTGCGCCCAGGATTATCAGCGATACTATCATGCTTCCTCGCCCTCCTCGGTGTCTGTCTCGGGCAGCGGCCATTCGCGAAGAACAAATCCCGCTGCGGTAAGATCCCGCCAGAAGCCCGGATAGCTTTTGTCCACAACCTCAATGTCGCGTACCACAATTCCAGGTACGAATACCGAAACCGGAGCAAAAGCCATGGCTATGCGGTGGTCGCCGTATGTGTCTATGATGGGGCGTTCGTTTACCGGCATGCGGCGTCCGTTCCACGACATAGAGTCGCTGTCGTCGCATTCCAGAATGCATCCCAATTTCAGTAATTCGTGGCGCAGTGCCTCCACGCGGTCGCATTCTTTGTCATGAAGGGTCTTTACGCCGGTGAAGTGGAACGGTATACCCAGGGTGCAGGCTGTAACGGCAATTGCCGGGACGAGGTCGGGAGTCGCCGACATGTCCAGGCTGAGGCGGCCGTATTGCTCGGGCGAGGCGCTCAGTGCGGCGCCATCGGGGGTGTCCTCGTCGTCGAAATCGGTATTCACGCCTATCTGCTCGCCGAAAACGCGCATGGCACTGTCGCCCTGCAGGCTCTTTTCCTGCAAGCCCGGCAGTGTAACCCATCCGGCAGAAATGGCAGTTATCGCGTACCAGTACGATGCCGCGCTCCAGTCCGGCTCTATTTCTTCGCCGATGCCCGAATACTGTCCGGGGCGTACTATCACTTTCTGTCCCGAAATCTCCACGTCGGCCCCGCGCTGCTCCATCATGGCGGCCGTCATTTTTATATACGGTGCCGATGCAATGTTGTTAAGCAGTGTAATCTGCAGGGGGTGTTGCATGGTGGGTCCCATCAGCAGGAGCGCGGAGATGAACTGGCTGCTTACCGATGCGTCAATCTCCAGGTCTCCGCCGTTCAGGCGTGAGCCTTTTATGGCGATGGGCGCAAAGCCTTCCTCGCCAAGGTATTGTATGTCGGCACCCATGCCGCGCAGAGCGTCAACAAGGATAGACAGCGGGCGCTGACGCAGGCGCTCGCAGCCGTCCAGCGTAACATCGCGGCCCGGTGTGGCGGCAAAATAAGCGGTGAGGAATCGCAAGGCTGTCCCGGAAGCCCCGACGTTGACAGTGCTTCCGTCTGCTGCCGCAAGAGCGTCGCCAAGTACCTTTATGTCATCGCAATCGGCGACAGCGCCCGGTGAGGTGGTGCCGCAGATGGCGTCAATGAGCATGCGGCGGGCGCTAAGGCTCTTGCTGAGAGGGAGGTGAACGGTGGCCTCCAGCATTTCTTCGGGTGGAAATATAACGTAATCCATAATTTACGGTGTTATTTATTGTTGTTTTCTTCGGCAGGACACTCGCTGCCGGTCATATTTACAGGGATTGTGAATATGAAGCGTGCGCCGTGGGTGTAGCTTGAGTCCAGAACCACATCGCCGCCCAGCATTCGTGCTACTTTCCGGGCAATGTACAGTCCCAGGCCGATACCGCCGGAGGTCTTGCTTACCTTCTGGAATCGCTCGAAAACAGACGTGGCCTTGTCGGCGGGGATGCCCGGACCTGAGTCTTCCACGATGAACATCGCGCGGCTCCGGGACTCGTCTATGCCGTATTTTATACGGATAAAGCCTTTTTCGGTGAACTTTGTGGCATTTCCGATGATATTTACCAGGACCTGGCTGGCGCGTACTATATCGGTGTCAATGTTTGCCTCGGTATTTGTTCCCGGCAAGGGGCTAATTTCTATTTTTACGTCCGGGTTCGGTTTAACAGTTACGGACTCGGTGGCGAATTTGCACAGCGTGTACATGCCTATGGAGGTGTATTTCAACACAATATTTGTGTTCTCCAGCTCACTTGCGTCAAGAACATCGTTGACAAGGGTCTTCATCAGCTCGCTGTTGAGCTGGATGGTCTTGATAAAGCTCTCCAGAACCTGACGGCGCTTGCCCTCTACCGAGTCGACAATCAGCTGAGTGTACCCCATGATGGCATTTGCCGGCTCGGAAATCTCATGACTGAAGATGGTTACGAAGTCCGATGCCTGTTTCTCTGCCTCCCGGGCTTTGTCGCGGGCGGCAATGAGTTCCTTTTCTGTTTTGCGCATGGCTTCGCGTTCCAGTTTCAGCTGCCGGTTCAGCTCTATCTGCTGTTTTGCCATCTTTCGGGATTTGGTAAAGGCCACCACAATCCATATCAGCAGAATAAGCAGAATCACCAGGCAAATTCCGGCCATGAAAAGAATTGAATTACGCTTGGAGACCTCGGAATTGTGCATGTTCGAGACCAGGGAGGCGTTTGTATTCCTCAGCTGTGTGATGTCGTGCAGAATCTGGTACTCCAGAATGCGGTCCTGGTCCAGTCCGGCGCTGTGTTTTTCCAGAATGGGCACGTAACAGTCGTAGGCATAAATCAGGGCATCTTTATCGCCGGCATTGCGCGAGGCCTCCAACAGGCCTTTCAGAATCATTGTTTCCTTAAATGTCCCGGCGCAGGCGTCGGCGGCGATCTTAAGGTGCTCCATCGCCTGGTGGTATTGCTTTTTGGACAGAGAATAGAATCCGGCGGCGATGTGGGTGTCGTTACGGTCCTCGGCTACCTCGGTATTGGTGGCACTAAGTTTCTCTATCTCGTTATAGTAATGGTCAATCTCCTGAGGCGTAAGGGCCGTGTAGTTCATCAGCATCAGCAGATATGCGCGATACTTGTCAGTGTCAAAGTTATGAAAGTGTCTGCCTTCGTCGCGGTACCGCCTGTCTGTCTGCTCAATCATCTGCAGACGCGCCTTGCTGTAGCGTATCGCCTCTATGCTGCGCATGCCGAAAGTTGCTGCGTTACTGGCGGTTGCATAAAAGAAGTTGCGCAGAATCCCGGGGCTGTCCTGGGGCAGCAGCTTGATCATTGACTCCAGCTTTTGCATGTAGTCGAACAGCAGCTTTCCGGCGGCTCCGTCGGTAAGGAAGATGCACAGAGTACCAAGCATTTCTATGCGCCGGTACAGATCTACGGCATTGTCGTTGGAGAAATTCATGATCATGTTATGTAGCTTCTCGGACCGTACGGAGTCCTTGAGGGTGCGTGCGGCAGTGCGCGCGCGGGTGAGGCGTATGTATGTCACCACCTCTTTCTGGTACGATGTCGGCGGCATCAGCTCGGCGGCCTTTTGGATAAGGCTCTGTGCCGAGTCGTTATACATCCACTCGGTGGTGCGAATGCGCAGGGCGTCAAGTATCGCAATTGAGTCCTGTGCCACAAGCGCGGCCTGGTAAAGGCGGTCGGCGTCGCGGCGGCGGTTTTTCTGCAGCGACAGATCGTAGATGTTATACAAAGTACGCAACCGCTCGCGGGGTACGGAACTGCGGCGTAGCGCGGTTTCCAGACTGTCAAGTTTGTGCTGGCGCTGTTCGCTGGTCATATCCGAGCGTTTTTCGCCCGCCAGGGACTCTCCGGCTCCAAAGGCTATCATGATTGCGCACAACAGCACAAGCCTGAGTATGATTGTCTTTCTGAACGGTTTCATGAATCTCTGTTATTATCCCACAAAGATAAGCAAAAAAATCGCTATAGAGGTTCGCTCGCAATACTTTTTTTAATAATGTGGTGCTAATGAATCAAAAATTCCTTATCTTTGCGGCTGATTTACCCTATTAAAGAAAACCAACCGATATTATCACTGTCATGCGCCGGATTATAATGATACTTCTCGCAGCTATAGCTGTTGGTTCTCCGGCGGCTTTCGCGCAGATAGTATCCGGGGCGGGCGAAAAATTCGATACCGACTCACTGCGGCGGGATTTCGACAGCCAGCCTTACTTCGGCCTCTATAAAGACAATTATTTTATTTTCGGCCCGGCCATAGGTCCGAAGATGACTGATAAAAACACTAACGTAAAGTTTCAGATATCAGTGGCTCAGCGGCTTACCAAATCGACCTTGCCGTTTGGAACTTATCTGTATCTGTTCTACTCGCAAAAGGTGTTCTGGAACGTGCTGGAGAACTCCATGCCTATGACCGACCTGAACTTCAATCCCGGTGTGGGTCTGGCCAAGCCTCTGTTTGTGAAAAACCGCTTTATCGGACGCGTTATCCTTTGCCTTGAGCACGAATCCAACGGCCGCGACGGCGATGCCTCCAGGTCCTGGAACAAAATCTCGCTGGGCGCGAACATCATGATAGACCCGCAGCTCACCGTGCACGGAAAATTCTGGATTCCGATTGTGGACGGCATGAACAATAAGGATATACTGGACTACAGCGGAATATATCAGGTTGGCCTGCAGGCATTCTCCACCAATCGCCGGTTCAATGTAGGCGTTACGCTTGTAAAGCGCCGTGGCTGGAATTTGAATTACAACA
>SFNC01000119.1 GCA_004554255.1 Bacteroidales bacterium
TGTCGCTGTTACCATGTTTGGTGGCGTTAACGGGTGCAAAGGTATGGACTTTTTTTGAAATGCGCAAGTGTTTCGGGGATTTTTTTTGAAAAATCAGTAAAAAAATGGGTAAATGGGGTGTGTTTCGGGGTTTTTATGTAATTTTACGGTCTGAAAACTGTATTATCATTTCTATCCGAGTTATATTTATATGAGGTGTATGGTCTGTATTCGCGTTGTAGTCTGTGCTGTTGTTGCGGCGTTGGTTGCTTTTGTGTGTCCGTGTGTGGCTTTTGGTGCGGTGGAGATTACTACGCAGGATGTGGATACGCTTGTTTCGCGCGTTGATAAGCTTTTGGCCGACCGTGAGAATCTTATGGCGACACGCAGGGCGCTGATAGGTTCGCTTACGCAGACGGCAAGGGATAAGTATACTGTTGATGCCATGCGTACGGTATCTCGTGCTTATATCGGATATAATACGGATTCGGCGATTGTCTATGCGCACAGGGCCATTCTGCTTGCGGAGGCTGATAGCGGGGATGTTGCCGTTCTTAAGGCGGAGATGGCGTCCATGTTGCCGATGGTGGGCCAGGTGACGCGCGCCGAGCGTTTTTTTGCGTCGGCAGATACGTCTTCGATGTCCACAGAGCAACTGATGGATTATTATGTGGCAGGCATTTTCCTTTATCATAATATGTCGCAGTTGTATTTCCGCTATCCGGGCGAGGAGGAGCGGTATCGCGACATGCGGTCGTATTATCGTTCCCGGATTCTTGCAACGGCACCTGAGGAGATGCGGGACAGTCCCATGTTCCGCCTTACGCTTGGCGGCGAGAGTCTGGAGCGCGGGGACCTTGACCGGGCCGAGATGTTGCTTGAGGATGTTGCCGAGATGGTGGAGCCGGGGTCTGTCCTGGCGTCTCGGGCGGCGGTTCTGCTTGCCGATATTATGAAGCAGCGCGGCGATCGCACGTCATATATCTACTATCTCCTTAGGGCTTCGACCAATGATCTGATCGCGGGAAACACCGAGGTGCCCACGCTGTTTGTCGTGGGCAAGGAGATGCTGGCTGACGGGCGTGCGGATATTGCATCGCGTTATTTTAAGGCCGCGGTGTATGATGATTCGCAGGCGCATGATGTGCTGAGTCTTATGACTTCCGGGCGTTATGTGCCGTCTGTGGTGCAGAGTTACGAGGAAAATATTTCGTCGCTGAAGGCTGTCGTAGGCTGGATTTTTGTGGCTGTGATTGTGCTGGTGGCATTGTTGGTCGCGGTTTTTGTCGCGGCGCGGCGCTATAAGGTGTCTCGCGATCGGACCAAGTTGTCACTTGACGCGATAATGGGTAAGCGCGATGTGGATTTGGTGCGGTTTATAGAATTATGTACGGCCTCGGTCTCAAAGATGTCGCAGTTCGCACGTAGCGTAGAGAGCAAAATCCGAAACGGAAAGGCTGATGAAGTGGCCCGGCTGATACGTAGCAATAAGTTTGCAACGGAGCAGACCAACGATTTCTTTAAGGTTTTTGACAAGGCATTTCTGCATTTGTACCCCGACTTTCTGGCATCGGTGAATGCGCTGATGCTTCCTGAGCATCAGATAGTGCTTGACGGTGAGCAGGAAATGAACAATGATCTGCGTATTCTGGCGTTTATGCGTCTTGGCATATATGATACCGGGCAGATAGCGCAGATGATGGGCTACTCCGTGAATACGGTGTATGCTTACCGTACGCGACTGAGAAACCGGTCGAAAAACAAGGAGACATTCGAGGAGGATATCCGCACCATCCCTATGGGTGGTGGCGAGACGGCGTCTTGAGGACGAGCTTTAAATTGTGAGATTTTTCAGCTCGCGGTACAGGTGGTGCAGCGGCAGTCCCATCACGTTGTAAAAGTCGCCTTCTATGCCTGAAATGCCAATGGCGCCAATCCATTCCTGTATGCCGTATGCTCCGGCTTTGTCCATGGGGCTGAAGATGGTGATATAATCTTCGATTTCGCTGTCGGAAAGGGCTGAAAAATGGACGGTTGTAGTTTCGCTGAATGATATGGATCTTGTGGTGGTGCGTAGCGTCACACCGGTAACCACTGTATGTGCCCGGCCACTAAGGGCTGAGAGCATCCGGCGTGCATCGTCGGCATCTTTAGGCTTTTCCAGAATTTTGTCATCGCATATCACCACGGTGTCGGCGGTTATCAGAACCATACTGTCGCCTATGTAGTCAGCGTATGCGTCTGCCTTAATTCGTGACAGAAATACAGGTACATCCGGGGCTTTGATGTCATTGGGATGCGACTCGTCCACATTGCGGCTCTCGGCAATGGCGAAAGCCGGAGCAATCATCTGCAGAAGTTCGCGGCGTCTCGGCGATGCGGATGCCAGAACAATCTTAAGGCGGGTTGGGGCCGGTGGTAGAATATTCATCACCATCCGAAAGCTTTAGTGTCCTGCATCCATTTTCCCTGAGCGCGCAGAATCTGTTCCAAGAGTTCGCGGGCCACGCCGTATCCACCCATCGCGGATGTGATGTATCCGGCAGCCTGTTTCACCTCTACCGCAGCATCAGCGGGAGCCACGGGCAGACCCACAACCTGCATGGGTGGGATGTCGGGTATATCGTCGCCACAGTATGCCACATCCTGCGGATTCAGGCCATTTTCCTGCATCCATTTCTGTAGTATGGGAAGCTTGTGCGCGGCGCTGAGGTAAATGTCCGTTATGCCGAGGGCTCCGTAGCGGGTGCGTAGCGATTCGGTGTTGGCGCCTGAGATAATTGCGATTTTAAGTCCGCACTTTACGGCGAACTGCAGTGCGTAGCCGTCTTTGAGATTGGCCATGCGCATGGGCACGCCGTTCTCGTTCATGGGGATGAGGGTGGGGGACAGCACACCGTCCACATCGAAGGCTATGGCACGGATATTGGTGAGCGGATGGTTTATTTTTGACATTGTCTTGCGATTATCAGATTGGTGAGCCCGGAATATAATTCTTTAAGCCGGGGATCTGTTAATTTTGCCAAGTGGCTGTTTATGGTATGTTGGTCGTTGCGCTTGGCCGGGCCTGTCTGTGCGTTGTCCGGCCCCATGAGCACAGCCTTGCTGAGAGTCTCTTCCAGCAGTGGATGTAGAATGTCCAGCCCGAGGCCGGTCTCGGCAAGGATGTCGTCGGCGACGCCCCACAGCGCATTGGCGAAATTGGACGCGAATACGGCGGCAATGTGTAATTTGCCGCGGAGGCTGCTGTCGGCATAAATGACGCGTGTAGAGATGCGAGCGGCCGGTCCGTACAGCGCTTTAGCAGTTTCTTCGTCGTTGCCCTCAATGAAAAACGGCACGTTTGCGAGGTCTAATGCCCGGTCTTTCGAGAAAGTCTGCAGAGGATAGAAGCTGCCGTAGCCCTTACAGCTTACAGTAGCAAGGATATCAATGGGTACAGTCCCGGATGTGTGTGCCACCATACCGTTTACAGGCGGCATGGATGAGGCGATATCGGCTATGGCATCATCGCTGACAGCGATAAGGTACAGGTCGGCATAGCGTGGGATGGCGGATATTTCGTCTGTGGCTACGGCACTTTTTAGTCCGGCCGCGATGCGTGAGGCATTTTCGATATTGCGCGACCAGACGGTGTCAATGGCTATTCCCGCAGTATTTTCAAGTGCGGATGCCAGGTGTGTGGCGACGTTGCCGGCGCCGATAATGACGGCTCTTTTCAGAGTTCCTTCCATTCCTCAACGTGTACTTTCTCCCATTTTAGCTTATCGGGGTCCACTGGGCGGCGGGTCTCGGCGGAGTAGCCGAAAGTCATTACGCATTCCACCATAATTGACGGCGGAATGTTAAGAATATGACGGATAGTGTCCTCGGACGATTCGCCGTCTGCGTTATCGCGGTTTCGTACCTGCACCCAGCAAGAGCCGATTCCTAATACTGCGGCCTGAATCTGCATCATCTCCGCTGCAATAGCGCAATCTTCCAGCACCATGTCGGACAGGGTGGGGTCTGCGCAGACGGCAATTGCAAACGCGCAAGTCTTCAGCGCGTGAGCACCGGCGGGCTTGCACTGCGCCATTGCCGCGAGTTTATCCTTGTCTTCAACAATGACAAACTGCCACGGGCGCACGCTCTTGCTTGACGGTGCGAGCAGAGCGGATTCAAGTATGCTTTTTACATCGTCCGGGCTGACAGCACGGTCGGTATAGCGGCGAATGCTGTGGCGGGCCAGAAGCAGGTTGCGGAAAGATTCGGGATCAATATTTATAGCGTTGTTGTTAGGTTCCTGTTCCATGTATACAAATAGGTTTATGTTATTGGGAATATTGATGCAGGGAACGGGCAAAGTCGCGAAAAAGCCGCGATGTTATCTGCGGCAGATCCATGCGGCGTCGAAGACGCTGTTGAGGCCGTTGTTCAGCTGGGCCCGTGCGGATGCTTCGTCTTTGCCCGATGCGGCATATATATGGTATCGTTTGCCTTGGTGCAGAATGCCCAGGGTTCCACGGTATTTGTAGCGTACTTCGCCGATGAATTGTTTTGCGGCGCGTTCTGTTGCAAAAGAAGCGATAACAACACAGAAACTGTCGGACGTGTTTATGCTGAATCCGGGCTCGGTTCCCGGGATTATCTGGATGTCGGCGTTTTCAACATTGTCAATGGCGAATGCTGTATCGTCCGCATTGTCAATGACGAACCCCTGTTCAATATGTTCGCGTTGCCAGGCATTACGGGCTGCGGTGTCAACCTCAACCGGTTTTATGTCATTGACGCAAAGGTTCAGTACCGGAATCTCAGCCGATGGAACATACGCGGCATGCGGCGCCGAAACGGGCGGGAGTGCAGTGGACGCGTAGTTGGCATTGTCTACTGAAATGGGGGTGGAGGCCACAACGGCAATTGCGACAACAGCAGCGGCGGCGGCAACGCCTTTTGCCGCCCGTGTCCATCTTGCGCGGGGCGTGGCAATTATAGCTCCGCCCGTTTTATCCTCGTCTCTTGTAATCTCGCGGCCGATAGGCGTGGCGGCAACTGCCGGCAGCCAGGAAGCGAGGGGCGTAAGTGCGTCAGTATCAAACGGTTCAAAGAGTGTAGTGTCGTCTTTGCTGTTGTGTATAAGGGTTCCGATACGCCCTAAGGAGAGCTGGCCGTGAGTGTGCAACTGTGCAATCATGGCATCAATGTCATCGTTGACAATACGTGCTGCCATGCTGTGCGGGATGGCTTTGGCTCTCGCTACGGATTGCTCCAACAGACCGTCGCTTACCTTTAGCTGTGCATTGAAGGTATAGTTGCGGCAGGGAGCGAGGATGTGTCTGCCATCATCGCTGATGCGTGCAGTGATATCGTGCGCCAGAACAGCGCCGATACGAGGTATCACCACGCAATTGTGCATGGTGAGCAGCCATTCGATATGTCGCACGGTTAAATTCATCTCTGCAAAGGTACGACTTTTTCTTTACGAAAACACCATAAAAGGAGTATAATTTTTAACGAATATTCAACAATTGATGTTGAAAAAGTGTTGATAACTCCACCTCGCAATGTGCAAAATGTTGCCAGGCAAAGACTTGCGGGGTATTAATCCTAAAATCCGCAACTATCATCCAATACACGATTAAGGGTAGATTTATGAGTCGTTAGTAGCAGCTTTCAGTAAAAAGCAACAGCACAACATCAAT
>SFNC01000120.1 GCA_004554255.1 Bacteroidales bacterium
GTGCAAGTTTTTGGGTAAAAATTTACTTTCTTTAACGTTTTTAGCCCCTTTTAATCCTCTTTATATGCTTTTAAGCATCTTTTATTGGTGGGCTAATAAATATTTCTTATTTTTGCATAGACTTTGGCGGCTTTATAAATGATCTTTTGGCCGCTGTCACGTTTTAAATGAATCATTACATTAATATAAATCGCAAATTAAATTATAATGGATAAAGAGGTAATCGACATTAATACTTTCGACATTAACGCTGAGCCGGCTGAGATGGACTGGAAGAATCTGGTTTTTGGATATTATCCCACCGACTATAATGTTCGATGTGACTTTAAAGATGGAAAATGGGGCGATATCTATATAACTTCCTCGCCTATGCTTGATATTCACATGGCGGCGACCTGTCTGCACTATGGCCAGGAGGCTTTCGAGGGCCTAAAGGCTCATCGCGGAAAGGACGGCAAGGTGAGGGTTTTCCGCATGGACGAGAATGCCAAGCGTTTTATATCGTCGGCCAAGGGTATATGCATGGAGCCTCTGCCCGAGGATATTTTCTGCAAGATGGTGCGCATGGTGGTTAAGCTGAATGCGCGTTTTATACCGCCATACGGCACGGGAGCGTCGCTGTATATTCGCCCGCTGGAGATCGGTATGACTCCGCAGGTGGGTGTCAAGGCGGCCCGCGAATATAGCGTGGTGATGTTTGTATCGCCTGTCGGTTCTTATTTCAAGACTGGATTCAAGCCCAGCAAGATATGCATCACACGTCAGTACGACCGTGTCGCCCCCAAGGGAACCGGCCGCTATAAGATAGGCGGCAATTATGCGGCATCGCTTGCTGCCGGCACGATGGCGCATGAGCAGGGATACTCGGCGGTGCTTTATCTGGATCCCAAGGAGAAGAAATATCTGGACGAGTGTGGTCCGGCCAACTTCTTTGCCATAAAGGACGGCAAGTATATCACCCCGGCGTCTGACTCCATTCTCCCGTCCATCACCAATATGAGCCTCCGTCAACTTGCCCGCGACATGGGCCTGGAAGTTGAGGAACGCCATATCGCCATCTCCGAGCTCAGCGAAATCTCCGAGGCCGCCGCATGCGGCACCGCGGCAGTATGTTCGCCGGTCCTGGAGATTGATGACCTGGATACCGGCGACAAATATGTGATATCCAAGGACGGAAAGCCCGGCCCGGTTACCACGCAGCTGTATGATATGCTGTGCGGCCTTAAGTCCGGCGAGGTTAAAGACGAGCACAACTGGTGCGAGATTATTGAGTGACTGTCTGCCGATGACACAGCCTTCAACCGACGAAATACTCACGCCAGTCGAGGCCGAACTGCTGCTTGCCCGGTTCTATGAGCCGGGCACGGCGTTATCCGTACTGTTGCTGAAACACAGCCGTAGCGTAGCCGACAAAGCCGCCGAGATAAACAGCCGCAAGGCGCTGGGCCTCAACGAGGATATGGTGCGTGCGGCGGCATTGCTGCACGACATCGGCATTTTCCTGACGGATGCTCCGGGCATACACTGTCATGGGCCGGAGCCGTATATCCGGCATGGGGTGCTGGGGGCGGCATTGCTACGCGAGACGGGCGCTCCGGAGTGGGCGGCGCGTGTTGCCGAACGCCATACCGGCGCCGGAATTACCGCTGCAGAAATTGCAGAAAAACATCTCCCGCTCCCGCCGATGGACCTTGTCCCTGAAACATTGCTTGAAAAACTGATATGCTATGCCGATAAATTCTACTCCAAAAGCGGCGATATGCAGCAGAAGAGCATAGAGCGCATACGGGCGTCCATATCCAGGCATTTCCCGGAATCCCTTGAGCGATTTGAAACACTTCATATTCTATTTGCATAAAACAATGAAACCAGTCAGTCAATTAGTGATAATATCCGCGTTTGGCCTTGTTACAGCTTGCGGCGGAGGGAGTAAGGCAACACAGGAGGCAGACACCCTTGCGGCAGATACCGCAGTTGTCGTGGAGCCGGTTCTGCCGCTGCCCGACACCGCTTACGCCTCGGCCGGCAAGGTTAACGCACGTGTTACCGTATACGATACCATAAAGGATGGCACCGTACCGCCTGACTGCAGGTTTTATGCCGACGCTCCCGGTGTGATGACTTTTCGCAAGGATCCTTTCCGCGATGCTGATTTCGGCGGAAAAATAAAGGGGACTCCCACGGATATTGTGGTGGACTGGACGTATACTACCGAGGCCGATTACCGCCATACCGACTTTGGCGAGTGGGGCGGCGGTACCGGATGGACCGGACAGCCGCTATATGTGGAGTGGCCGGACTCGTGCATGAAAAAATTCAAGGCCAAGGGCGTTGTAAACGAGAACTTCGGCAAGCGCGAGCTGATAATAGGCTCTCTGGCGTGCAAGGTATATTTCCTGAATTTCGACACGGGAAAGCCTACACGAAAAGCCATCCCTACGCGCGACAATCCCATAAAAGGCACTCCGTCGCTTGACCCCACGCTGAACGGCAATCTCTATGTAGGGCAGGGGGTACCTGCGGTTCGTCCCTTCGGTGCCTTCGTGATAGATCTCAACAAGCATGACATAACGGATTTCACACCTGAGGACCCGAAGGCCATACGCCGCTGGGGCGCGTACGACTCGTCGCCGCTGCGCCTTGGCGATTTCGTGTTCCGCCCCGGCGAGAACGGCATACTGTACAAATATACAGTGTTGCCCGGAAAGCTTAAACTGCACTCCACGCTGCTGTACACCGTTGGTGGTAGCTCGCCCGGCATGGAATGTTCCATGGCCGTTTACCGCAACTACGGTTATGTGGGCGACAATCATGGCCATGTGGTTTGTGTGAACCTCAGCACTATGCAGCCGGTATGGTACTATTTCCTCGGCGATGACATTGACGCTTCGCCGGTACTTGCCATAGAGGACGATGTACCGTATCTGTATGTGTGCTGCGAGGTGGACCGCCGTCACTCGGGCGATGCCAAGCTCGCCAAACTCAACGCTCTGGACGGCAGTGAGGTATGGGTACACAACACTCCGGCGAGACGTTTCGAGGGCGATGGAAAGCACTTCGACGGCGGATATTATTCCACGCCGCTGTTGGGTAGCGGAGACTGCAAGGATATTATCTATGCACACTGTGTGCTTAACGAAGGCTCTGTGCGTAACGGGCACTTCGTGGCTATTGACCGTAGGGACGGAAGTACGGTTTACACCACAAAACTGAGAACATACGGGTGGTCGTCGCCGGTGTCGCTGGTAAATGAGACCGGAAAAATGTATGTCTTTACCGGCGACTGCTGGGGTAACGTATATCTTATAGACGGCAAAGACGGCAAAGTGATATGTCGCAAGCAGGTGGGCTCCAACTTCGAGTCATCGCCTATAGTGGTGGGCAACAGCATAGTAGTTGGCTCACGCGGCAACCAAATTTTTAAAATGACAGTAAAATAATGAAAATCAAGGGACTCCTTTTGTTGGCGAGCGTAATGTTCGCCATGGCTGTTTTCGCGCAGAAATCGGGGCTTACGCCGCATTTCGGCGACGTGAAAAATGCCTATAACTATTGGCTGTATACCCCTGAGCAGCAGATGGAAACAGTGAATGAGACGGCGCCCGGCGACAGCGTTGAGGTTACCGTGACACGTCCTAAGCGCAAGCCGGTGATAATCTTTCTTCACGGCGCCAGTCTCTGCGGTAATTTGCTTGATCGCGTGCGCCGCTACGGCACCATTGATGCTATTGAAAAAGGGCGTGAGATAGACGCTTACGTTATCGCGCCGCAGAACCCGGGCGGCGCATGGCAGCCGCAGCGCATCATGAACATATTGCAGCACGTGGAAAACACCCAGCCGATAGACACGGCACGCGTGTATGTGGTTGGGATGTCGCTGGGTGGTTACGGAACCATTGATTTTGTGGCAAAATACCCCGATAAGGTTGCAGCGGCCATGGCCTTTTGCGGCGGCGGAACCTCGCCTGACTATGAGGCTCTCAACCAGGTGCCGCTGTGGGTGGTGCATGGCACGGCCGACCGTGCCGTGAGTGTGTCGCAGAGCGACAAGATTGTATCGCAGATGAAGGCCAAAGGTGGAGCCAGCCGACTGATTTACAACAGAGTGCCGGGATGGACGCATGGGACACCCGCCAAACTGTTCTATCTCAGTGAATCCTACGACTGGCTGATGCAACATTCACTGAACGATGACAACCGCGAGGTGGCTACGAACTCAATAATCGGCTCAAACCTGATTGCTCATGCCTACGACGGCTTGTCGCGTAGCAACCCTAATGTTAAGGGCAAGTACAGCCGCTCCAAAAAATCATATTCGCGCAGCACTCGTAAAAAGTCAAAAGGCAAAAAACGCAGTAGCAGCAGACGCAAAAAACGCAGATAACGCAAGTTTTGGTAGGACTGACTTCGCAGTTCCGATAAGATTTGCATTTGTCGGAAAAAAGTGCTAACTTTGCACAGAAATATGGCGGGGCGTAGCGCAGTCCGGTAGCGCACCTGGTTTGGGACCAGGTGGTCGCAGGTTCGAATCCTGTCACCCCGACTTCACTTAAAAGAGGTGATAATCAACGACTTACAGATTGATTATCACCTCTCTTTTATATTTGAAATTATTACTGTCCGCTAAACCATAAAAAGTCGAGTCCAACTTCTTGAATGACAGAAGTTGGGCTTACTTCATGTATAAGATAAGCCCCCTCAGCAGTTTTCAGAATCGTCGGGCGGCGATTCAGATTCTTCAGCAAGCATTATTTTCAGATCTGCATCGGGCTGGTTGAGGAACTTTTCGAGATTCAGATAGTACATCAGCACGATGCGCACTATTGTGGCCAGTCCTGAGAAGCTCCAACGCCTTTGCAAGGAGCTTTGTAAGACCGAGAGCAGTAGATTTGCTATGAGAGTTACCCATATCTGGATCTTTATGGCATTGGCGCTTTCGCCGTAGAAGTATCTCAGAGGGAAGTTTTGCTTTATCTGCTTGAAAAGCGACTCAATCTGCCACCGGCGGCGGTATATCGCCACGATTGTCTCCAGAGGCATGTCGAAGTCATTGGTCAGAAGTGATATAAGCTTAGGCTTCTTGCCTTTCTTAATATCAACGTATGTTATTATCCTGGCAATGTGGTTGATGCCGTCTTTACGGAACACCACCACCTGCTCTCGGTACTCCATCAGGCCCTGGGGATTCTGATGCATGCAGTCCACAAGAACCTCGTAACTGAGGTTTTTCTTCATCTTGGTGACATATACCACACCTCTGTCTGTCAGTTCCTCAAATTTGGCATAGTTGATATATGCACGGTCAAGTGCTACTATATCATTGTGGCTGTAATGACACGGAGCAAGCATAAACGAATCGTTTGTTGCCGCCGAAGTGAACTGCACATCGCAGGGAACGCCCTCGTTGGCGTGTATTACAGAGTGTACCTTGATGCCACCTTTCTTCTTTCCTGTCTTAGGATGCCGCCCAACTCCCTTGAAAATAGCATTGGAGAACAGCGTGATGGTTGTGGAATCAATGATTCTAAGCTGCTTTATCCACTCTTCCGTGCCATTGCGTCGGCTGTCCGAGGAAAGAATGTCTTTATTGGCGGCATACAGGTC
>SFNC01000121.1 GCA_004554255.1 Bacteroidales bacterium
CAGTCACATAGCCCGCTATGCTCCTTCACCTGCAAGACTAAATCTGACCGAAATCTGCGACCCCTGCGTTAACAAATATTGGGGAACGGGGTCTAAATACATTTTTGAGTATGGTAAACGACCTGATAAAATTCCTTGATAAATCCGTTGTCAACTTCTGGGCGGCCGACACAGTGGTGAAGCGCCTTGAGGCTGACGGTTTCAAATATCTTGATGCCGCCGACCACTGGGAGATTGTCCCCGGCGGAAAGTATTACACCACACAGAACAGCAGCGCGGTTTTCGCCTTTGTGGCCGGAACAGCGCCAAATGGCGGCGCATTCCGCATTATTTCCGCCCACAGCGACTCGCCTTGTTTCCGCGTAAAGCCCAATTGCGAGATGGTTTCGGACGGCCGGATGCTTAAACTGAACACCGAGGTTTACGGCGGTCCGATTATGTACACCTGGTTCGACCGACCCCTGTCGCTTGCCGGACGTGTTATTCTGCGCAGCGACGACCCTCTGCATCCGTGCACACGGCTGGTGCGTTTCGCCAAGCCGATGCTCACCATCCCTCACCTGGCCATACACTTCAACCGCGAGGTAAACGAAGGCAATAAGCTGTCCCGCCAAAAGGATATGCTGCCCGTGGTGGGCCGCCTACCCGAGGGCGAGCAGGCCGAAGGCTGGCTCACACGTCAGATTGCAAAGGAACTGAATGTTGCCGTTGAGGATATTCTGGATTACGATGTCTCGCTGTACGACACCACCGGTGCCTGCATTGTGGGTGCCTACGACGATTTTATCACTTCCGGACGTATTGACGACCTCAGCATGGTGCACGCGGCAATGTCGGCATTGCTTAATGCCAAGGCCGGATGTCCGGACACATGCGTGATGGCAGTGTTCGATAATGAGGAAACCGGCTCCGGAACCAAGCAGGGTGCCGCTTCGCCGATTCTCGACTATATGTTGCGTCGCATAAACATCGCTCTCGGTGGCGGCGAGGAGGACTACATGCGCGCCGTGGCCAAATCCTTCATGGTAAGCGCCGACAATGCTCACGGTGTGCATCCCAACTACATTGAAAAGCAGGACCCCACCAACCATCCCGTGCTCGGAAACGGCCCCGTAATCAAGATAAATGCACGTTGCAAATACATGACCGATGCTGATTCGGCGGCTGTTTTCGCCGAAATATGCCGTAAGGCCGATGTCCCCGTGCAGTATTTTGTAAACCACAGCGATGTCCTGGGCGGTTCCACTCTCGGTAATATCCTCACATCGCAGATTCCTCTGCGCGGTGTGGACATGGGTGCCGCTATATGGGCCATGCACTCGGCACGCGAGACAGCATCCGTGCGCGACCACGAGTATATCGTCCGCGCATTTACTCAGTTCTTTAACCTCTGACGGCATGGACGCGCGGCAGCAAATCGCCACGGACGTTTTCCGCGACACCCCCGGCCGCTATGTGCGTCGCGTAATGACCATGTGGCTGGGGCGATGGTGGTGGACGATGGCTGTGCCGGTAGCTGTGGCGGCGGCCTTGTCGGCGGTAAATGCCGTATGGCTGTTCGTGGCCTTGATGATTCTGTGTCTGCTTGTCCCCGGCATTATCGCCATGGTTTACTATAATTATGCGCTCACACCGCAGGCTATATCGGCGTTGGCAGACAAGACCGTCGCCCTTTCGGCCCGCGGCATCACGGTGCATATTATGGATTCCGGAAAGGAACAGTTTTATGCCTCGACAGACATCGCATCGGTGGAGGATACCGGCAAGTCGCTGATTGTCAAGTTTAAGACCCCGCGCTATAACCATATTGCAATACCGGTTGCGGTCATCCCCGATGACTGCCGTACTGAATTTATTAGCCGCATTATGGCTCTCGGTTCTGCCGGCGCTGAAAAAGTGGCATGATATTTGCCTGATATTTGTTGACTATGGATAAAAAGAAAATAGAAACAGTTACCTCACGTGCCGATGCGTATCTGCGCCAGGGTCGCTTGCGCGATGCGCTGGAGACTCTGCGTGCGCTGTCCGAGGAAGGCATGCAGTGGGAAGTCAGCGATAAACTCAATCAGATAGGCAAAAACTACGCGTACATGCTGCGGTACCTTACGGACGGAATGCCCGATCCGGACCGCGACAAGATTTACGGCGCCTTGATCAGCGATACTTATATGGCGTCAGATACTCTGTCCAGGCGGCTGCTGATGCGGGATTGCCCCACACTGTATTTCAATACGCTGCGTAACCTGGGGGTGCGTCCGCGCAACATGGCCGCTGTTATAGGCGACTATCTCGCGCTGGCAGGTCGCAGCAACAATATCGTGGAGCAGATAACCTCCGGCGCATCGCCTATGGATTTAAGGCAGGTGGAGCGCGCCGAACGCGATATCTTCAATTATATCTGGACTGTTTATCCCCTCGGTGCCGCCGATGCCGATGCCCTTTCGGCGTTCCTGAATGACGAGCTGATGCCGATGCGGACAAAGCTTCTGGCTGTCAACGCCTTGGCGTTGGGCGCGTTGGAGTATTTCGACCCGGCGAGAATCATCATGCTGATGAATATCTACGACAATGAGTCGTCTGATATTCACATCTCTTCGGTGGCTCTTGTGGGATTACTCCTGGCGTTGTTCCGATTCCACGAACGGCCGCTGCCGGACAATGTGGCTGACAGGCTGATGCTGCTCTCCGATGGCAAGACCTGGCATTCCGACTTGAAAACGGCTTTCCTGGAGCTGATTCGTACACGCGACACGGAGCGCATAAACCGCACCATGCGCGAGGATATTATCCCCGGAATGATGAAAATGCGTCCCGATATCATCCGCAAGATGGAGGACGCGTCTTTCGACCCCGAAAATCCCGAGGCAAACCCCGAATGGGAGGAAATGCTGCGCAAAAGCGGCATCGCCGACCGCATCCGCGACCTCAGCGAGCTGCAGCAGGAGGGCGCCGATGTGTTCATGTCCACATTCAGCCACCTAAAGTCGTTCCCGTTTTTCAACGACATGGCAAACTGGTTCATGCCTTTCGATGTCGAGCGCGTGGATGTCGCCGAGGCCGGTATGCCCCCGGTGGTGACGTCAATGCTCGAAAAACTGCCCATCCTTTGCGACAGCGACAAATACTCGTTCATCCTGTCCATCGGCAGTGTCCCCGAGAGTCAGCGACGCATGATGCTCAGCCAGTTCGAGTCGCAGAATGCAACGCAGATGGAGGAGATGATGCGCGCCGAGGCCGGGATGCACCCGGTGGTGAGGCGCACGGCAGTCTCGGCATTCCTGCAGAATCTTTACCGTTTCCTGTTCCTCTTCCGCCGCAAGGGCGATTTTTATAATCCTTTTGCCGAGGGCGTGAATCTGCTGAAAGTCAATGCGTTGTCGCCGTACTTAAATGATGCTGAAACCGTGGAGGTTGTTGCCGAGTTCTTCTTCAGATGCAAATACTGGGACGATGCCCTGCAGGCCTTCCTGCGCCTTGACAGCATCTCGGATCCCCGTCCCGAGGTGTTCCAGAAAATCGGCTATTGCTATCAGAAACAGGGAAATACAGACAAGGCCATAGAATACTATCACCAGGCCGAGTATTTCGCCCCGGACAGCGCCTGGCTCTTGCGCCGTCTTGGTGCCGCATATCGTCTTAAGGGCGACTACGCTCAGGCCGCCGACTACTATAAACGCCTGGCAGACAAGGCTCCGGATGATATTGACACCACCCTCACCATCGGTTATGTGCTGATGCAGGCAAAGGATTATCAGGGAGCGCTGAAGCAGTTCTTTAAGGCCGAATTTATGGACGAGGCCGGCATCAAAGCCTTCAGACCGCTCGCATGGGCGCTGTTTGTCTCCGGCGATTTTGACAAATCCGCAGCCTATTACAACAAGGTGATGCAGGATAATCCCACCGCCAATGATTACCTGAACATGGGGCACGTGGCTATGGCTCGCGCCGCCTATAAGGAGGCTGTAAACTATTACAAACTCTCCATGAACAAGTCCGACGGCGGGGTGGAAACGCTGATACGGAACATTCGCAACGATGCCGACGCTCTGCGCGATGCGGGCGTGGACGACCGCACTGTATCTCTGGTTATTGACGCAATGCTATACTCTATTTAAATATTCCTGACTAAACAACTACTTAAACAATGGTTTTACAACGCTGGCAATCTCTTTTGCTTTTCGTAGCCGTGATACTCATGGCATGTTTTAATTTCTCCTCTTTAGCCACTGTCGGCAATGCCGAACTCGTCCCCACTGATTATGTTTTCTTGTGGGTGCCTGCTGCAGCCGCAGTGCTCTTGATGTTCATAGACATTTTTATGTACAAGAACCTTAAACTGCAGATGAAAGTGGCCGTAGTGTCTGTGCTGGTAATGCTCGCCGTGGGCATAAGCGCGGGTGTTGTGGTATCTCGCACCGAGGGTGCCGAATTTGCATGGACCGGCGCACCGCTTTTCCTCATTTGTGCCGTAGTGCTCACCATTTTTGCCCGTTACTGCATGGGCAAGGACTATAAACTGCTGCGCTCCGTAGACCGTCTGCGCTAACAGACCAAAGCAAACACAAAGAGCCCGTAGGCATGTATGTGTTCTATATAATCAGTGCCGCCGGAACCAAATACGGTTCCGGCGGTGCAACGGGTTCTGCATATCGCTCCCGCAATTCCTGCAACTTCAGCGTTAGTGTATCTTCCGCATAATACGGCAAAACATCATTCGGAAATGCTTTTGTCTGCTGTGCCAGTTCCCACGCTGGAAACGATTTTGCCTGTCGGCAAAACGCCTGCTCCAAATACGTCAAATTCTGCCGCAACAGTCCATCATAGGGTGTTCCGGTAAAATGGGCAATGCCCAACTTCTGCTTCAACGGCTTTAAAATCTGCCGAATCCATTCCACATCCGTCCGGAGATGGGCTTCATAGCCCCGATAAAATGCCGTTTTCTCCGGCGTCAATGCTGGATTTTGCAGGTATGCCCGACAAAATGCCGCTACATCAATATCCCGTTTCTTTCCGGTCGGTGTCCAGTGGGTCGTTGCAGAATCCGGCACATAAACATGCGGAGATACCTCCACGCCGCCATCTGGTGCGAGATTCCCAACGACAAACGGCAATTCCGGCAGCGTTTGTAACGGCTGCCAGCGATTCCGCAGGGCATCCGCTACCCGCAGATGGATGACCCATGTTGCCATCAGAGCAATCCGGTGGTTTCGTCAATGCCCATCATAATATTCAGACACTGAACTGCTGCACCAGATGCACCCTTTCCAAGGTTGTCCAGACGTGCACACAGCAATACTTGGTCAGCACTGCCGAATACAAAAATCTGCATCAGGTTTGTATCCCGTAAGTCGTTCGAGGACAGCTTGAACGGTGTCATTTCTTCGCTGGTGAGCAGCGGCATTACCTTGACAAAGTTCTGTCCCTGATAGTGTTCTGCATACATTGCATGAACAGCTTCCGGTGTAACAGAATGTCCAGCAATTGCAGACTGTACAGATACGCAAACCACCATGCCGTTGAAGAAATCGTCTACAATCGGGGTAAACATCGGCTTGTTTGCCAGTCCG
>SFNC01000122.1 GCA_004554255.1 Bacteroidales bacterium
AGTCACATAGCCCGCTATGCTCCTTCACCTGCAAGACTAAATCTGACCGAAATCTGCGACCCCTGCGTTAACAAATATTGGGGAACGGGGTCTAAATATGTGAATCAAAGGTAAGAATTATTTGGAATACCACAAAATTATAAGTAATTTTGGGAGATAAAACTTTTTATGAGATGACAGAGACAAAGAAAACCGTTCTGATAGTCGGTGCCGGTGGATTTATCGGCGGATTTATCGCCGCGCGGGCGCTGGAGCTCGGATATGAGACGTATGTGGGCGTAAGAGCCTCTACGTCACGCAGGTATCTTGCCGACAGCCGTCTGCATTTTGTTGTCCTGGATTATGACAATGAGGACGCCGTGGCTGCGGCTTTGCGTGAGTGCGCACCCTCGCAGGCCGGCTGGGACTACATTATTTGGAATCTCGGAGCCACGAAGGTGGCAAATCCCGACGACTTCGACCGCATAAACTACCGTTATATCCTTAACTTTGTGCGCGTGATTAAGCACATCGGGATGGTGCCGGAGAAGTTTCTGTATATGAGCTCGTTAAGTGCCCTGGGGCTTGGCGACGAGAAGAACTATACACCCCTCGACGCCAACACCGTGCCACGTCCCAACACGCTGTACGGAGTGTCAAAGATAAAGGCTGAGGTCTGCCTCGAAAAATCGGACATCCCATGGATAATATTCCGTCCCACAGGCGTTTACGGCCCCCACGAAAAGGACTATCTGATGATGATTCAGTCCATAGACCGCCACGTGGACGTGAGCATGGGGTTTAAAAAGCAGATGCTTACATTTATATATGTGGACGACCTCGTGGACGCCATGTTCGCCGCCCTTGCCGCTCCCGCCGAAAAGGTGCTTCATCACAAATACATAATCAGCGAGGACAGGGCGTACACCCAGGGCGAGTTCCGCAAGATAGTAGCCAAACACCTTGGCAATAAGTGTGTTATCCCCGTAAAACTGCCCATGTGGATGGTGTATGTGGTGTCGGCGGCAGCAGAAAAACTGTCGGCGGCGCAAGGTAAAGCGTCCACGCTGAATACCGACAAGTACAAAATAATGCGCCAGAGAAACTGGACATGCGACATCTCCGATGCTCAGCGCGATTTCGGTTTCGACCCGAAGTGGAGCCTCGACCGCGGTATCGCCGAGACGGTACGTGTATATTTGGAATCAAAAAACAAATAAAATATATTGAAAATGAAGAAGTTAATTACATTAGTGTGCCTGTGCTCCGCTCTCATGAGCTGGGGCTGGGGACAGAAAGGACACGATGTGACAGCGTATGTTGCCGAACAGCATCTCACTCCTGAGGCTAAAGCTGCTGTCAATGATTTATTGGACGGTAAATCAATGGTTTACTGGGCAAACTGGCTTGATAACGCCAGCCATACTCCCGAGTATGCCTACACCAAAACCTGGCACTACAAAAACATAAACGAGGGCGTGGAATACGAGAAAATGGGCCTTAACTCGTCCGGCGATGTCGTGACAGCGATAAAATCACGCATAGAGATTCTCAAAGACCCCTCAAAATCCAAGGACGAGAAGACTCTCGCGCTGAAGATGCTGGTGCATATCATGGGCGATGTACACCAGCCCATGCACATGGGCCATGCCACAGACCTCGGCGGTAACCGCGTGAAAATCAAGTACTTTAATCGCGACAAAAACCTCCATGGCATCTGGGACACCGACCTGGTGGAGAGCGCGCACAAGTGGAGCTACAGCGAGTGGCAGCAGCAGATAGACCGCCTTACTCCCGAGCAGCAGTCCGAGGTTGTAAAAGGCTCTGTGGACGATTGGGCAAAGGAGACATTCGGTATTGCCACGCAGGTCTACAAGGAAATGCCCGCCGGCGCCAACGTCAGCTACAACGAGATTGCACGCTGGGCACCCGTAATAGAGAATCAGCTTGCCAAGGCCGGCATACGCCTCGCCTACGTCCTCAATTCCATCTTTAAATAACAGAGTATAACCGCAAAAATGGGGCAGTTCGCATCCGGACTGTCCCATTTTTTTGTGGTATGGTATGTATCAGTGGCCGAGCGCTTTCAGCTGCAGCCCTATAACCTCATGCAGCCCGAAGAGCAGATTCATGCAGTGCACGGCGCTGCCGGCGCAGCCCTTTATGGCAGGGTCCATCAGGGCGGTCACGGTGAGCGTGTTGTCGTCCACTTTCAGGTTCAGCAGACACTTGTTGGTGTTTGCAACGTCTGCGGCAACGGGAATCCTGGAGAGTACGAAAACGAAATTATGGTCGTCGTAAGCCTCGCGGTAAAGGGCGCGGATGTCGCTGCCCGTGCAGTTTGTCTGCAGTGTTGCCCGTGCCGTGCAATCCGTCGCGTTGCCACGCAGAATGCGTCCCGAAAAATCGGGCTGGAGGCCGCGAACAGCGGTCTCGACAATGGAAATGTCGGTGTCAGCGGGAACGTCAATGACAATGTCGCCGCGTAACTCGCCGCGCTTGGCGAGTGGGAGAATGGTAATAACTGCGGCCTGGACTGACGGATGGGGTATGGCGGCACGGGTTGCTCCGCGCACCATGTCCTTGCGGTTTAGCTCGCCGATGCCGAGCACAAACCCGGGTTGCCCGATTCGCTGCCCGGTAAGGTCTATGATTCTGGCATCTTCGGGTGCCGAGGACAGGTCGGCGTCCGGACGGCACAGAAAAATGACATTGGATTTGGACAGGTCGGGGTCGTCGCTGAAACGCAGGTCGGTATCTCCTACCAGGCCGAAGTGAAAGTCGCTCACCAGCTGGCCGTCCCGGTCGGCGCTCTGAGCGTTGATTATATTTACATCCGGGTGGTGAATGAGCAGGCGTAATAACTCGCCGCCCGCGTCTGAATCCGCGTCGAGGATAGAGGCTTTTATCATCTATTATTCTTGTTTTAACTATGTTGCAAAGTTAAACAAATTTGGCGAGAAAACAAAATCTACGCAAAAACGGACCCACGCCATTTGCGTGAGCCCGTTTTTAGGGTATTCCTGTTATAGAAATTAAGACCCCTGCGTTAACAAATATTGGGGAACGGGGTTTAAGCCTTGCCGGCGCTGCCGAGAACGTTTACAATCTTGTGCTTGTAAAGTTTCTCCATGTTGTCGCGAGCCGGGCCGAGATATTTGCGGGGGTCGAATTCGCCGGGTTTCTCAAAGAATACGCGACGAACGGCGGCGGTCATGGCCAGACGGCTGTCAGAGTCAATGTTGATTTTGCAGACAGCGCTCTTGGCGGCCTTGCGGAGCTGCTCTTCGGGGATACCGATGGCATCGGGAAGCTTACCGCCAAACATGTTGATGGTATCAACCTCCTCCTGGGGAACTGAAGAAGAACCGTGCAGTACGATGGGGAAGCCGGGGAGTTTCTCCATAACGGCGTCGAGAACGTCGAAAGCCAGAGGGGGCGGAACCAGCTTGCCGTCCTCGTTGCGTGTGCACTGCTCGGGAGTGAACTTGTAGGCGCCGTGGCTTGTGCCGATAGAGATGGCGAGGGAGTCGCAACCGGTGCGGGTAGCGAAGTCGATAACCTCTTCGGGGTCGGTGTAGGTGTGGTGGTCAGAAGAAACTTCGTCTTCCACGCCGGCGAGTACGCCGAGCTCACCTTCAACGGTAACGTCGAACTGGTGGGCGTAATCAACAACCTGTTTTGTCAGAGCCACGTTCTCCTCGTAGGGGAGGTGCGAGCCGTCAATCATAACTGAAGAGAAACCCGAGTCGATGCAGCTCTTGCAGAGCTCGAAGCTGTCGCCGTGGTCAAGGTGAAGAACAATCTGGGGGTTCTCCCAGCCCAGTTCTTTGGCATATTCTACAGCGCCCTGTGCCATGTAGCGGAGCAGGGTAGCGTTTGCGTAGTTGCGGGCACCTTTAGAAACCTGAAGGATGACGGGGGATTTTTCTTCAGAAGCAGCCTTGATGATAGCCTGCAGCTGCTCCATGTTGTTGAAGTTGAAAGCGGGAATAGCGTAGCCGCCTTTGATTGCTTTGGCAAACATTTCGCGTGTGTTTACCAGACCTAAATCCTTGTAATTTACCATTGGATGTATTGAATTAAAATTTGTGTTTGTGTTCTTAAAAGTGAGCCGATGGGGCTCTTGATATTTCAGACAGCAAAGTTACGAAAAAAATCTGAAAATGTCAAGAGCTGAAATCATCCGGTGCCACGAGCCTGAAGGAATGGTTTACAAATACTATGTCAATCAGGCCCAGGGAAATAAGCCTTGCCACGAGGCTGTTGGTGGCGGCTTTGCTGCGATGCACCGTCAGTGGCAGTGTCTCGGGGTCCACGGGGCCGTCTGCAGTGCGGATGGCTGTGAGGATGTCGCCGGCCATGTCGTCAATCAGCAGAGGCGCGTGCGAATCCGCGGCGGCATCGCGGAGCATCCATGCCCGCACCATAAGCGGGTGTGCCACAATGTTTTCATCGGCCACACGGTAGTATGCGCGTTTGCGGCCGTCGGCTTCCAGTACGCGTACGGGACGCCTGTCGGCGCGTGGCACCGTAGCCCGTATCACTATCACGCCGGGGTCAACCTTGAAGGCGTCGAAGGATATGGGCTGGGGCGGGTCGCAGTACATCTGTGCGGCCTGTTCCACTACGTAGACATCCTCTTCATTGCGCACTCCGGCAACTGTACCGTTGTCTTTTACGCCGATAAGCAGGCTGCCGCCGCTGTTGTTGGCGAACGCCGACACCGACCGCGCTATCTTGCGCGCGTCGCTGATGGCGAATTTGAAGTCCTGCTGCTCATGCTCGCCCTGGTCTATAAGCCTTTGGATGAGGTAGCGGCCCTTTATGGCCTTCAGGTCCTTCATTTGGCGTATTCAAGATGTGCGTCGTCGATGTTTTCGAGGGTGTTTTTTACGTAATGTGCGGCGGCCTGGCGGGCTCCGGCCAGGTCTGTGAACGACCAGTTGCCGCAGTCGCGGGGCGTCGCTCCGGGAATGTCACCCTCGTAGGTGCTTATCCAGCGGAACATCTCCAGCATCAGGCCCGCTATCTCGCGGGGGCTATAGTCGCCCTGGACAATCAGGTATGAGCCGGTGCAGCAGCCCATCGGACCCCAGTAGACTATGCGCTTGCTCCATTCCGCGTTGTTTCTGAGCCAGGTGGCGGCAAGGTGCTCGATGGTGTGGAGCACGCGGGGCGACAGTGCCTCCTCGCGGTTGGGGGCAGTCATGCGGATATCGTAGGTGGTGAGGATGTCGCCGGAGGCTGTGACATCGCGGCGGCTGACATAGACACCCGGTTCCAGGACCAGGTGATTCACGCAGAAAGATGCTATTTTTTCCATAATTTAAGACCCCGTTCCCCAATATTTGTTAACGCAGGGGTCGCAGATTTCGGTCAGATTTAGTCTTGCAGGAGAAGGAGCATAGCGGGCTATGTGACTGAACCAAAAGACTAAAGATGGCCGGAAGCTGCGAGAATACGCTAATATTATATTGTTCGCGGGTGCAT
>SFNC01000123.1 GCA_004554255.1 Bacteroidales bacterium
GGTGGTTGAAATGTTAAAAAACTACCCGAATGAGAAATTATTTTAGGCGCATAGTTTAGAAAGGCGAAAAAGGAAGAAAGGTATGTCAGTCACACCTCTGAACTGACTCCGGAATGCTTTGACTTTGGCGTTGAAAGACTCTGCTCCGGCATTAGTCGAGCGATTGATAAAGTAATTGAGGATAGTGTCGTAGTGGTTACGGAATGTCTCGGTCACCGTACGGAATTGTCCGTCATCCATTTCATCAACTTTGTTGTACCAACGGGCTAAATTCAGACGAGCAGTGTCTTTATCAACTTTGCGGTTGAATATATCGGTCAGATCCATCGCTAGATCGTATGCTTTCTTCAGCTCGGGGTAAAATTCAAAGATTATATCTGCTCTCCACTGTTGTGATTTAGTCCATTTAGAGGCGTGCTTTGTCAGAATGTATTTTGCTCTTGCGAGCAGTTGCTTGCGGGTGTCGCCGTTGGCATAGCGAAAAGGTACATAAGCAATCCCGGCCTTACGGCAGCGTGCGATTTCCTCATTCTCGATATCCCTCGCCATCCAGCGCAGGGATATGCGCAGGTCATCAATTGCATCATAATAGAGTTTATGCACATGGAATCGGTCGTTAGTAATAGTTGCATTGGGGAACGAGCGCCGAGCGATAAGCATCATCGATGATGACAGGTCGAGCGTTATCTCCCTGACAGTTTTACGTTTGACTAACGGTATCTTATCCAGTACGGCAATGACTGTCTCGGCCTTGGTTCCGCGTATGGCAGCCACTAACGCTCCCTTGCCGCCATGGGCATCTCGGTTTGTCACAAACGTGTAGAGTTCGCCACAACTGAGCGATGACTCATCTATGGCAAGGTTTGGGCCAACATTCTGCGGATAAATGACATATTGCTCAGCATGAACAAGCTGTTTCCACTGCCGGTAGCCACTGAATATATCCTTATATTGCCGTGACAGATTTGCTCCGTTGACACCATAATGGGAACCTATCGAACGGATGCTTTCCGGGGTAGACTCAATCCGCACCTTTTAAAAAAGCCACGAACTCCGGAGTCAGGCGAGTGCCTTCCTCCGTAATATCGTAGTCATATGTGAATATACTTCCATCCTCGGTATCTCGCCATTTACGCCGTCGGACATGAAGATAGACGGCTTTGCCACGGATGGGAAAGTCCTGTATAATGCGCTCCTCGGTGAAGCCGTATTCCCTTACCGTTCCTTTTTTATAATCTTCACGGGACATATACCCTCGCTCGTCAAGCCAGTAGTCAAGACGCTCCGCTGACTCTTCATAATTTACAAACTCGAAATTTTCCGTGATTACCTCAGGGAATATCGTCCTTAATACTTGCCATTGTTTCATTCCGCAAAGTTAACTATTTTTGCCTGTTATTTAACAACCGCTTTTTTACATTGACCCCGTTTAACTATACCTCACGGTGCTGAGTAGCGCTGTGATTTTGTCCTGAACCGACAGCCTATACACTCCTCTTTCCCTCTCCATAAAAAATCCTCTGCGGGAGTTTCGCAAAAACCCTCTGCGTACCCGGCGCGCTCTGCGCGAGATTAAAATTCACTCTGCGTGAGGCGTTTACGCATCCGGAATTGGGAAACGGGGTCTAATTAACTTTTTATCAGTATTTTTTCGTGCAAAGTATTTGTATATTAGAAAATTATGCCTAACTTTGCAGTCGCAAAATGCGGCCCGGCGCGGGTTGTGCGCCAAAATCTGTCTCCCGGCGCATGCCTCCGGCAGCCCTAAAGCCGCATCAGCACTTGAATTAATTAACTTTTTTACTAACTATTTTTAATGACAGAACTTAAAAACGGTCCCATCGAGGACTTCGATTGGGACGCCTACGAAAAAGGCGAAACCGCCGGTGAGAAATCTCGCGAAGAGCTCACCAAAACCTATGACGAGTCGCTGAACACAGTCAAGAACAAAGACGTAATTGAAGGTACCATCATCGCCCTCAACAAACGCGAGGCAGTGGTTAACATCGGTTACAAGAGCGACGGAATCATACCCATGAACGAATTCCGCTACAACCCCGAAATCAAAGTCGGCGACGTAGTAGAGGTATTCATCGAAAACCAGGAAGATAAAAAAGGCCAGCTGATCCTCAGCCACCGCAAGGCTCGCGCCGCCCGCGCATGGGAGCGCATCAACGCCGCCCTGGCTAACGACGAGGTTATCAAAGGCTTCATCAAATGCCGCACCAAAGGCGGCATGATCGTCGATGTATTCGGCATCGAGGCTTTCCTCCCCGGCTCACAGATCGACGTTAAACCCATCCGCGACTACGATGTATTCGTAAGCAAGACAATGGAATTCAAAGTCGTTAAAATCAACGAGGAATTCAAAAACGTTGTCGTTTCGCACAAGGCCCTCATCGAGGCCGAACTGGAAGCCCAGAAGAAAGACATCATCTCCAAGCTGGAGAAAGGCCAGGTACTGGAAGGCACCGTCAAGAACATCACCAGCTACGGTGTGTTCATCGACCTCGGCGGCGTAGACGGCCTCATCCACATCACAGACCTCTCTTGGGGCCGCGTAAACCACCCCAGCGAAGTTGTGGAACTCGACCAGAAGCTCAACGTTGTTATCCTTGACTTCGACGACGAGAAGAAGCGCATCGCCCTCGGCCTCAAGCAGCTCATGCCCCATCCCTGGGATGCCCTTAACCCCGACCTCAAAGTCGGCGACAAAGTCAAAGGCAAAGTTGTTGTCATGGCTGATTACGGCGCATTCCTGGAAATCGCTCCCGGCGTAGAAGGCCTTATCCACGTTTCTGAAATGTCCTGGAGCCAGCACCTCCGCTCTGCTCAGGAGTTCATGAAAGTCGGCGACGAAGTTGAGGCCGTTGTCCTCACCCTCGACCGCGAAGACCGCAAGATGAGCCTCGGCATCAAACAGCTCAAGAAAGATCCCTGGCAGGACATCGAGACCAAATATCCCCTCGGAAGCCGCCACACCGCTAAGGTGCGCAACTTCACCAACTTCGGCGTTTTCGTTGAAATCGAAGAAGGCGTTGACGGTCTCATCCACATCTCAGACCTCAGCTGGACCAAGAAAATCAAACACCCCAGCGAATTCACTCAGATCGGTGCCGACATTGACGTTGAGGTTCTCGCTATCGACAAAGACAACCGTCGCCTCAGCCTCGGCCACAAGCAGCTGGAAGAGAACCCCTGGGATACCTTCGAGACATACTTCCCCGTTGGCTCCGTTCACGAAGGAACTATCGTCGAGATGTTCGACAAAGGCGCTGTTGTTGCCCTCCCCTACGGTGTTGAAGGCTTCGCAACTCCCAAACACCTCGTTAAGGAAGACGGCTCACAGGCCAAAGTTGACGAGAAGCTCAGCTTCAAGGTTATTGAGTTCAACAAGGACGCAAAACGCATCATCCTCAGCCACAGCCGCATCTTCGAAGACGAAGCTCGCGCTGAAAAGGCTAAAGAGCGCCGCGCTACCCGCGCTCCCCGCGCCAAGAAAGAGGAAGAAGCTCCCGCAGCTATGAACCAGCCCCTCGAGAAAACCACCCTCGGTGACCTCGAAGCCCTGGCTGCCCTCAAAGAAAAACTCGCCGGCAAATAATCCCGGTACACAGTAACCCCATCACGGCGGCGTGTCAAATTTTTGGCACGCCGCCTTTTTAGACCCCGTTCCCCTCTTCGCCTTAGCGCTTTCGGAGAAAGAATATTTGTTAACGCAGGGGTCGCAGATTTCGGTCAGATTTAGTCTTGCAGGTGAAGGAGCATAGCGGGCTATGTGACTGAACCAAGGAAAGATGACCACTAATAGAAGGACACACAGACAAGACCCGACCGCGCAAGGAGCAAGACTGACAGCATGAAAACTCCATCCGCCACCCGGACGTCGCCATTCGTCTCCATTGATGGCCTTTTCTTGAAAAAAATCATAAAAATACTGGGAATTTCCTTAAAAATTTATTACATTTGCATGTTCAATCTTTGCATACCTACGTATGTACCAGATATTTACACGCGCCAATGCGCCCCATACCATAGGGCGGATTGTGCGCAATCAACTGTAACCCAGACCATTAACTATCAATAAAACAACATCACCAACAGCTAAAAGACAGGCACTCCCCCCAACCCTCCCGCGCCGCCATCGGCGCCCCTCTCCCCAATCATCAACCGATAAAAAAATTAAATCAAAAAAATTAATCCATTAATAATCTTTTTACCTTAACATTTATGCGTACTCAAATCCTTTTGGCATCTTTGTTTTGTGCCTCTGCAATGGGCTTCGCCCAGCAGAAGGTCGGCCAACTTGCCAACATCACGCGCGTCACTAATGACCTCGACGTGAAGTATGAGAACCCTCGTTTCTCACCTGACGGGAACAAAGTAGCTTTCACCAAGTTCGGTTACGAAGGTCTGTATGTACTGGACCGCAAGGCCAACAACGCCGTACAGCAGATCAACGGCGACTTAGGCGTAGGCTACATGTACCAGTGGAGCGCCGACGGTTCTGAGATTCTCTGCCGCAAGGTGCGTCAGGAAAAAGCCCCCAGCGGCTTCCCCCGCACTTACAACATCCAGTCTGTGGACGTGAAAACCAAACAGGCTGTGACTCTCTCCGACGACGAAGGCTGCGAACTCCGTCCCGCTTCTTGGCGCTACAACAGCCGCGGCGAGGCTTCGGTTGTCGCTGACGGTCGCGTCCTCCGCTCCGGTCTCGTTTCCGCAGGCATGAAAAATGCTACCGCCGACGGTTCCAACTTCAAGATGCAGATCATCCAGCCCGCCTACCGCGTAAGCTTCATCGTAGACTTTGACAACCTCTGGGTTGTTGACGCAAAAGGCGAGAAAAAAGTCATCTACGAAGGAACAGCCCTCTGCCCCGCTCTATCACCCGACGGCAAACAGGTCGCTTTCTGCGACATGGAGTCTAACGTAATGGTTATGAGCGTTAAAGGTGGCAAAGCCACTGTTATCGGCAAAGGCTTCAACCCCTCTTGGGCTAACAACGAGCAGATTGTTGTAGAGCAGACTGCCGACAATGGCCACGACTATCTGGCCGGCGACCTGCACATGCTCAGCGTCAAGGACAAATCGGACGTAGCGCTGACACGCACCCCGGGCCGCATCGAGATGAACCCCTGCGTTTCTCCCGACGGCAAGAAGATTGCCTTCACATCATTCGACGACGGTCAGGTTTACATCGCTGACTTCGAATAAAAACCATTCCAAATTAAAAATCAGTCATGAAAAAATCATACTTAATAGGCGCTTTGATGCTGGCCGGAGCTTTGGTAGCCCCCACGCAGAGCGCATTCGCCGACTGGAGTAAATCGACAGCGACAGTGATGTTGGACCCCGGTCACGGTGGTTCCGACCCCGGTGCTGTTTATAACGGTGGTGGCGCACAGAACCAGCGCGAGGCATTCCTTGCCCTGTGGTGCTGCCAGAAAATGAACGATTGGTTGAACAGCCAGAAAAGCCCGCACCGCATGACGCGTAGCGGCGACGCTACTGTCAGCCTCAGCGCACGTCGCTCGGCATCTATCAGCTACGACCCCTGGGTATTCTGCTCGGTACACCTTAACGCTGCCTCGGCCGCCGCAACCGGTACAGAGACATGGCATTACTGGGGAGGCCGCTCGTACACCCTGGCTTCCAAGGTGCAGAGCCGTCTGGTAGGTTACTTTGGCCGCGCTAACCGCGGTGTCAAGCAAGAAGCATGGACCGTTATCACCGGTGCATCTTACATCCCCGCTGTACTCACCGAGGGTCTCTTCATCACAAACCCCACCGAATGGGGCATGATCAAGGACGCCAACAGCAACAGCAACGGCTTCAAAGGATGGGTTAACGGCCACCTCTGCGGCTTCTACGACTTTATGAATTCGGAAGGCGCCGGCCTGTCGCCCAATCCCGCCACCAACGGCTGGGGCATGGTTTATGTTGCCCCGGTTCCCGACCCCAAAGTTACTGTTTCGCCCGGTACCATTGACTTCCACTGCTATGTCAATGAGCACCCCGAAATCACTCTCAACATCAGCGGTACCAACCTGAAAGGCGACATCTCGATTGCCTGCAGCTCAGCGCGTTATGCCCTGGTGGGCAGCGGCGTGAAAACCGCCGAGAACGGCACCACATCGGTAACTATCGGCAAGGGCAACGGTACTGTAAACACCTCTTACAAAGTACGTCTCGTTGACTCTAAAGAGGCTGGCTCATGGGAAGCCACATGGATGAAACTCACAGTTAAATCATCCGGCATCAGCGACATCGCAGTTCCCCTGAAATGTACTATCACCGCTCCCCCGCTGAAGGACTTTGACGAGAAGTGGAACGTATCAGAGGAGAAAAACAACTTCGACTCCAAGGGCTACGACGCTACCAAGCTCCGTAACTTCTGCTACAACGCAGGTAAGATCTATGCCGTTTACAACCATAAGGACATCATCGTCCTCAACGCTCAGACCGGTGCCAAACTCGGATTCCTGAAACGCGGAGATGTTGTTAAGGGCGGTACCCTCCAGCTCTGCGACGTCAAGGCTACAAGCGACGGCAAAATCGTTGCCTGCAACATCGCTACTGCTGAAAAAAACGAGAACCTCCGTCTCTATGTTTGGGACAACGACAATGCCAACCCCTACCTGCTCAAGGAAATCGCTCCCGCAGACTTCAAGGGCGCCAACCGTCTGGGCGACTGCCTGGAGGTGAACGGCGACCTCAACGACTGCTGGTTCTCGTTCGGTAACCAGAACGGCGCAACACGCATCATCGAATGGCACAAGACCGGCAACAACTGGGCTCAGCAGAGCTACGAGGTTATAAATGAATGGGGCTCCAACCTGTCTACACTCTCTACCGTACGCGTTTATCACCAGAACGGCGGTTGGTGGATCGACGGTAAAGACAGCTATCCCTCATGGTGCACACTCAGCAACGGCAAGGCTGTTCGCCAGACCCTCGTTGACACCGGCGAAAGCTGGGGTTCAAGCCACCACGAATTTAAATGGCAGGGCCTGAAATACGCCGCAAACCTCATCTTCAACCTCCGTGAGTACAAGAAAGACGCCAACGGCAAGATTATCACCGACGCTAACGGCAACCAGGTTCGCGATGACGACAAGAACTACATTGCCGGCCGCATGCGTATCGTACAGGATCCCACCGGCGACTTCAAGAATGCTACCACTGTTGGCGAATGGCCCGCAAAAGGCCTCGGCTCTGTTTCTCGCAACACCAACTCTACCGGCGACGTTATCATCCGTACCGACGGAAGCAACTACATTGAGGCTTGGGTTCTCTCCACCACTCAGGGTATCGCTTACTACACCCACGGAACGGCTCCCGCTAACAACCCCAGCGCTCCCGACCTGAAGGATCCCGAAGGCGACACTCCCACCCCGCGTATCACTGTTGACAAGAACTCTGTATCGCTCAGCGCAGAACCCAACAAGACCGCTACCGCTACCGTAGCCGTTAAGGGCGCCAGCCTCACCGGTAAGATTTCGGCATGGATCGAAGGCAGCAACGCTTCTCTGTTCTCAGTAGCACCCGCTACCCTCGAGGCCGCCGGCGGTAACATGACCGTTACCTACACACCTACCGCAGCCGGTAGCCACAGCGCTACGCTGTGCCTCGCATCCGATGGTGCAGGCCAGGTTAACGTGGCCCTCACCGGTAAAGCCGAAGAGAAGATCACCGTTACCTACGCCGACGAAGTAGGCACCCTGCAAGAGGGCTGGCTCTACTCAGTTGCCAAGGGCAACCTCGCCCAGGCTCCCTGGTTTAGCATAGAGGCTCCATTCTCTCGCTCTATGGCCGTTATCGGCGACAACCTCTATGTACTGAATTGCGGTACATACAGTAATGAACCCGTTGTGACGATTCTCGATGCCAACACCGGCGCCAAGAAGGGCGAACTTTCGGCAAAAGCCACAACATCTGGCAGTCAGCTTGCCCGCGCAACATCCATCGGAGTCATCGGCAACGACCTCTATCTGGTTAACGCAATCAATGCGACAAGCCATAATTTCCGCGTTTACAAGTACACCAACGCCCAGGGCGAACCGGCTCTTATCTGCGACAAGGCCGGTGTAGTAGGCGGCGGCCGCTCGGCCGGCTTCGGTGCAAACCGTATCGCTGTATCGAACGGTGTAACGGTATGGTACATCGATGTCAACAACCCCGGCGACATCAAATCCATCACCCTCGAGGAGGCCATCACTAACGGTGACGGCGGATTCGCTTACGAGCCTACTTTCTGCGACGACGGTACATTCTGGATCAACCAGAAGAGCACTATGCCTCGTCATTACAACGCCGAGGGTAAACTCATCGAGACCCTCGGAGCTGTTGACGGCGTGAACGCCCAGGGCGCTTCCAGCGCAGTGTTCAACTATGGCAAGCATAAATATATTGCCGCAACCGGAACGCCCGGTGTTGTTTGGGACAATGCCCACATGACACTCGTCGACATCACCGCCGGTGCTGGCTCGCCCGTCTTCAAGCAGACCGTTCCCGAGACCTTCGGTACCGGTAACTGGGGCGGCTCGGCATGGGGTCAGAACAAAGTTCTGGCACAGCTGAGCGGCGACAACAACTCGATGCTGAAACTGTGGTGCCTCATACCCCTCCAGGGTATCGGTCACTGGAAGTTCGACGGCAAGACCGGTTCGGGTGTCGAGAATATCGCTATCTCTGACGCTGAGAACGATGTTGAGGCTGTTTACTACAACCTCCAGGGCGTTCGCGTGAACAACAGCAACCTCACCCCCGGCCTCTACATCCGTCGTGCCGGAACAACCTCTACCAAAGTACTCGTTAAATAAACCTCTCGCAGGTTTAACACCCTCTTAAATTCGCAGTCTGTAAAGCCGCACGCCGGCTTTACAGACTGCTCTCTTTTATCTAATCCGTAACCGTGCAGAAATAAAAAGGCGCCACAATCCCGCGGGACTGTGACGCTTTTTATCTATTGTAATAAGACCCCGTTCCCCAATATTTGTTAATGCAGGGGCGGTGTATTTTCGAGGAAATTTCGCAAGTTGAAGAGGGAATGTAGCGGGCTACATGACCGATG
>SFNC01000024.1 GCA_004554255.1 Bacteroidales bacterium
ATTCCTGCGCTAAGTTAAGGAATAATAGCCACACTGCCAAATATTTGAGACGAATTTACGTCCATACCCGCCATTCTGCCACACCGGCTTCCGGGAGTTATTTCAAGATTATCCATCTACCTTTTGTCAAAACAAGTCAAGATTGTACTTTGGCAGATGTTTGTTTTGGTTAAAAATGGGGGATGGTGATATAATTGGCAAGATGCTTTTGGGGGATAGCGTCAGAATTATTATCTTTGCCCTCGAAAACAAATTCGAATATGATTTTCAAGAGGAAACTGAAAAATGTGGCCTTTACGCCGTATCTGTCCAGAATATCCAGGACGTCAGGGATGACTTCGGGAATCGGGCCTGATCTGCGATAAATTCTCATCACGGGTAAATAAGCGTTACCTTATCTATACAAAAGATTTGTGTAAAGAAGAAAGTATAACCTATCTTCCGGCTTATATGACACTTTTCCTGTGATTTTTAATGTATCCCACAATGTGGACAATTATTTAATAGTTGAATATTACGCTGCCACAGAGGCATCCGGGCAGAACTTTTACGCACACTGAGGCGTTATACAGATAGTCAAAATACTTAACTGAACAATTTAACACATACTGTTATGAACGAATTTGAAAAATTGATAAATGACAGCAAGCCCACACTGGCGGACTTTTTTGCCACCTGGTGCGGTCCCTGCAAAATGCAGGCACCTATCCTGGAGGACGTTAAAAAGCGCGTAGGCAACGAGGCAAATGTAATAAAAGTAGACATAGACCGCAACAGCGCCCTCGCCGCCCAATATCGCGTACAGTCTGTCCCCACCCTTATTCTCTTTAAAAACGGAGAACCCGTATGGCGCACCGTAGGGCTTCAGCAGGCCGACACTCTTGAGGCAAAATTGCGCGAGCATATCGCCACTAAAACCGACGAACAGTAGGCCAAGGCATAATTTCCTTCTGCCATGGATAACTTTGACAATGTATTCAGCCAGGTAATTAACGCCGACATGCCGGCACTGATAATGTTCTACAAGCCCGGCGACCCCCGCTGCGTGGAGGAGGCTCCACGCATGCACCAGGCCGCAAAGGACCTTGAGGGATATGCCCATTTTATGGAAGTGAACTGCGAGACGCACCCCGAGCTGAAAGCCCGGTACCATATCCACGCCTATCCCACCTTCGCCGTTTTCCGCGACGGGCAGGAGACGTGGCGCGCCGAAGGACGCATTCCTAAATATGAGCCGGAGTCTATGCTGAGGCGATTCAGATAGGACATCCCAACCGCTTATCGTCTATATATTCCTCCCGGTCGGGGCGCCTTAATCGGTGCCCCGTCCCTTTTATATACATGCTCCGTTCAGCAGCAACCGCGAAATAAACGGCGTGGTGTACTGATACGGAATCTGCGACAGAGACTCCAGCGGCTTTGTCAGGATGATATTGGCCTTGCAGCCGGGACGTATGGCGCCCACATCCTCAAGGCCCATGGCTGCGGCACCGGTCTCGGTGACTGCCGTAACGGCTTGACGGGGCGTGAGTTTCATCTTTATACATGCCAGGGCCCATATAAAGCGCATGTCTCCGGATGGCGACGAGCCGGGGTTATAGTCCGACGCCAGCGCCACACGGCATCCCATCTCCAACGCTTTTTTGGCGGGGGCGTATGGCATGCCCAGGAAGAAGGACGCTCCGGGGAGCATGGTGGCCACAGTACGCGATTCGGCAAGGATACGCAGCTGCTCTTCTTCGGCACGCTCCAGGTGGTCCACAGACAGTGCGTCGTATTTCACTCCTACCTCCACTCCGCCGCTCACAGCCAGCTCGTTGGCATGAATCTTGGGACGCATGCCATACCGCACACCGGCCTCGAGAATCTGTGCCGTCTGAGCAGGCGTAAAGAAGCCCTCGTCGCAGAACACGTCCACAAAATCGGCGAGGCCCTCGGCCGCCACTGCGGGTATCATGTCACGGACCACATGGTCCACATACTCCTGCTGTCGGCCCACATACGCACGGCCCACGGCATGAGCGCCAAGGAATGTGGCGCGCACCGTCATGGGCGATGCCTCGGCTATGCGCGCTATCACACGCAGCATCTTCAGCTCGTCCGGCAACGTGAGTCCGTAGCCGCTCTTTATCTCTATGGCTCCGGTGCCCTTGCGCATCACCTCGTCGGCACGGCACATCGCCTGCCTGAACAAAGAATCCTCCGATGTCTCATGCAATACGTCGGCACTGTTGAGGATGCCGCCGCCACGGCGCGCTATCTCCTCATAGCTCAGGCCGTTAATCTTGTCCAGGAACTCGCCGTGTCGCGACCCGGCATACACTATGTGGGTATGGGAATCAACGAAAGACGGGATGGCGAAACCGCCGGCAGCGTCAATATCATCCTCACCGGCGACAAATTCGCCGAGGGCCTCCATTGTCCCGGTCTCAATTATGGTGCCACGGGTGGTGTCGACGCGGATATAGGCATTGGTCATATCCGCGCCGACAATCTCTTTTATGTTATATATCAACATGTTGCGCTATCCAGATATTTCACAGACGCCTCTATCAGCGGATACATCACAATGTCATTCTCTACAAACGGCACAACGCGTCGGTACTCGGCGTGCATGTCCTCCAGGGCCGGAGAAGACTTTAGGGGACGTCGCAAATCCAATGCCTGCGCGGCGTTAAGCAGCTCTATGGCCAGGACGCGATGCGTGTTGTCAATGATTCTCACCAACTTGGTAGCCGAGTTGGCACCCATGGACACGTGGTCCTCCTGGCCCTGCGACGACGGGATGCTGTCGCAGCTTGTGGGCCAGCACAGTCCTTTTGACTGATTCACCACCGACGCCGCGGCGTACTGCGGTATCATAAAACCGCTGTTGAGGCCCGGGTTGGCGACAAGGAACGAGGGCAGCCCGCGCACACCGCTTATCAGGCGAAATATGCGGCGCTCGGAGATATTTGCCAGCTCAGACACCGCCACGGCAAGATAATCCATGGGGATAGCTATGGGCTCACCGTGGAAGTTTCCGGCGGAGATTATCACGTCCTCGTCGGGGAAAATGGTCGGGTTGTCCGTAACGGAATTAATCTCGGTCTCTATCACGTTGCCCACGTGGCATATAGCGTCCCATACTGCGCCGTGTACCTGCGGGATGCAGCGGAACGAGTACGGGTCCTGTACGTAAGGTTTGGGCAATGCCTGCAACTCGCTGCCTTCCAGCCAGTCGCGTACCTCGGTGGCAGTGCGTATCTGTCCGGCATGGGGGCGCACTCGCTGGATGGAGGCGTTGAACGGGTCGCTCAGACCCTCGAAAACATCCAGGCTAAGAGCACCGATCTTATTGGCAAGGTGATACAGGCGGCGGGCCTTGATAACGGAATAAGTGGCATGGGCGCTCATAAACTGTGTGCCGTTCAACAGGGCCAGGCCCTCTTTTGACATCAGCTTCACCGGCTCCAGGCCATTCTCGGCCAGGACCTCGCCGGCGGGACGGCGCTCGCCCTTGTACCACACCTCGCCAAGACCTATCAGCGGCAGACACATATTGGCAAGCGGGGCAAGGTCGCCACTGGCACCGAGGGAGCCCTGCGAATACACCACCGGGATTATATCCAGGTTGAAGAAGTCTATAAGTCGCTGTACCGTACACACTTGCGCTCCGGAATTACCATAGCTCAGCGACTGCACCTTCAGCAGCAACATCAGGCGTACTATCTTACGGTCCACAATCTCGCCCACGCCACAGGCATGACTCTTCATCAGATTCTCCTGGAGAGTGGTGAGGTCGTCGGCACCAACAGTGACATTGCACAAGGAGCCGAATCCGGTGGTCACACCGTACACGGGACGTTCGCTGGCAGCAATTTTCTCATCGAGATAACGCCTGCAACTGTCTATCAGCTCCTTGGAGCGCTCGGAAAGCTCAAGTTTCAGCCCTCCGTCCATAATTTCGCTGACACGCTCAATGGTCAGCCTGTCGGGTGTTATATAATGTGTCATTTTTAGAGTGCTTTATTGATGATTTCGTCGTCGGCGAAGTTGGGGAGAGTCACTTTCAGCTCGGGATTGCGATCCATCTCGCGGCGTATTGCGTCCATCGCACCCTTGTTACGCGCCCAAGAGCGGCGCGCGATACCGTTGTCAACGTCCCACTGCAGCATTGAGGTAATCCTTGAATCAGCATCGTCAGTACCGTCTATGACCATACCGAATCCGCCGTTCACCACTTCGCCCCAGCCTACGCCGCCGCCATTGTGCAGCGATACCCAGGTGGCGCCGCGGAACGAGTCGCCAATGACATTATGCACCGCCATATCGGCGCAGAACTGTGAGCCGTCGTAGATATTCGATGTCTCGCGATATGGCGAGTCCGTGCCGGAAACGTCGTGGTGGTCGCGTCCCAATACTATCGGAGCCGAAATAAGCCCGTCGCGGATGGCCTTGTTGAAGGCTTGTGCGATGCGTGTGCGTCCCTCGCAGTCGGCATACAGGATGCGTGCCTGTGAGCCCACCACAAGCTTGTTGGCACCGGCCGAGCGTATCCAGCGCAGGTTGTCCTGCAGCTGGCCGTGTATGTCCTCCGGCGCAGTGCGTAGCATATCCTCCAGGACATCGCCGGCTATCTTGTCCGATACTTCAAGGTCCTTGGGGTCGCCGGATGTGCACACCCAGCGGAAAGGTCCGAATCCGTAGTCGAAGAATCCCGGGCCCATAATATCCTGTACATAAGACGGATAGCGGAAGTTAACACCGTCGGCGGCCATAATGTCGGCACCGGCGAGCGAACTTTGCAGCAGGAACGCATTGCCGTAGTCAAAGAAGTACATGCCCTTGGCTGTCAAGCGGTTAATCGCAGCTACCTGACGGCGCAAAGATTCTTCCACCAGTTCCTTGAACCGCGCGGGGTCATCGGCCATCAGAGCCTTAGCCTCGTCAAACGACACTCCGGCCGGATAATAACCACCGGCGTACGGGTTGTGCAGGGAAGTCTGGTCCGAGCCAAGCTCCACTTTCACATCCTTGTCGGCGAGGAACTCCCACAGGTCGACGATATTGCCCTGATAGGCGATGGAGACCGCTTCTCCGGCAGCGCGGGCACTGTTTACACGCTCCAGGAGCGCGTCCAGGTCCTCATAGACCTCGTCAACCCACCCCTGCTCATGGCGTTTCTCCACAGCCTTGGGGTTGATTTCCGCAATGACGCTAACCACTCCGGCAATATTTCCGGCCTTGGGCTGAGCGCCCGACATACCGCCTAATCCGCTGGATACAAACAGCATACCGGCAAGGTCCGTATGCCCGGGGGCAAGATGTTTGCGTCCGGCATTCAGCACTGTTATGGTAGTGCCATGCACAATTCCCTGCGGGCCGATATACATGTACGAGCCGGCCGTCATCTGGCCGTATTGCGACACGCCAAGAGCGTTAAGCCGCTCCCAGTCATCGGGTTTGGAGTGATTCGGTATGACCATGCCGTTGGTAACCACCACGCGGGGAGCGCGAGGACCGGACGGAAATAGCCCTAACGGATGGCCGGAATACATCACAAGCGTCTGATTCTCTGTCATTTCGCTCAGATACTTCATCGTCAGCAGGTACTGCGCCCAGTTCTGGAACACGGCACCGTTGCCACCGTATGTTATCAGCTCGTGGGGATGCTGCGCCACGCGGGGGTCCAGATTGTTCTGAATCATCAGCATTATTGCCGCAGCCTGTCTGCACTTGGCGGGATACTCCTCTATAGGCCGCGCAAACATCTCGTATTCAGGGCGATAACGATACATATATATCCGACCGTACCGGCGCAGCTCGTCGGCAAATTCCGGAGCCAGAGCGGCATGCTGATGCTCGGGGAAGTATCGTAGTGCGTTACGGAGGGCAAGTTTCTCCTGCTCGGGCGTCAGTATCTGTTTGCGGCGCGGAGCATGGTTGATTGTCGGGTCATACTGACGCGCCACGGGGATTTCGGCGGGGATTCCCGCGCATATAGCTTGCTGAAATTCAGTCATAATCTCATAATTTGGAGTTCACTTTTGCCATAATCTCTGACTCGCGACGGCAAGCCTCCGAAGCAAGAGTCTCAGCCTCGGCGACAAGCTGTGCAGCCTTTTCGCGGTCCTTAAGGTCGCGGGCGTTGATGCGGACATTCAGCCCTGCACCAAGTACGGCGGCACGTGCGGCGAGCGCCCCCACACCGGCATCGCTGACGGACGCCGGATTGCCCTCCTCGACCATTGCCTCGCACAGGTCGAAGCAGTCGAAGGCGGCCTTCATCGTGCGCAGCGGCACCTCTGTGGCGTAAAGCGTGGCGGCCTCAAGCGCTTTCTCGCGCGCCTGTTTCTCGGATTCGGTACCTTTGGGCATCTGGATTGCGGACATTATGCGGTTGAATGCCGCGGTATCCTCGTCCACAAGACCCAACAGACGCTCCAGCAGCATCTCTCCGCCATCGGCGTAATTCGAGAAAATCTCCCATTTCTCGTCCCATCCGGCCTTGTGTGCCGACAGATTGGCCACCATCGTTCCCAACGCGGCGGCAAGGGCGCCCATATATGCCGATACCGAACCGCCGCCGGGGGCGGGGCTCTCCGAGGCCGTTTCCTCGGCAAAGCCGCGACAGGTCTTGTCTATCAGCTTGTTGGAGCTTTCGGGCTGTATCAGGTATTCTATGATTTTCTCCTCCGGACGGAAGGGCGCGAGTTCCTCAAGACCCATGGTCTTGGCGGCGATGCGGATTATTTCAGACTCCGGCAGACCGGTGGAACGCTGCTGCTTGTGAAGGAAGTAGCGTCCGGCGTCAATAATGGCGCGCTTGGGAACGAGTCCCACAATTTCCGTGCCGGTGACGCGGATTCCGCGGGCAGCGGCGGCACGCGCCACTTCCTCAAAGGCCACATGCAGCGGAGTCCTGCCGATATCCGTTATGTTCATAGACACCTGTGCGATGCCATATTCGTCTATATACCAACCAATTGCCTTGGTACCGGGGAGCGTTCCGGGCAGCATTATCACATTACCGTCAGCATCCTTCACGGGCTTGCCGTTGGGCTTGCCGCCCTCACGTTTGGGACGGCCTTTCTCGCGGACATCAAAGGCTATGGCGTTGGCGCGGCGGGTGCTGGTGGTGTTGAGGTTGAAGTTTACGGCAATCAGGAAATCGCGGGCACCGACAACGGTCGCGCCGGTACGCGCGGCGCGCTCGTCAAAGGGTCTGTCCCCGAAGTCCGGGCCCTCTTCGGGGCAGTCCATACGCTCGGCGAGCGCCTCGTATTCGCCCTTGCGGCATACCGCAAGGTTGCGGCGCTCGGGGCGCAGCGCGGCAGCCTCGTAGCAGTAAGTGGGAATGTCCAGGTCGTCGGCGATGCGCTTGGCCAGACAACGCGCCATCTCCGCGCACTCCTCAAGCGTGACACCGGCCACGGGAATCAGCGGCAGCACATCAGTAGCGCCGATACGCGGATGCGCGCCGTGGTGCAGGTTCATGTCTATGAGCTCGGCGGCACGACGCACGCCGCGGAAAGCCGCTTCGCATACTGCTTCAGGCTCGCCGACAAAGGTCACCACCGTGCGGTTGGTGGCCTCGCCGGGGTCCACGTCCAGCAGCCTGATGCCTTTTACGCTGCTTATAGCGTCGGTTATAGCATTGATAACGTTACGGTTACGTCCCTCGCTGAAATTAGGGACACATTCTATGATTCTTTCCATGGTATTGTCGTTTTGGCTGTTTACAGTTCCAGATCGGCGTTGATTACCTCATGCCAGGGCAGACCCTGCACCGGCAGCTGTGCCATAAAGGGATCAGGGTCGAATTCCTCCACATTATGCACGCCGGGCTTGTTCCATTTTCCGGTGAGGAACATCATTGCGCCAATGCACGCAGGCACACCGGTGGTGTAGCTCACGGCCTGCATGCCGGTCTCCTTGTACGCCTCCTCGTGGCTGCAGTTGTTGTAGATATAGTAAGTGAGGGGTTTGCCGTCCTTGTCCAGGCCTGAGATTCGGCAACCGATGGATGTCTCGCCATGGTAGTTCTTGCCAAGGTCCTGGGGGTTGGGGAGCACGGCCTTCAGGAACTGCAGGGGCACAATTTTCTGGCCGTTATACTCTATCTCGTCTATACGTGCCATGCCGATGTCCTGGATTACGCGCAGGTGCGTGAGATATTCCTGTCCGAATGTCATCCAGAAACGTGCGCGCTTGATGGTGGGGTAGTTCAGCACCAGACTCTCAAGCTCCTCATGGTAAAGGAGATACGACTCGCGCGGGCCGATGTTGGGGTAATTGAGGGTCTTGTGGAATTCAAGGGGCTCGGTCACCACCCATTTGCCGTCCTGATAGTAGCGGCCGTTCTGGGTTATCTCGCGGATGTTGATTTCCGGGTTGAAGTTTGTAGCGAATGCCTTGCCGTGGTTTCCGGCGTTACAGTCCACAATATCAAGATATTGCATCTCGCTGAACCAGTGTTTTGCGGCGTATGCCGTGAAAACGCCTGACACGCCCGGGTCGAAACCGCAGCCAAGGATGGCTGTGAGGCCGGCTTTCTCGAAGCGCTCGCGATATGCCCACTGCCACGAATACTCGAAGTGAGCCACATCCTTGGGCTCGTAATTGGCAGTGTCAAGGTAATTTACTCCGCACTGCAGGCATGCCTCCATAATCGTAAGGTCCTGATACGGCAATGCCACGTTTATTACCAGCTCGGGCTTGTGACGGTTGAAGAGCTCAACCAGCTGCTCAACGCTGTCGGCGTCCACACTGTCGGTGGTTATCCAGGGTTTGTCGCCAAGCTGATGCGCGATGGCGTCGCATTTGCTGCGGGTACGGCTCGCAAGCACTATTTCACTGAAAACGTCGTGATTCTGGGCACATTTGTGAGCCACCACGGTACCTACACCGCCGGCTCCTATGATTATTACTTTTGACACGGTTGTTGTTATTTTTGTGGTGTTAATATCTTTATTTCTGTTTTGAATTTCTCTTCTGCAGCGATATGCAGATAAAGGTGAAAATGCCGAGCAATATCAGCAGCAAGGTCTGGCTACCCATAACCAGATTGGCGAAGGCCGTCGCCTGCGCAGACCCCAGGTGGTAGAGGCCGAGGGCGAATATCACCGCCCACTGCCACGGGCCGATACCGCCGTTGGACGGCACACCCATGGATATGCTGGACAGCACAAAGGTCACCAGTACGGCGAGAATGCCGTAATTATGCACTATGTCCGCCGTGAACCCGAAGGCGTAAAATGCCACGTACAGCTGCAGGAAATAGCAGCCCCAGATGCAGAAAGTAAGCGCCAGCCAGCGACCTTTGCCCTTCATTTTGGCGATTACCGCAAAGCCGTTCCAGATTCCTTTGCCGAAATTCTGGATTTTCTGCACAAATTTATTTTGGGTTTTCACGCAGAACAGGGCGACTATAAGCCCTAAGACCACTATCACGCCAATCCACAGCCACGGGGACTGCAAATCGCTGAGTATCTTCTCGTATGTCTCGCTGTTCTGCTCAAAGTATACACTGAGTTGCGTTGTGGCAAGCAGAAATGTCACTATCGTCAGCAGCAGCACGGTAACGGTGTCGGCGAGGCGGTCAGCCACCATGGAGCCAAAGACATTCGAGAACGAGGCGTCCTCGCGTTTGGCAATGTATCCTGTACGCCACAGCTCGCCGAGGCGCGGAAGAACCAGGTTCACGGCGTATGTGCCGAATATGCTGAGTACCAGCGTGAACAGCGGCGGCCGTACGTCTATCGCCCGGAGCTGTATCCGCCAGCGCATGGCGCGGAAAATATGCGAGAATACGCTGATTATCAGCGCAAGACCTATCCATTTCCAGTCGCAGTCGCGGCGGATGGTCTCCATCATCTCGTCAAAGTCCACGTCCTTGAACAGCAGACGGCACAGCAGGACGGTCACCAGCAATGGCACGCCGAATTTCAGGAAGTATCCCAGCCAGCGGCGTCCGGCGCTCTGTTTGGTTTCGGTTGGTGCAGTTTCCATTTTTATGCCTTATTTTATTTCCACAACCTTGAGGCGGTCGCCCTGCTCGTTGGAAATCGAGCGGTAATAGCGGTCGTCATAGCCACCGAAAACCGGGCTTGCACAGTCGCCCTCGGCAGTGCGCATAAATGTGCCGTCCTCGTTCTGTTTCTTGATGTTTCCGTCCATGAATTTCACCAGCAGGAAGTCTCCGAGAGCCTTGTAATCGCCTGTAGCTTTTGCGGTCCAGTGGTTTGTTATGGCAGCCAGGGACGACTGTGCATCGGCATAAGTCTTGCCCAAAATCTCTTTCTCGGCCTTGGCAACGGCTTCGTCTATCCCGTCCTCAAGGCCTTTCTGCACCTTGCGGATGTCCGGAATCATCTGTGAATAACGGTTATAGGCCTGGTTGGCCACGTAGTTGTTTACCCAGAAGTTGGAGTCCCAGCTGAGGGTGAGCATGTCGCCGTTGCCGTGCTGCAGCTGGTAGGGTGCGGCAGGTGTGGAGTTGAATACGGGCAGGTAGACGCAGGTGTTGGCATCGTCAGTGCCGAACCACAGTATGCCTTTCATGGCGTCGTGGCGGTTCTTGTTCATCTCGGCTACAAAGGAGAATCCGGTCTGCTGTGTGGCGATAGCACGCTCGTGCGTATATTCCACGCCATCAACCTTGTATGTGAGCGGACGCCAGCGATAAGGCACTGCGAACGCACCGGCGCCCACGTCCTTTGTCATGTCCAGCGGAGTGTCCTCGAAGTGGTCGCGCATCATCCATTTCAGGTCTGTGGCGGTAAGGGGTTTGGCGGGCTTCACCCACAGGGGCAGCTCATCGCCCTCGCCGCGGAGAATCCAGGGAAGATAAGCTTCCATAGTGCCCTGCGGGGCATATTTGTTGAAGAACGCCCACACGCGGCCGTCGCAGCCTCGCAGTGCGCCCATGTCGTACTCGGCGTACGCACGGCTGAAGCTGAAATCACTGTCCTTGCCGCTGAAGTAGCCCTGCTTGCGTGCGAACTCTATTACATCCTTGCTGTACAGCGTGTTAGGGTCGTTGAGCGGGAATTTGTGGATACGCGAGTGGTTGGCATGACCGCTGATGTAGCCGTCGGGGACACGGCGGGCCACCCACACGGCACCCTTGTCTGTCTTGCCCTTGCCTATCAGCTCCATAACCCACACCTCGTTGGGGTCGGCGATGGAGAAGCTCTCGCCGCTGGAGGCATAGCCGTACTTGTCCACAAGGTCTGTCATGACGGTGATGGCCTCGCGCGCGGTCTTGGCACGCTGCAGCGTTATGTAAATCAGTGAGCCATAGTCTATTGTACCTGTGCCCTCCAGCTCGGGACGTCCGCCCCAGGTGCTCTCGGCGATGGTGAGTCCATGCTCGTTCATGTTGCCGATTGTGGCGTATGTGTGTGCCACCTCGGGAATTTCGCCGAGATGCCGGTGGGTATCCCACTCAATCACCTGGCGTACAGCGCCTTCAGAATGGTCGGCTGACGGCTGGTTGTACAGCTCGCCGTAAAGCACGTGGCTGTCCGCCGCGTAAGTTATCATAGAACTGCCGTTGGCCGTGGCCCCCGGCGTGGCTATCAGACTCGTACATGCAATTGCCTCGGCGCCACCAAGCGCAAGTGCCGCAACAGTCGCTGCAAAAATTCCTCTTTTCATTATATCCTGTTTACAATTTTCAATTGGTTAATATAGTATGCAAAGATAACATATTTTTTTCAGAAAATCGCAGAAGTGGCCCAAACTTATTGCACAAACGCGCCGGACACGGCAAAAGGCCGCTCCGGAGCATGCCCCGCGCGGCCTGAATATGCCTCTCATCGTTATCAAAATCCACGAAATTTTCCTGATCGAACAGCTCTGACAAAGAATGTTTTATATTTGAGAAATACTAATATTTATACCTGCTCGTTTTCGTTTGATAAAGGAATGTAAAAGCACCTGCAAATATACAGATTACTCGTATATCTACCCCTCCCTATTGTTAAATTTGATTAAATATTTATGTTTTTTACGCTTTTGTCAGTGGCAGTTCCACACGGAATGTGGTACCTTGCCCCGGCGTGGACGATTTGACGTAGATGCGCCCGTGGTGATACTGCTCCACTATGCGCTTTGCAAGCGTCAGTCCCAGTCCCCACCCTCGTTTTTTAGTGGTGTAACCGGGGTTGAAGACATTCTTGAAGTTCTTGCGGGATATACCCTTGCCGGAGTCCGCGACCTCTATAAAGGCGTTATGGGCGTCACCGCCTACCGTCACGTCTAGCGTACCGTGTCCCTCCATGGCATCCACCGCATTCTTGATGAGGTTTTCCATCACCCACTCCAGCAACGGCGGGCAAGCCTGCACCGGCAGCGCATCGCCGGTTATGTGCGTGGAAAAAGCTATTCGCGGCGATATGCGCGTGCTCATGTATGTGGCGGCGGCACCGGCTATGGCGGCTGCGTCGGCACTCTCCATGGCCGGCTTGCTGCCTATCTTGGAGAAGCGCGAAGCAATGGTGCCGAGCCGCTGAATATCCTTGTTCATCTCGGCGCAGGTTTCGGCATCCACGCCCATGTCGGGCAACAGCTCGTTCCACGCCATCAGCGACGATATGGGCGTGCCAAGCTGGTGGGCAGTCTCCTTGGACAGTCCCACCCAAACCTTGTTCTGCTCGGCCTTCTTGGTGGACAATACCGCAAAATACACCACTACAAGGAATATTATCATCACGCCCAACTGGATGTACGGATATAGGCTCAGGCGTTTTAGCAGCTTAGAGTCCTCATAATAAAGATGTTGCTGTACATCGTCGGCAATGGAGATATGAATTACATTGGAGGTATGCGACAGTTTGGCGAGCTTATCGGCAAGGAATCGTTCGTTTACCTCCGACAGCTCTAACGGCGCAAGAGAGTCAACGGGGTCTGGCAGCTCGAAGTTCCTATGGTTCAGAATATTACCGGCATCATCGGTGAGCAGGACCGGGATAGTGGTATTTCCCTGGATAATCCGCAACAGGAAATCAATGTCGGCCACCGGAGCAATCACGACACCCGTAGAGTCTGCCATGGCAATAGGCTCTGCCTCAAGCTGATGCACTATCTCCTTAGTCGCATCCGCCCATATTTCCATGCGCTCGCGCTCACTGGCGGCGAGGTCCTTGACCATATTGTTGGATACGTACATAAAGCCGACGACCATTGCCGCGGCGATTGCCAGCAACAGCCACTTCCCGTAGCGCCGTACCTCATAAATATTAGCCATGCCGCAAAGTTAGCAAAAAACGCCCAAAAATCCAACTGGTCAAAGCTGCCTCCTCTAAGGCAATATTGCGGGGGTGGTTGCTCCGACTGACTATTTTGCCGTAAATGCAGGCATTGTCATGTTGTACCTTTGCGGCAGAAACCACAAAATTATCACATCATGACTTTAAAAGATTTCACTATCAAGGCCGAACGGATCAAGCAGATGGATGCTCTCAGCCTCGCCGGCCACAACCGGCCACGCTTCCGGAGCCACTGCTCAACTGCTGAGACCTTAAGCCCTGCCGATAAAGCGACTCAAGTTCCGTGGCTTTCCGTACCGGGATTCAGTATCTCGGTGCCAGCGCCGAAAAAGTTCCGTGTGGCCACCAATCCAACTTATTCCGTTCATTATAAAGCCCATGCACTCCATCCAAATTTGCCCATACAAACATTCTGTTGGCAAACTGTTTAGAGCGCCACCCATTGGATGCGCGGCATCCTGCAGCGGAGTTAGCGGCGGCCTTTGGTGCGTCGCGTGGAGGTGCGGGCGTAGTCCTTGTCCTCGGCAGCGACCTCGGCGTACAGGCGCTTGCCCATGAACTCTGAGCCTTTGAGGGCGCCGACTACCTTGGCGGCGTCGGCAGAGCGGACATCGAACAGCGAGTAGGCCGGCATCAGGTCAATGCGTCCCACATCCACCCGTTTGCCACGGATGGCATGGTTGAGCAGCTCTATGAGATTTCCGGCGTAAAATCCGTCATTCTTGCCGGCATTGATATAGATGCGCTCCATGCCCGGCTGGGCGGTGCGGCGGTCCTTGTCCTTGGGCGAGACCGGCTTCCGGTTCTGTTTTTCGGATGACTTGCCGCCACACTCGCGACGCGGTTTTTCGTCTATGAAATCTATCGTAGGAGCATCCTTGTAATAGTCAAGAAGCCTGTTGAATTCCAGCGAAAGGATACGTTTGAGCAGGTCCTCGCCCGTGAGCCACGACAGTTTCTTGCTCACTCCGGGGAGGTATTTGTCTATTTCCTCATCGTTAACCTTTACTTTCTCTATCCTGTCGGCGAGATTGTACAGCTGTTTCTCAATGATATGTTTGGGTGTGGGCACCTCCTTACGCTCGAATTTCTTGCCTATGGTACGCTCTATGTCGCGAAGCTTTCCTTTCTCGCGCGAGTGAATGATACTCAGCGAGATACCGGTTTTACCGGCACGTCCGCAACGTCCGCTGCGATGCGTATACACAGCCGTATCGTCGGGCAGTCCATAGTTTATCACATGCGTAAGGTCGTCCACATCCAGGCCGCGGGCGGCGATGTCCGTCGCCACAAGCAGCGTTATCACACGGTCGCGGAATTTCTTCATGGTGATGTCGCGCTGTTGCTGCGACAAATCGCCATGCAGGGCATCGGCGTTATAGCCATCGGCTATCAGCTTGTCGGCAATCTCCTGTGTGTCGCGGCGCGTCCGGCAGAACACTATTGCGTAGATATTGGGATTATCGTCGGCTATACGCTTAAGTGCCAGGTACTTGTCCTTGGCGTTCACCATATAGTATATATGGCGTACCGTCTCGGCTCCCTCATTCCTTGTGCCGATAACCACCTCGGTGGGATCGGTCATGAATTTCTTTGCTATGCGCTCCACCTCGCGGGGCATAGTGGCGCTGAACATCAACATCTTGCGCTGCTCCGGCACATGAGACAGAATTGCAGTGATAGAGTCTACAAAACCCATGTTCAGCATCTCGTCGGCCTCGTCAAGTACCACGGTGTGCACATCTCCGAGTTTCACGACTCCCCTGTCTATCAGGTCGATAAGTCGTCCCGGCGTTGCAACGATTATCTGCACGCCCTTGCGCAGCGCACGAATCTGGCTCTCAATGCTCGAGCCGCCGTATACGGGCAGAATCTCAAGGCCGGGGGTATATTTTGCCATGTCGGCGAGGTCGGCGGCGATCTGCAGACACAGTTCGCGCGTCGGCGCAAGTATCAGCGCCTGCGGGCTATTGCTGGCAGTGTCTATGCGCTGGATTACCGGCAGCCCGAAGGCCGCAGTCTTGCCGGTTCCCGTCTGCGCGAGGGCAACTACGTCACGATGCTCGCCAAGGAGAATGGGTATCACTTTCTGTTGCACGGGCATTGGTGATTCAAAACCCATTTCGGCGATGGCGCTGAGCAGGTCGCTGCGCACACCAAGTTCTTCAAATGTCATAATATTTTCTGTGTTTTATGGCTGAAACTGTCTACACAGCCTCATTGGTTATTGACTACCGGCATGCGAGAAAACTGACGGAACTGCATCTTTATAAGTATAAAGGTAACGATAGTTGCAAGAATGTCGGAAATAGGGAAGGACAGCCAGATGCCGTTCAGTCCCAATAAAGAAGGCAGCCAGAGCATCAGCGGAATCAGGAAAATAGCCTGACGCGTAAGGGAGAGCAGAATGGACTTTCCTGCTTTTCCGATACTCTGGAAAAAGTTTGTGGATACAACCTGATAGCCCACCACCATGAATGCCAGCAGTGCATGGTGCAAACATCTCACCGTCGCCGCCACAAGCTCGGGGTCGGGGTTGAAAGCGCGCGCGATAAGGTCGGGCATGGTAATTCCGATTATACATCCTACCGTGCAAAGCACCGTGGAGGCGTACACCGCATACTTGTACGCGCGCTTCATGCGGTCCCAGTTGCCCGCGCCATAGTTGTATCCCACTATGGGCTGCATACCCTGGCAGATGCCTATGACCACCATCAGTATCAGCTGGGTATAAGTTACAAACAGCCCGGCGGCACCGATGGCCATGTCGCCGCCCGAGTGCTTGAGCTCGTTGTTGAGAAGGATATTTATCAGACATCCCACGGCGTTTATCAGCGCCGGAGCGGCACCGATGCTGACAATGCTGATTATTATGCTGCGGCGAAGGCGGTATATGCCGCGGCGAAACCTTACGGTGCTCTCTTTCTGCATGAAATGCCACATCACAAAGACCATGGCGGTGAACATCGCGATGTCTGTGGCGAGAGCGGCGCCGCGGATGCCCATTTTTAAGCCTAACACGAATATCAGCGCCAGCACAAGGTTCACACCCGTGGAAATCAGCATTGCCGCCATTGCCCGGCGCGGATAGCCGGAGGCGCGCTGTATGTTGTTGAAGCTCCACGTCAGGTTCATAAGCAACAGTCCGGGCAGCAGCGTGGACATAAAGTCGTGGGCGTAAGGCAAGGTAACGTCCGAGGCGCCGAAGGCCCGCAGAATATCGTCAAGGTAGATGGCGAAGAATATCAGATAAAGCGCGCCTAACACCAGTGTGAGTATCAGGGCATTACCCAACACATTGTCTGCCTCGGCATTGCGCTTCTGACCAAGGAGGATGCTGACGCGGGCAGCGGAGCCGACGCCAACCAGGGTGCCGAAGGCTGTGGTAAGATTCATCACCGGGAATGTGACGGTGAGGCCGGTAATGGCCGCGGCACCGACCTGCTGGCCGATAATCACGCGGTCTATGATATTGTACATCGATACCACGATCATGCCCACCACCGACGGGATGCTGTATTCCCACAGTAGCCGGCCTATTGATTTATGTGCGAGTTCGTCAATCTTCATATATACAGGCTTTTGGCTCCTCGGCTTTGCCGCACCGTTATTTTATGCGCACCGAGGCCGCGGCATGCCGCGGCCTCGGTACGTGCTCGGATCCAATTATCCGTAATTCAATTACTTGCCGGCCGCCAGACGGGCACGCTCGTAATATTTATCTACGTCGGACAGGAACATGGGATAATCGGTGCGGATTGCGGTATAGCACTCCAGCTCCTTCTCATAGTTCTTCTGCTCACGGTAGATGTTTGCCTCCTTGAGGAGAACGTAGGGTACCAGCTGGTCATTGCCTTCGGCTTTGTCAAGAGCATCGGCATAGCAGCCGAGAGCCTCGTCGAACTTCTTGAGGTTCACGTAGCAGTCGCCTTTCAGGCAGTAGATACCTACAGTGATTACGTCAGAGTCAACGCTTGCGTCGTCCAGATAGCCGATGGCATCCTGGTATTTGCCGTCCTCATACAGCTTGATGGCGGTGAGGAGTTTGGCGCGCTGGTTGGGGGCATTGCTGCCGGCATCGGCGATGTCCTTGTACATTACAGCCTGGATGGAGTCGTTCATCTCCATGTCGGCGACACCGATGGCTTCCTGCGCCTTGGCAACGTTGTTCTGGTGTACAAAGTACCACACAAGGCCGCCGCAGATGATGGCGACAAATACTACAACGCATGCGATAATGACGTTTTTGTTAACTTTGGCGATCGCGTTACCGCGCTCGGCCTGTTCTTCCATGACGTTCGTGGGAACGTTGTTTGAGTTCTTTTCCATTTATATTATTGAGTTTTTATTATCGAGATATACACAGATTGGAGGCGTGGATTTAATGAGTCCATGCTTACGAACTGCAAAATTACGGTTTATTCCTCAAAAATAAAAATAAAAGCGAGTGATTTTTTTGTTTTTCAGCGAAATATCGCGTTTTTTGCTCTGAAAGAGCCCTAAAACCACTTTATATGCTTGAGCCAGAGAAACGCTCCCACCGTAAATATCACTGCTCCGACAATAATAAACAGGAACGCATGCGGGCTGTCACTGATGCCGATATCCACATTCATGCCGTAAAAACTTGCAATCAGCGTGGGCACCATCAGCACTATCGTTATGGACGTCATGCGCTTCATTATCATGTTGACATTGTTGGAGATAACCGATGCGTAAGTATCCAGCGTGCCGCTGAGAATCTCGGAGTAGATATTCACTGTGTTCTCGGCCTGTTTTATCTCAATTTCCACATCCTCCAGCAGGTCCTGGTCGGGGTCGTCGGTGAACACGTGCCGCAGTCGGTCAATGAGCATCTCGTTGCCACGCAACGAGGTATTGAAGAAAACCAGAGCCTTCTGCAGCTTCATCAGTTGCATCAGGTCGGAGTTCTTGATGGACTTTTCAAGCTGTTTCTCGGACTCGTTAACCTTGGCGCTGATTACTTTCAGGAACTCCAGGAACCAGAATGCCGACGAGTATATTATCCTGAGGGCGAAGGTGCTGTGGTTTGTCACGCAGATGTCCCTGGAGCGGCCGTGGCTGATGAAGTCGCGCACCACCTCGTTAGGATAATAGCACACTGTCACCACCGTCTGACGGTTGGTGATAATAGCCACGGGGATGGTGTAAATCGGGGTGTCGGGGTTGGACGAATGTGCCGGGATGCGCACTATTGTGAGCACCCAGTCGCCGTCCCTTTCTATACGCGGACGCTCGTCTATATCATTGGCATACGCCAGTACAAAATCGGGGATATGGAGTGTCTGCGTCAGGAACGCAAAGTCATTATTGTCAGGGCATTCCACATTTACCCAGCAATCCGGGACCCACTCGTCCAGCTCGCGAAAAGAATCTTTCAGACTTATATACTGACGCATTTCTTTTTTTATATAAAACGCCGCGCCTCGTAATAATGTTTATGACAGGGCTTCCAGGGCGGCCTTCAGCTGCTGATCTGTTGCCGTGAGCCTGCGGCGGCACAGGGCGATCAAATCGGTGGCACGGCGTGTCAGAGCCACCATGTTATCCACGTCGCAATTGTCGCTCTGCAATGTCTTTACTATTTTTTCCAGCTCCTTAAGGGCATCGGTATATGAGATGTTTTCCTGTTCAATATCCATATTATCAACTGATTACTGAGTTAATGCTGCCATTGGCAAGAATAGTTTTTATCTGCGTCCCGGGCACTGCGGCGTTGACATCGCGCAAGGCGTGACCATCCGGACCCATAGTCATGGAAAATCCACGTTTCAGCACGGCCTCCGGCGAGAGAACCTGCACGAGTGCGTCAAGCCTGTCAAGGCGCAGTTTATTGTCCGTCAGCTGTTTATCTACTGCCGTGGCAATTGCCGTGGCGATAGTGTCCAGACGGGCATTCTGCCGCATGACATTCACAGCCACCATCGCCGGCAGAGACGCGCCGATGCGTGCAAGATGCTCGCGATGGGTGGTAATCCTCTCGCTCACAGCCATATATATCAACGATGCCGCACGGTCCAGGGAGTCCAACATCGCTTTTCCGCGGTTTATCAGCCACTCGGCGGCAGCTGTGGGCGTCTTAACGCGCTGATATGCAACGTAGTCCAGCACGGTTATATCGCGTTCATGCCCGATTCCCACAGTTACCGGCAACGGGAACCTGGCAATCCTCACGGCAAGGTCATAATCGTCGAAAGCGGCAAGGTCGCTGGTGCTTCCGCCGCCACGGATTATCACCACGGCGTCGAAGTCGGCGAGGCGGTCCTGAATCTGCTGCAAGGCGGCCATCACCGAGGGCACGGTACGCTCGCCCTGCATCACGGCCTCAAAAAGCTCAACGTCGAATTTCAGCCGTAAGTCATTATTAAACAGCTGATTGATAAAGTCTCCGAATCCAGCGGCACCGCGCGCCGAGATTACAGCTATGCGCTGTGTAGGGATAGGCAGCTTCACCGACCGGTTGAGCTGCGTGAGGCCTTCTTTCTGCAGCCTCATGATAATCTCGTTACGCCTACGCACCGCCTCACCTATGGTGTACGACGGGTCTATATCGCTGATATTCAAGCTAAATCCGAAAGACGGATGAAACACAACGGTAACGCGTGCCAGGATTTTCATGCCCGTAGCAGGGACGCTGCCGGTGGCGGCAGCAAATTTACGGCATATCGGCGCCCACATATTCGCCCATGCGTTGGCGCGCATGCGGGCTATGGTCTTTCCGCCGTCGTCCTTCTGCAGCAGCTCCATGTAACAATGCCCGTTGCTGACGCGCAAATCGGAGGTCTCGGCGGTTACCCAGACATTGGTGAGACCCGGTGCCGATCCCAGCGCCGCGGCAATCCGCTGCGACAGCTCCACGAGTGAAAGATGCATGGCGGCAGTCATTTCTCCAGGCTGAATTTACCTTTGTTCCACCTGTAAAACAGCGCCATGCGTATATTCTCGGCCAGGAACGCCTTGTCGCCCTCGGCGGGGAAGTACTCCTCCAGGGTGTTGAACAGCCTCAGCTCCTTACCGACGGGGTCGTATGTGGCGACAGCCAATATAAACGGGATACGCCTTTCCACCTCGGCGCGATTACCCTCGCCTGCGCGAGTGAGCCAGTCGGCCATCACATATCGCGGCAGCGGAGTGCGGCTTACCGGCTGCCAGTCAGCGTTATAGAAGCTTATCGCAGAATCTTTCTGCGGCAGTTCCAGAGTCTCCACCACCATCAGCGTGGTGTCCGCGCCATCGGAAATCACGAATAAATCCACTTTGGCGCCCGTGCCTACGGCAACACTGACAGCGACACTGTCGGCGCGCAACAGCCGCGACTTGCCCTCGTAATAATTGGACACCTCGCGAACCTGCCCGGCCTTGAAATAGTCCATCATGTCCATACGGCTGTTCTGCGTCAGCTCCGGGAAGACCCCGTCGGCCCCCGGGGCAGTGAAAAAGTCGGCAGCCGTGCGGCCGGCAGCCGAAACTGCAGCAACCAGCGCCATAAAATATATTATAATATGCTTCATATTTCCTTGTTTAGACCCCGTTCCCCAATATTTGTTAACGCAGGGGTCGCAGATTTCGGTCAGATTTAGTCTTGCAGGTGAAGGAGCATGGCGGGCTATGTGACTGAACCAAAAGACTAAAGATGGCCGGAAGCTGCGAGAATACGCTAATATTATATTGTTCGCGGGTGCATGTTTTATTTATTAATT
>SFNC01000124.1 GCA_004554255.1 Bacteroidales bacterium
TGTGAATCTGACTTTCTGTTTTACACTCGCGGTAGAAATACGGTGCAAAAATAACTGGAAAAACTGTAACTAACAAATATGCAACTTGAAGTGTTAAAACACAAAAAGTCCCTCATTTAGAGGGACTTAGTTCAAATCACTCCAAGTTGCTTGGAGTTGTTTATAAGGGGTCACTTTCCGATGCAGAAGCGGGAGAAGATGGTGTGGAGGATGGTGGTGGAGGTGATGGTGCCGGTGAGGGAGGCGAGGTGGTGGAGGGTGTCGCGGATGTCGAGGGCGACGAGGTCGGCGGGGATGCCGTCGCGGAGTGCGTCGATGACGGCGGCGGCGGCGGTGGCGGCGTCGGCAAGCGCTTGTGCCTGGCGGGCGTTGGTGATGAGTATGTCGGCGTTTATGTCGCCGGTGATTTGGGTCAGTTTTTCTTCGATGGCGCGCAGCAGTCGGGGGATTCCCAGGCCGGTGTGGGCGGATATCTCCAGCAGGGGTGTGCCGGGCGGGAGTATTTGGCGCAGTTTTTCGGCGGCGGGGTGGGGGTCGGCGATGTCTGTTTTGTTTATTGCGGCGATGATTGTGCTGCCGGTGTTGGCGATGATGTCGCGGAATGTGTCTTTTTCTGTTCCGGAGATTGCGTCGGGGGCTGTGGCGTCGACTATCAGGAGTGTTATTGCGGCGGTGTTTATGGCGCGTCGTGTGCGCTGTATGCCTATTTGCTCAATGGTGTCGTTGGTGTGTCGCAGCCCGGCGGTGTCGATTATGCGCACGAGGTGGTCTCCGATGGTAATTGTGTCTTCTATGGTGTCTCGGGTGGTGCCGTGTATGTCTGACACTATCGCGCGGTCGTCGCCGAGGAGGGTGTTCAGCAACGATGATTTTCCGGCGTTGGTGGGTCCGGCTATTGCCACGGGTATTCCTTCGCGGATGGCGGCTCCGCGGGAGTATGTTCCGTGGAGGCGGGTTACCTCGGCGTATATCTGTTGTGCGAGGTTAATGAGCCGGTCGCGAGGCGCGAATTCCACGTCCTGTTCGGAGAAGTCGAGTTCCAGTTCCAGCAGTGCGCTGAGGTCTATGAGCTGTTGTCTGAGTTGGTTGAGGCGTCGTGATACCCCGCCGCGCATCTGTGATACTGCCACGCGGTGTGCGGCGCGTGAGCGTGCGGCGATGAGGTCGGCTATGGCTTCGGCCTGGCTGAGGTCTATGTTTCCGGCTGTGAAAGCGCGTCGGGTGTATTCGCCGGGCTGAGCTATCCTGGCGCCGTTGTGGCAGAGGACCTCCAGGAGTCTTTTCTGTACGTATGGCGAGCCGTGGACAGAGAATTCCACGGTATCGTCGCCGGTGTATGAGTGCGGGGCGCGGAATGTTGTCGCGACGGCCTGATCCAGGACGCTATTGTCGGTGTCCAGGATGTTCCCGAGGTGTGCGGTGTGCGATTTTGTCTGCGAGAGGGTTGTTCCTTGCCAGATTTTGTCGGCTATGGCGAAGGCTTCGGGCCCGGCGAGGCGTATCACGGCGATGCCTCCGGTGCCTGGGGCAGTGGCTATGGCGCAGATGGTGTCGCTGTTCAGTGTCTGTGGCTTCTCTGCCATTGGTGGAATGCGTTTTTGGATTCGAGACTGTTTTCTATATCGTCGGGGAGTTCTGCGAAGAAGTCGAGGCCTGTTAGCTCTTCCACCTCGTCAACCGAGCGCGATGCGTCCTTCAGCGATTCCGGCAGGGAGGTATTGCTGAATACGAAAGCGAGCATTGCCGGTTCCTTTGCGTATGGTGCGTAAATAACCTTGAAGAAGCGCTGAGGCACCACCACCTTAGTGTCGCCGATGGTGCGAGTCAGCCTGTCTGTAAGCACCGGGCCGCAGATGATTATCAGTGCGCTGTCGCGCGCGGCCCATGTGCGGCATTTGTTCTCCAGGTCGTTCCAGCGTCCGGAGTTTAGCCGCGACGTCTGCGGGCACATGTTTGTGAGCAGGAAGCAGTCCTTCATGGCCTGAGAGTCCCACTTCATGTCTCCGGCGGGCGCCATGTGTCCGCGGTCGAATCCCGAGCGGCGATAGTCGTCGAGGGTAGGGCATCCGGGCACCTTTTTGTCGGGACTGAACTTGTTGTGGCGCGGCAGGTCGCCTTTTGTCTCCTGTGCCGTCAGTTCCCATGCCACGTAATTCGGGACGTGCATTTCGGGGTTGAAGTTGACGGTGAAGCCGGTGTATTCCAGCATTATTCCCGGGGTGGATTCCGGCATCACCACCTTGGTGAGGGAGCAGGCGTCAGCGCCTGTTTCTGCCGCAGATTTGCTGCGTCTGTCGTTTAAGGATGCGTATATCACGCTGCCGGCCAGTATTACAGTGGCGGCAATCAGGGCAAGGCTGCGTATGCGCTTTGCTATGCGTTTGGCGCGCCGAATCGGTGCGGGTCTATGTCTCATTTGCTATTGCTTACTCGCTTGATTATAAAAAGGATAGTTCACGTCCCACAGGAACAGCGCGTGCGCGGGCATGGACGTTCCGGCTGCCGAGCGCGACTTTGCGGCGATTATGTCTGCCACACCGTCCGGGGTGATTTTGCCTGTGCCAACCATCACCAGCGTGCCCACTACGGCGCGCACCATATTGCGCAGGAATCTGTCGGCCGAAATCTCGAAGTACCACAGTCCCGGACAAGCCTCCACCCGGTGCCATTGTGCGTGCGTGACGGTGCAGATGTTGGTCTTGGTGTCCGCGTGCAGTTTTGCGAACGAAGTAAAATCCTGAGTACCAAGAATGTGCTTTGCGGCGGCGTTCATGGCGTCGAAATCCAGCCCGGGCGGCGTGCGCCACGAGAGCGGATACACAAACGGATTGTCGGACGTATGCGCGAAGTACCTGTAAGTGCGCTGCGTGGCATCGAACCGCGCGTGTGCGTCATCGGCGACGGGCGTGATTGCGTTAATTACCACATCGGGGCGACATATCGCGTTCACCGGGCGTATCAGGCCCGGGGCCTTGTCGGGGGCGATGTCCAGGTCCAGGTGCGCCACCATTCGCCGTGCGTTCACTCCGGCGTCGGTGCGGCCGGCGCCGGTGACGGCTATTTCCCGGCGCAGTACCATCGCGAAGGCATCCTCCAGCGCGCCCTGTACGGAGACATCGCCGGGCTGAATCTGCCACCCGTGGTATGCGGCGCCGCGGAAACTGATATCCAGGAAATATCGCATGGCGGAGTCAGTGGGCTTGGTGTCAGTCTTTTTCGAGATAAGTATACCCGTACAGACCCGAGCCGTACGTGGACAGGAAATTGCGGCCTTCCTCGGGCGAAATACGTCCGGCTTTCATTGATGCGGTAACCCATGCTTCCACATTGCGCACCAGCTTTTTAGGGTTGTACTGCACATAGTCCAGTACCTCGGCGACGGTCTCGCCGTCAATCATCTGGTCGATTGTGTACTTGTCCTTGTTTACGCAGATATGTACCTCGTTAGTGTCGCCGAACAGATTGTGCATGTCGCCGAGAATCTCCTGGTATGCGCCCACCAGGAATACGCCGATGTAGTACGTCTCGCCCTGTTTTATCTGATGCACGGGCATTGCGCCGGTGTTGTCGTGGCGCGAGATAAAGTTGGCGATTTTTCCGTCCGAGTCGCACGTGATGTCCTGTATTGTGCATGTGCGGGTGGGCTTCTCGTCGAGTCGCGCTATGGGCATGATGGGGAAGATCTGGTCTATGGCCCAGGCATCGGGCAGAGACTGGAACAGCGAGAAGTTGCAGAAGTATTTGTCCGGGAGCATGCGTGGAATTTTACGCAGCTCCTCCGGCGGATGCTTCATGGACGCGGCCATGCTGCCCACCTCTCGGGCGATAGACCAGAACAGCTTCTCTATCTGTGCGCGGGTCTCCAGGTCCAGCATGCCCAGGCTAAAGAGGTCCAGGGCCTCCTCGCGGATCTGCAGGGCGTCGTGCCAGTCCTCGAACATCCGTTGCTGTGTTATCTTGTCCCATATCTCGTACATCTCGCGCGACAGCTCGTGTGCGTCCTCGGGCAGGTCCTCATTGTCATGCCATACGGGCAGCGAGGTGGTCTCCAGGACCTCGAAAATCAGGATGGAGTGGTGTGCGGTAAGCGAGCGTCCGCTCTCATTGATGATGTTAGGCTGAGGCAGGTCGTTCTTGGTGCACACGTCAACAATCGCCGATACGGCATCGTTGGCGTATTCCTGGATGGAATAGTTCATTGAGCTTTCCGATGCCGACGAGCGTGTGCCGTCGTAGTCCACGCCCAGACCACCGCCTATGTCTATGAATTCCAGGTTGAAGCCCTGCTTGCACAGCTGCACATAGAACTGAGTTGCCTCGCGCAGAGCGTTCTTGATATGGCGGATTTTGGTAATCTGGCTGCCGATGTGGAAGTGGGTGAGCTTCAGGCAGTCCCTGAGGTCGCGTTTCTCCAGAATATCCAGTGCTTCAAGCAGTTCTGACGAGTTCAGGCCGAATTTGCTCTGGTCGCCGCCGCTCTCGGCCCATTTGCCGGAACCGTTGGCCGACAGCTTTATGCGTATGCCGATGTTTGGCTTGATTTTCAGGCGCTTGGCGATGTCGGCAATCAGCATCAGCTCGTTCAGTTTCTCCACCACCAGGTATATTCTGCGGCCCATCTTCTGCGCCAGCAGAGCCAGCTCGATGTAGTTCTCGTCCTTGTATCCGTTGCAGATGATGAGGGCATTGTCGGCAATGTTAGTAGCCAGCACGGCGTGCAGCTCGGGCTTCGAGCCGGCCTCAAGACCAATGTTGAATTTTTTGCCGTGGCTTACAATTTCCTCCACCACCTGCCGCATCTGATTCACCTTGATGGGGTAAATCATGTAGTTGCGGGCCGTGTAGTTGTAGCGCTCGGCGGCATTCTGGAAACAGGTGGAAATCTTTTCGATGCGTGTGTCCAGGATGTCGGGGAAACGCAGCAGTATGGGCGAGGTCATGTCGCGGACCTGCAGTTCGTCCATGACTTCCTTAAGGTCCACAGAGGCATAACCGGGACGCGGAGTTACGGAGACGTGCCCTTTCTCGTTGATAGAAAAGTAATTACGTCCCCATCCGGTGATATTGTACAGTTCGGCGCTGTCTTCAATTCGCCATTTTCGCATTGGCATAGATATATTTTAAAGATTAGAATACAAAAGTACAAAAAATCCCGTATAAAAAACACTTTCCGGTCACTAATATTTGCGTATAAAAAAATTCTGTATTAACTTTGTAAGCATCATGCACACATTACATGTAATTAAAAATCATTATTCACCCAATAAAAATTAAACCGATATGAAAAAAGTACTTCTTACTATGGTTGCCGGCCTTGGCCTGTTCCTGGTTTCTTGCGCAAGCAACGAGCAGAAAGCAATTGACATTATCAAGGACGCTACCGAGCAGATAAAGAACGCCGACTCAG
>SFNC01000125.1 GCA_004554255.1 Bacteroidales bacterium
TAACGGCGCAATAAGATACAGTCCTGTAAGTGTGTACATAAACCACAAAACGCCATGTCCCTGTGCCGAAAACGGGACAGACAACAACGTTTGGAGTATATTTACCCGATCCGGATTCTTGGATAGGTTCAGGGCTATGTAGATTATGGTCCAGATGACCGTGGGCCATATTATTTTACCGAGCCGTCGTTTGAGAAAGGTAACATAATCACCTTTAACCGGCAGTAGCAGAGCCCCGCTGATCATGAAAAACAATCCGATACATGGTGCTGCAAAATAAGACAAGGCCGTAAGGAACATGCCATTGGCATTTTCAGACGGCAGAGGCGAATGCACTGCCACTACCATGATGCATGCAAGGACACGCAATATGTCAAGAGGTATATCCCGCTGTTTCATTTAAAGTAGCTGTTAATTATTCCATATATGGGACATGCCGCAAGAATTACGAAAAAGATATTGGCATAGGGTCATATAATGCAATATATTTACATGAGCATTAACCGTGAATCAGTCTAATTTCTTGATAACGCGGGCGGGGTTGCCGGCGGCGAGTACGCCGTCGGGGATGTCGCGTGTCACCACGGCGCCCGCGCCGATAACGACGCGGTTGCCGATGGTAACGCCGGGGACTATTGTGACATTGCCTCCTATCCAGACATCGTCGCCGATTGTCACCGATTCGGCCCATTCCTGCCTGGTGCGGCGCTCGTCGGCATTAAGGGGATGGCAGGCCGTGTATATGCTCACGTTAGGGCCTATGAACGCGTCCTTGCCTATGCGCACGGGCGCTTCGTCGAGGATAGTGAGGTTGAAGTTCGCAAAAAAACGCTCTCCGATATGGATATTTGTACCGTAGTCGCAGCGGAACGGCTGATTGATTTGGATTTTCTCGGGGCACGTTCCGAGCATTTCGCTGAGGATGGCGTGCATCTCGTCGGTTTTATCCGGCGAAAGAGAGTTGTATCTGCTTACGCGGCTGCGGTTAGCCTCCAGCAGTTTAATCAGCGATGCGTCGGCGGCATCGTAAATTTCGCCGGCAATCATCTTTTGCCAGACTTCGGTATTATTTTCCATACGACTATTGTAATTTACTTATTCTCATTATAATAACGATAGTATCGCTGAGCGATGTCGGGGTTGTTGGTGGTGATGAAGTCGTAACCGAGTTCGTTCATTTCGCCAATCTCCCAATCCGAATTAATGGTCCATACATTTGAAGTGAGGCCGGCGGCACGAATCTGGTCAGCGGTACCCACCTGAGCGAGCTTGGAGGGGGTATAATCGTACGACACGCCGTCCTTCTTCTGGGTGCTTATAGATTTGATAGTACCGCTGTCGCTGACCAGATAAGCGACCTTGCGTCCAAGTTTTGCCAGCGTGGTGCAAGCCGAGTAGTCGAAGGCAATGTATTCGGCACGGTCGGCGAGATTGCCGAGGCGGATATTGACGGCATCGTAGGCGTTTTTGGCCAGAGTGGAAGCTGCGACATTGGACTGCGACTTGATCTCGATTACAAGTTTCGTCTTGCATGAGGGGTTGTCGGTGATGTACTTCTTGAAGTCTTCGAGCACCTCTACGAGCAGAGGAACGCGCTCTCCGTTGGACATCTTCGGAATCATTTTCTGGACAGTGGCCCAGTCATATTTATAGTGGTTTACGCTTGAGCCGTTATACTTTACTGTGGCATCGTGGTAAACATACATATAGCCGTCGGTGGATTTGTACACGTCCAGCTCGGCGCCATAATAGTTGCGTTCGCAAGTCAGCTTTATTGCCGCACGCGAGTTTTCGGGCAATCCGGTGTTGTGCGTGCCGCGATGAGCGACCACCTGACATCCGGGGGGCATCTTGGACACCACCGTCATGCTGATGGTACCGAGAGCCTGAGCGCGCTCGCCGCGCAGGGCGGTGACAGAGAACACGCCATTGCTGAGCGAGCCGTCGGAGGGCAGAGTAACCAGCGCGCGGTCGCCGTCAACGACAACGGGGAGGTTATAGCTAACCCCGGCGCTTGCCAGTTCCACGCGGTCTCCGGCATTCCATCCGGAGCCATAGATGGGCACGTGCACGCCGCCTTTAACGCTGATACGGCTCAGCAGCATCGAGTTGGTGATAAACGGCTCGGCGTTGGAGACGGCGGGTTCCACCTCGCGCCACAGTCGGTCCACCTGCTCGGCGGTGAGGGGAGCGTCATAGATTCTGGCAATAGCGACATCGCCGCGCCAGAGGTTTGTCATATCGAATTTGTTTCCGGAAATCTTGCCGGGGTCGGCGCCGATGGCAAAATAGTTGGCGCCATCCATGGGATATGAGAGGTTTCCGGGGGCTGAAACGCGGGCGCGCTCCGTGCCGTTTACATATATTACAGCCTGCTGCGCGTTGCGGTCGTATACGCCCACAACGTGGTAATAAGTGTCGCTTTTGGGTACGATACCGCTCTTAGCCCAACGGTAGGCTCCACCGGTATGCGGGAGGAATGTCATCTCGTGGTCGGCGAGGTTGTTACCGCCGCTGATAAGGAATCCCACGCCACCTCCCTGATGGGAGCTGAAGGGCTTGACCTCGGCGGTACCCATGTCGGAGTACGACGGTTTGCAGAGGACCTCCAAGGTGTGTCCGTCCTTCATACGCTTCCACCAGTCCGAGGACTCCGCGCCGTACTGCACGCGGTGCCACTGGGCGTTGTCAGTAGTGCTACCGCTTGCTCCCCAGCCGTTTGAGTACGATGCGACATCGCGGTTAAGCGCGCGGTTGTAGACAATTGCACCTGAGGCGGCATTGCTGTGCGAGACAGAGCCCGAGCCGAAGTTGCCAGACAAATCGAGAATGTCCTTAGAGCCGGGGTGGAACACTACGTCCAGGAGGTCGGCCTGCGGCATTCCCTGCGAACGCGCCACAGTGTATTGCGCTTTCTTCCAGAGTTCTGAAATTTGCATGTCGGTAAGCGGGTCGTCGTATATACGCGCCACCGCAATCTCGCCGAGGAAACCATCCTCCACGCCATTGTTGGCCTTGGGGTCGCAGCCGATGCAGAAAGTGGTGACGCCGTTCTGCGCCATTCTCAGCTCACCGTCGGCCTCTACCTCAGCCACCTTCTGACCGTTTACATATAGTTTGGCCACACCGGCGTTTTTGTCCCAGACACCGATGAGGTGGTAGTATGTGCAGCTTTCGGGGGTAATCTGCGACTCGGCCCAACGGTAATCGTTTACGCCGTTAACGCCTTCTATATACGGCAGGAAAGTCCAGTGGTTGCCACGGGTGCCGTTTGAGATAAGAAATCCGGTGCCACCGCCCTGATGAGAGGAGAAGAATTTACTCTCCTTATTGTCTGTAAGCGAGCGGCTCAGCGCACCGCTGTGCTGGGGCTTGAGCAGAACCTCAAGGGTATGTCCGTCGCGCAGACGATTCACAAATTCCTGATTGTTAGCAAAATCCACCTGATAGTAATGTCGCGGGGCAATAGCCGTAAGGCCGGACTTGAGCGGGTTGCAGAAGCCGGCGACATTTGCCTTTAAGTCTTTGTTGTGATGCACCACGGGGCGTATCGCACCGGCATTGACCGGCATGCGCATGGGCGAGATGTCCGTAGCCGTTCCATCGGTATTGAATACCACATCGAGGAGGTCGGCGCGGGGAGCCGCCGGCTGGAACGAGATAGAATCCACATCGCTGATATTTATGGAATAAAGCATCACGGGAGTGGGGCCGTTTGGCGACATGGCCGACTGGTCCCATACCTTAATTTTACCATCCTCGCGCGTGAAATAACCTACGTCTTCGAGTTTCATTGTATGGATAACGCGACCGTTTTTGTAAAACCAGCAAACGTCGCCTTCCGAATTCTGACCCGATACTGACGGGGCTATGGTAATGGCGGCCAATATCGCCGCAAAAATTGATTTTTTCATCTCATCAGTCCGGTTTTATTTTACGATTTTTTTCACGAACACATTATCGGCGGTAACAATTCTGGCAATCAGCAAACCGCGTGCGGCGGTATTCACCGTGGCAGTTGAGGCCGAGGGTGCTGCCGAGGCCATACGATTTCCGGCGCTGCCATAAATCTCCAGGGAGAGTATCGGCGCAGAGGCACTGAAGATGATATCGTCGCCTTCCACTTTTACAGCCACGTCGCTGTCGGCCATATCCTCGACGGCCTCCACCTGCGTGGCTCCGAGATAGTTAGTGGAGAAGATTGTCACCCTGTCAAGCGGGAAGCGGGTAGTGGTACCGTCTGCAAGGTATAGATTCAGCTGGTTGTCACTGAAGTGGATGTGGCGGACTGAATTTGCTGTCAACGTGTTTTTATGTTCCAGATCGTACACATATCCTTCGTCAATACGGTTGCCTTGGATTTGTTCGTACAGCTCGTTAAAGCGCTTGACGTGGTCCTTGGTGCGTTTGGTGGAATACTCCTTGGCTGTTCCCGTGGTCATAAGGAAGGCCCAGTCGGAAGATTGCATCAGCACCAGCTCACGTGCCAACTGGTTTAGCGCCCGGCGCAGGAGACCTCCCGCGTTCGGGAACTTGTTGGCCAGCTCCATCATGCGTTCAGCGGCTTTGATCAAATGGCGGTAAATCCAGTCGTTGCCGCTGTTGAGCCACACGTCGTGGTATCCCTTGTCGCCCCACGAAGACATGGACGGCTGCACCACTTGGTTTTCGGGGTACATGGCCAGGTATTCGCTCGGGGTCACTAGTTTAATGTCTTTTTGATCGTAATAGATCTTTTTGAACAGGTATTCCAGGAAATCAATCCCTTCGTACCACCAGTGCCCGTAAAGCTCCGCATCGTACATGGAAACCACAAGCGGCTTGCGGTCAATCAGGGTGCTCAAATACTCAATTTGTTTTTGGCGGTTGAACATAAAGTTTCCGGCATGCTGGGCGGCCACTTCGCGTGCTTCCTGCGGGTTGTAGGCCTGTTTTTGGTTCAGTGCCACCTTGCCGGTAATTTTATGGTATTTCATGCCAATGTTGCGGCGTACGCCGTCGGAGTGGAGATACGGTTTAATGTAATCGTAGTCCAAGTCGTAACCGAGGTCACGGTAAAATTCGCGGTAGCGCGGGTCACCGGGATAGCCGGACTCGGCGCTCCACACCTGTTGGGCCGATTCCATATCACGCGCAAAAGCTGCCACACCCGTTTGCGGGCAGTACACCGGGGCGTAAATGCCGTATTTTGGGCGCGGCGTTCCGTGCAGGACGCCGTGCGATTCGGTAAAGAAGAAGCGGATGCCCTCCTCGCGCAAGAACTTATCATCCCCCGGGTTGTAGGCGCATTCGGCCAGCCAAATCCCGCGCGGATTGCGGCCAAAGCGGCTGCGGTAGTCGTTGGCGGCAATTTTAATTTGTGCGTTGACGCTTTCCTTGTGTACCATTAAGGGCAAATAGCC
>SFNC01000025.1 GCA_004554255.1 Bacteroidales bacterium
GTCAAGAACAAGTGCGGGTTCGCCCTGGGCGTTGGTGTACTTGTAGATGCGGAAGTTGTGGGTGGTACCGGTAATGTGGTTAACCACGTACAGGTCGTTGCCGATAAAGCCGATTGCATTGGCGACGCCAAGCTGACTACCGGTTGTCATGTTTTTGCAAGAGAGTTCGCCTTTCTTGGTACCGTTCTCGGCATTAAGGATGGTTATAACGGGTAAGGTGCTGTATGTGCCGCCGTTGAGGACGTAGAGGTCATTGCCCTTCACTGCCATGTGGCGGGTGTAGGGAACACCGTCCTTGCTGAACCAGGGAGCCTGGGCGAGGTTGCCCTTGGCAACTGAGTAGAGCCACTTCTCGGTGAGGGTACCTACCTCGTCGTCGTAGGTTACGATGGGCTGATCGGCGGTAGCAGTACCAGTGAGGGTTACGCGCACGTCACTGAGGTCCTGAGATGAGAGGACGAGGGTTGTGGAGTGCGAGCCGGCCACTGTGGGAACATAGTCGTAATAGATGGTGCCGCTCTGTGCGAGGTTGGTGGTGTGGAGGGTGAACTGGTCGGCATTGCCGCCTTCCAAGCGGGCGGTGATGTTGGCGCGCAGGTTAGCGGCCTCGACTTTCACACTACCGGGAGAAGAATCGCCAACCTTGGCAGTGAGTTTGCCGCTCTGTGCAACAACTTTAACAGTGGGATAAACGTCGCCGGCATCATCGGGATTCACGGGAGCGGGGTTCTGCACGGGAGCCGAGCCTACAGAGTAGTAAGCGAGACCCTGGCCGGTAGAGAGCACCCAAGCCTCGAGGTAGTTTTCGCCGTCGGTGTTGATGGCGATGTCACCGGTACCGTTGGGGTTGGAACCGCCGTTACCAAGACCGTCGGAGGGGAATTTACCGATTTCGGTGTAACCGGAGAAGTCGCCCTTGTAGTCCTGGATGATACGCATCTTACCGTTGTTACCGTTGTTGTCATCGTAGATGAGGTTAGCGGCATATTTGAGGCCTTTCCAGTAGAATTCGTGGTGGCAAGAGCCGCGCTGGAAGTCGCCGTTGAGAGATTCGCACTGAACGACAGCAGCGTTCTTGGAAGCATCCCATGTTGTCCAAGATGCTACGGAGTTCTTACCGTCAATCCACCAGCCCGAGCCTTTGGGATATACGCGGATGGTAGCCATTGCGCGGAGAGCCTTGCCGTTAGCGGAGAGGACGGGAGTTTTCTTGGAGGTCCACTTACCGTTTACGCGGTTGTATTCCACGATGCTTGTCTGGTTGTCCCAGTCCTGAGCGAAAGCGAACCAGCAGTCGGTCTTGAAGTTACCGGTCATTTCAAGGCAGTCGCCCATACGGGGAGCGCCCTGGAAGTCGGAAGTCTCGAAGAGCAGATAGGGTTTAGCGTTATCGCTTTCCCAAGCATAGAGGCGGAGTTTCTTGGTGTGGTTGGGGTCGCTGTCGCTTGTCATTGCGATGTTGCTTGCCACGAGAACTCCATTAATGCACTTGATGTCGGCCAGTGTAGCAGCGGCGGGAATAACGACATTGCCGTTGGAGAGGAAACCGAGGCTTTCGCCGGTCTGTGCGTTGAGCACGAGGATGCGTGAGCCTTCGTATACGCAGTAGAGTTTGCCGTCCTTGTAGCAGAAGTTACGGATCTTGGACATGTCATAACCCTTGGCGTTCACGTTGTTACGACGGATAGAGTAGTCGTATTTCTCGTTGATTTTGTATTTTGCGCTGCCGAGGAGCTCGTCCTTGACATTTGCGGTAATGTTGATAACCTTTTCAACTGAACCGCTCTTAACGCGAACGAAGAACGAGTAGTCTACACCTGTACCACCCTGGCCGTAAGTACCGGCAACGTCTGATTTCTCGAACTTAATGGTGAATGAGCCACCTGATTTGTCGAGAGTCGTGGGTGTAACGGAGAAACGACCGGGAGTGATGGATGCGACAGTGATGTTGCTGGTGAGGTTCTTTGCGGTAACCTTAACAGTCTGCGAGGGATGTTCGTTGACTTTGCAGTCAAAGTGCACATTCTCGGGGCTTACAGACAGCTCGGGGTTGGCAGGAGTTGGAGTGGGGGTAGCTCCGGAAGAAACAGTCACGCAACCCCAATAGAATGCGCCGATGTTGGCACGTCCGTTGTTATAGCCAGGCCAGTCGTATGATGAGTAACGGCCGTCCCAGTTGGGGTATGAGGAGCTGTTATAGTCACCATAGGGGTCGTGGCATACGAACGAACCGGTTTTCGCCCATGCAGAAGAACCGTTGTTGGCAGCGATCTGGTCGGCGCGGAATACCATAACCACGTGACCGCCTGTACCGTTGGCAAGACAGATGATGTAGGGGCGGTTGGCATTACACTCGGTGCGGAGAGTGCCGATCGAGCTAGCGAAGTAAGAGTTGGAGGCACCGTTGTTCTTATGGAAGCTGGCCATCATTGAGGCGGGCGAACCGTAACCCCACATGTAGCCGTAACCACCGGAAACGTTGTTGGAGTAACCCCAGTAACCACCCTGTCCGGATATAGATTTATTAAATGTATATCCGGAAGCAGATGTGTATGTTTTAGATATGAACCATGAGTAGTTTGTACCTTTAGCGGGGTTTGCGCTGGAACGCGAAGCGGTCCAATGCTCCTTACCTTTGAATTTGCCGTACCATGCGAGCATCATACACGAGGAAGTGGGTGCGCAGCAGATGTAGCCGTATGCGTAAGCGCTACCGTCGCAAGCGGGGGTATCCCAAACCTGGTTGATGTAGGGGATTGCGGTAAGACCGATGTCGTTACCTTTGCGCTGGGGAGCCTTGAGGTTGTTACCGTCCATTTTAGCTTCCACAGCCTCGGCCTCTTCCTGAGTCATTTTGGAATAGTCGGGACGAACGGAGCCCATGAAGTTATCCACTGTCTTGGCGCCGATGCGCTGAGCGCCGGCCTTGAAGAGGGTGCTGACCTTGGCGGGAGCACCGGGGCGGATACCAGACTGATAGGTGGTTGCGGTAATACCGCGGAGCGAACCTGAGGCGTAAGCGACAGTAAGGGTGTTTCCGTTGATTTCGGCACTTACGGGCACAGACTCGTTGAGGTCAACGAGGACGGCCTGGTCGGCGCCTTTATAGTTCATTTTAACAACAGCGGCGCCTTTAACCTGGAAGTCGCTGATGCGCTCGGAACGGGTGATTACGAGTTCCTGAGAGTTGTCGGCCCAAGAGATAGAGTTAACCTGACCGAGGGGGTAGATGGTGCGGGTGGCACGGTCGTACGAAGCGGCGTCGCCGTTTACCATCTGCATAGCCAGTTTGGATCCGTCGGGAGACCAAACCGAGCGATAACCGCCGATATCGGCGATTTTTTCGATATTGCCGGTGGCGATATTGAGGATGAAGCTTGCGCCGTCAGTGTCGTTGTATGCGACCTGAGTGGCGTCGGGGCTGATGTTGGCGATGTTCACGTAAGTGCCCAGGTTGAAGGTTTTGCGGGAGTCGCCTTTGCGGATAACGAGGTTGTTGCCTACGGTGTATGCCATTGTGCCGTCATCGGCGAATGACACCTGTCCGCACTGGTTTGCGAAGCTTTCAAGGAGACGGACAGCGCCGGTGGTGAGGTCCAGGACAGCGGGAGCCTGGTCACCGGTGGCATTGTCGATTTTCTTGAAACCTACTAATTTACCGTCTTTGCTGTAGTTGACATACATACCGGCACCCGGTCCGGAGACCAGAGTCTGCAGTTTGTTGTCCTTAACCAGCATGATCTCGGTACCTTTGTTTGACGTGGCTACAGTACCCACCACTGTTTTGTGCGTGGCGGAGATGTAACCCATGTCGGCGCATTCGTAATAGCTTACGTCTGCGTGAGCCGTGGAGAAACCGGCGCCAACGATGGTGGCGACAGCAGCAACACGGATTGACTGAGGTAAATGTTTAAGGTTCATAAAAAATGATTGTGATTATTGTAGAGTAAAATTATTTTTAAAGCAATAATTTTTAAAGCTTTATTGATATGATTTCAAGGGTTTTTATAAGTAACTGTTTTAATTTAACCGATAGTAAGTATTTTATCATCTTTTATACCATCTACGGCTTCTTTTTGGACGCTTTTTGCTTGTCGTTCAGTGGAATATGTTTATATTCTCCTTCACTCCGCACAATAATCGTCTCAAAAATAAGCTCGTATATTTTATAAATTAAATTTAAACACTTACTAAATTGTGATAAAATTCGCCCAAATTTACAAAAAAAAATCCAAAGTCAAGGTCTTTTATTTAATTAATGTATAAAAAAACGCGTTTTATCCTAAAAAATTAGGTAAAACGCGATAGAATGCGAGCGAACGCCGGCGCGTCTGTATGTCAGACACGCGTTCCGGACGGGTCGAAAGTCTCGATGTGCCGCTGTTTTTTTGTCTCGTAGATATCGTCTATGGCCATGAAAATCGCGGACTCCTCCACATCGCCGAATTCGGTGTTGATAGCGGTACCGAACATGCGCATGCCGGGGGAGAGGCTCATGTATGCGTTTACGAGTGGCGGGATGTTGAATCCGTAGCGGCGGATTTCGGAGTTGAGGACGCGGTAGTCGCCCTTGAAGTCACTGTTACAGAACAACTTGCCCATCGCCTCCACGTCCATATTGGTGTTGAGGGGTCTTATCGGGCGCACCAGGCCGTCATTGTCAGGGAAATGCTTGTGCAGGAAGTACAGAATCATGTTCCGGCACTGCGGCAGATACCCGGGGTACATGGTAACCTTTCCGAAGAGGTACTTTATCTCGGGGTGCAGGACCGTGAGTGCGCCGAGGCCGTCCCAGAGGTTGTCCATGGTGTAAATGGCTTTCGCTCCTGCCCTTGACGACTGGTACTCGGTGCGTACAAACGAGCGCCCCAGCTCCACGGTTTGGGGCATGAACTCGGAGATGAAACGTTCCGAGAACCTGAACATGTGGCTGGTGGCGATACGCGGCACGCCATTGGCGTCGTATTTTATGTCCGGGCCGAATATAAACCTGTATCCGCCCAGTATGAGTTTCTCCTCCGGGTCCCACACAATAAGCTGACGGCAAGGCGGTTCCATGAGGTCGAACTCGTCGATGTCGCACTCTGTACCGGTGCCGCCGCCGGCGCCGCGGAAGGCGATTTCGCGCAGGCGTCCTATCTCGCGCATGGTGTTCGGGGCCGTGCGTGCTTCCAGGACATAGATCTCGTTTCCGCCCTTGTTGGTGTGGCGCAGGAAACGCCCGGGGACGCTGAGTTCGGCCTCGATGAGATTTACATCTACGGGTGGGATGATATTGTCGTTACGTAAATTTTCGGAATCCATAACCATTTTATCTCGGGATTTTTTTAGATTTTGGCGCCATCTCGTAAACGCGTCTGCGGATATCCGCCACGGCATCTGCAACAGATTTGTGTTTTTGCAGCTCCTGCCACGGCACGGGCTTACCGCACGAGATGGTGAGACATTTGCCGCGCAGCCTGAAAAGCTGTCTTGGCAGCAGTATCATTTCAATGTTGAAACGTATGCCCAGCCGCTCTCGCAGACGTGCAAAACGGTAAAAGGTGAGGCTGTCTCTGCCGCTGAAAAACAGAGGGATAACGTCGCGTTGCGTGGCGATGGCCTTGGAGATGAAGGTCTTTTTCCAGGGCAGGTCGGCAATCACACCTCCACGCCGCCGCGACACCAGGCCGGCGGGGAAAAAGAGAACGGGATTGTCGGAGGCGAGGACGGCGTCAAACTGGCGGACGCCATCGTGCTGCTGACCGCCGTGTTTGTTTACGGGGAGGAACACATTGCGCAACGGCTCTACAGCCATAAGTATATCATTAACAACAACATAGACATCACCACCGTAATAGTCGCGCATAAACTTGATGAGAGCGAGGCCGTCCGGGCCGCCCAAGGGATGATTGCAGGCGAAAATAACGCGGCGGTTAGCGGGATCGGGCAGATTCTCCAGCCCTTGCACGTCGACCGAGATGTCCAGGTCGGCCAGAGACGCCTCGCAGAAGTCGGCACCGCTGAGATGTCCGTGACGTTCCAGAATCCCGTTAAGTTTATCCTGACAGATAATGCGCTTCACCGCTGCCGCTGCCGGGCGCATATACCAACGGTAATGCTGGCCGAGTTTCTGGCGCAGCACGGCATCGACGTCCACGCGCATTACGCGTGGCGCATCGGCATCTGCAGTTTTGTTTATGTTGTTTTTTTCTGTCATCTGAGAGTCAAAAGGCACACAGCCTTTTTTGGAGTGTACAAAATTAGTAATAATTTGTAAAATAAAAGGCGTTCCGGGCCGATAAGTTACCAAAAAACGCGTAAAAAGATTATTTTTTGACATGCACATAGGCCTGTCCTCGCCGAAAAACCGTATCTTTGCAGACGAATATGAGGCAATACAGCTGTCGTACCACGGGCATTTCGCCACAAATAATCGCGGAGGCAATCGCCGCCGCCCTATGCCTGACTGTCATATTTGTAATCCTGCACTTGATGCCCGGGGCATCGGGCGCGGCAGTGTGCGCCGGCACAATTTTTTGCGCCGGCGGGTATTGGGTATACCGCCGCAGCGCCGCTTACACCACCGCCGGCGGCATAACGCTGATGATTGCCATTGCGGCCATGATAGCCGGCGTGATAGCGAATGTCAACTATTTCACTGCCGAGGCCGGATTTTCCGATGCGAATCCTTACCTACAGAATACCGACGCCAACCGTGTGTGGAACAACGCGTTAGCATTCTACAACGGGTCGTGGCGCAACGACACTACCGTCTGGAACCTTTACGGCGCAGTGATTTCCCTGACATTTATTCCGGCCGGGCCATCCATAACCGCCGCGCTGATGATAAGCGTAGCCTGCGGCACTGCCACACTTATCCTTACCGCACTGACAGCCAAGAGATTGACAGGCGACAACCGTATCTCTACCGTGTCAATGATTGCAGTGGCGTGCGTTTGTTACCTGATGGCGTCAGCGACCATACTCGTTAAGGATATATGGGTTGTAATGTGCTTCGCCACAGCCGCATACGGGCTTTGCGAATGGCGCCGCAGCAGTTTTCTGTGGGTCCTTGCTGCCATAGCGATGCTCTGCCTGACGCGCAAGAACATGGTATTGGCGATAGCCCTTGGCGTGGCCATAACAGCAATTCCCTACCCCGCCGGACAGAGAAAAGCCCAGCTGATGAAGCGCAGTCTGCTGATAATCATCGGCATAGCACTGATTCTGATAGCACAGAGCGCGACTATAAGCCCAACCATCACAGGGCAGCTGGCCGGCAGTGAGGATTATGTGATGAACCGCAACGACGCCCGCCTGGCGTTTTTCGACATAGTGGGCGCGGAAACCAACACCGACCCGCTGCGTAAGATACTGTTTTTCCCGCTGTTAGCGCTTACACAGTTCCTGATACCACTGCCGTGGGACTTTGCCCGCGACACTATTTTCGGCCCGACTTTGGCGTATGCCCACTTCGGCTACCCCTGGTACCTCTTTGGCGCGATATTCCTGTATTATCTTGCCGCCGCGAAGCGCAAAGCCGGGAACCGGATGCTCCTTGCTGTAACATTATGGGGAGCAATCACCTGGTTTATACCTGTTTATGTCGCCATGGGCACCGTGTCGCGCTACGCCTTGTGCGCCGTGCCGCTGATGGCTCCGGCCGTAGGGGCGGTGCTTGTGCGCTGTCACCGCCGGCGTAGCCTGTGGATATGGCTGGTAGCCTACGCCGTCATCATCGCGGCCGGGCTGCTGTTTGTCTATAACCTGCAACACCGCTTTATGTGATGATAATCAGCATTATAACCATAACATACAATAACGCCGCGGGGCTTGTCAGGACAATCGCAAGCCTGCGCGAACAGCGCGATGTTGAGGTGGAGCACATAATCGTTGACGGCGAGAGCACCGACGGAACGGCCGAGATATTAGACCGGGAACGCAAGCGCGCAACGGTGATAACACGCAGAGCGCGTGGTGTTTACGAGGCCATCAACGCCGGAATACAGGCGGCGAGCGGAGACATTGTGGGACTCCTACACGCCGGCGATGTGTTCAGCGATGCACATGTGCTGGCGGACGTGCGTAAAATCATGGAAAAAACCGATTCTCCACATTATATATATGGAGATATACATTATAATAAGCGAAACGGACACCCGGGGCGCAAATTCAGCGGCGCACCGGCATGCCGCAAGACAATGCTCACCGGGTTTCAGCCCCCGCACCTGTCGCTGTACATCAAGCGCGAGGCACAGAGCAGAATCGGCTTATACTCACTGAATTACCGCATAGCCGGCGATTACGAGATGCTGTTGCGGATATTCTTTGACGACAGTCTGCAGGGCCGGTACATAAAGCGCGACATGGTGGCGATGGAGCCGGGCGGACTTGCCACACGCGCCAAAAGCCGGCTGTGGACCAACAACAGCGAACGAATAAAAGCACTGAAAGCCAACGGATTGCCCGCGTCGTGGCTTGCTTTGCTCAAACATTATTATTACCTCTTCCTTCATAAATGACAACACAAGAAGTCAGCAAACCCAAACCTACCGCTGTGGTATACATGCCGGAGCGGGAGTTTTTACTGCCTTATTTCCGGCGCGAACTGGAGGACATGAATATTGTAACCGACCTGACCGCCGCCACCGAGGCAAGCCCCGAAATATCAGTAATGGTATCATCTACAGATATTTACACACCAAAAACCGGAATACTGCTAACCGAAAGCACCGAAACGGACTCCAACAGCGAATGGGCCGCCCGCGAAAGAGAATTCTCGGAATACTGCCATAAAAAATGCCTACCCGTGACGATAGTTCGCTGTCCGGAGGTAATCGGCACCGGCATGCGTGGCCTTGCAATGCGTATGGCGCGCGGAATAGCCCGTGGCACGCTGATGCACATCCGGGGAAACGAGAGCGACATTAGCCTCATCCACGCAGTAGACGTAGCGCATTACGCTGTGAACAAACGACTTACGGGTCATACAGTCAACCTCACCGACGGCGCCGAAACATCCATTGACGAGCTGATAGACGCGCTTGCAGCGCGAATGAACGACAAGCACGTGCTCACCATCAAGTCGGCACGGATAGCCAAAGCCCTTTACGGCAGAAGCTATTACGGACAGCTGACACAGAGCGTTACATACAGTAATGAACTTGCCGCCAAGCTGTTAGGCGATGATTTCGCGCCCAACAAAGTAACCGAGTATCTCCGCACCCACGTTTACGACGAATCATCGCTATGAGCATCTCCGACTTCTGTTCCAACTTAGGCGCCACGCTGAAAAGCTGCGTAAAAATGGTATGCCTGTCGCGGCCGACGAGCATCCGTCGCAACGGCGACACGCGCCCCCTCGTGATAATGGGTAATGGCCCGTCGTTGCGCAAAGTACTGGACGACAGGCCCGAAATGCTGTCCACGTCGGCACTTATGTCTGTAAACTTCGCGGCAAACGCCCCGGAGTTCTTTGAGCTGAAACCCGAATATTACGTGATGGCCGACGGCGTGTTCTTCAGCAATGACACCGACAACCACGCATTGATGCAACTTTACGAAGCCCTGGGGCGCGTGGACTGGCCTATGACACTGATAATTCCGACGAAGTACCGCCACTCGCTGCCGGCATCCATAACCGATAACGCCAATATCCGCACGGCAAGCATAAACGCAGTGGGCATGGAGGGCTTCGGGTGGTTCCGGAACCTTGCGTATTCCTCGCGGTTGGGCATGCCGCGCCCCCGCAACGTACTCATAGTCTCCATCGTGGCCGGAATATGGCTCGGGTACACGGACATATACATCCTGGGCGCCGACCACAGCTGGATGCAGACACTTGCCGTAGACGAACAAAACCGTGTGATAAGCGTGCAGCCACACTTCTACAAAGACAGCGCGGCCGAGCAGAAACGGGTGAACACCGTCTACTCCGGACTGCATCTCCATGACATCATAAACAGTTTTTACGTAGCCTTCCGCAGCTATCACCACATAGCAGACTGGGCAAGGCGTCGCGGGGTTAACATCTACAACAGCACCCCGGGCAGCTATATTGACGCCTTCAGCCGCCGACCGATATAAGAATCCCTCCGCGTTTTATGAGCGATATAAAAAATTAATGGCCTCGCCTCACGGCGCGGCCATTAATTGATACTACAAAAATCCTAAAATAATAACCTTGAATCTTAGACCTGAATTATAATTTACCTTAATGCTGATACAAAATTACAATGTTTGTCAAGCATAACAAAGTGTTTTTAAACGCAATATAGATTAATATTGTGATGTATTAAAATTATATCGCTTATTATCAGCATTTTATTTATTCTGAATATTAACCTTAATATAGGTATAAATTCAGTAAATTTTAGTTAGTTTTCTAATATTTTCCTCGAAAGTATCGCGGTTTATCGCGCGGCTTTTGAGCCTGTTTCTGTAAGTGTAAACAGAATTTACGGATAGGCCGAGGAACTTTGCCAGCTCCTGGCTGTCCTCAATGCCAAGTTGCATGAAAGCGAGCATGCGCAGTTCGGTATTCAGACCATCCTTATAATCTGATTCGTGGAACTGCATGTCGGGTTGCAACAGGCGGTTTACACCGGGAATAAAGTCGGGATAACTGTTTAGCACGGCATCGTCAAACACCTCATAGAACGTCTGCAGCTGCTGGCGCATAAGTTTTCCGGACTCAAGCATTTCCAGCAAGTCCTGATACTGTTTGGCCTTGAGCTTACGTGTGGTGAGCTTATTCATGTCCGACATACCCTGCATATATACGGCACATAGCGATAGCAGCTGTCGGATGTACTCGTCCTTTATGCGGTGGCGCCTGTCAAGCATCTGCCTCATACGTGCCAGCTTGCCGCGCTGAATCCAGAGAACCACCACTGCAGCGATGAGCAGCATGGCCACAATACCTATGCACACGAGCACAATCATGAGGTTGCGGCGCTGAATGCTGTCGCGCTGTTTTGCCGCCGACAGCACCAGGGGCAACGCCTCGGCAATCTCAAGGGCACGGATACGCGCGCCGCTCTTGACACTGCGGCTGAGGGACACCGTGAGGTATTTTACGGCGCGGTCAATGTCGTTACGGTCGTACAGCAGAGTTCCGAGCCTGTGTAGCGACGTGGTCTCCGTGTTGCCGGTAACTATATCGCTGATGGCGGAAAGCGCATAAAAGAACTCGGCACGCTCCGGGTTATTGCCGCGTTTACTGTAATAATTTGCTATTTCGGCGGCGATTCGGGCATAGAGCAGGTCGGATCGGCTGAGGCTGTCCAGCATCATAGTCAGCTCGGTCACCGCCTCGGCACCGCCTACGCTGTTCAGGCGGCTGGATGCCTTATAATATTTGTGCAGAAACTCGTCCTCGGGGATGTACATCAGCATTGAGTCCATCATGAGGCGGCTTTTTTTTACAAAATACTCGCGGTCGTCGGGCTGTTCGTTCATATCGCGCGCATAATCGTAGACCTGAGCGGCATCTCGGTAATAGTATCTGCGTACGGGCTGCGGCAGGGTATTGCCATTAATTTTCTCAAGAGCGTCGAGCGATTTATGGAGCATGCTCTTAATGGGGAAGGCCTGCAGACGCAGGAATTGGAGGCGCATCAGTGCGAGCGTGTCGTTTGCGGCGCGCGCCTCGGCCTCAGCGGTAACAATCTGGCGCAGAGCCGAGTCCACATTTATGTGCATGTAATCTGATATAATACGTTCGCGCATGAGCGCGCGCTCGTGCCCGCGCATGCGCGAGAGGTCTCCGGCCATTCGGTCAATGCGTTTGCGGGCCAGAGTGTCGTAATATTCTTGTTGGTCAAGGTATTTATCAAGCGAGTCAAGGACTTCGTCACGACTCATTTTGGGCACAGCCTGCAACTGCAGCAGACTGAAAAACAACAGAATGAACGTAATGAAGCGGTTTTGCATGCTGACTATCGGTGACAAGAAGAAACGGCCGTATTACTGACAGGCGTTTGCAATTACTGATGTGATAAATTGTTATTTATTTGTGAGTATCCGAGGTATAAAATCAAGGGCAGATAATGCATTAAAGACAGAAACCCTTGTATTTCGTTGCAAAATTACAAATCTTAGCTGAAAATAACAAATCATTACAGAGATTTTTACTAAAAAATATATTTCTCAGAGCTTAAAACTTAAATAATTTATGAAAATCCGTAATTATTTTATTAAATTATTAGGAAAATTCCACTCTTAGCGTTAACTTTGCACCGAAAGAACCCAATCAATCACAATTTTACCAATATTTTAAAGACACTAAAAATCTAACCCACCGAATTATGAAACAGGTTGCATTATTAAGAAATCTGCGGCAAATAGCACTTACAGTGATTAGCCTGAGCTTTTTTGCGAGTGTCAGTGCGGCAGAAACATATCCGAAACGCGAAGTTCGCGGAGTATGGGTATGCTCGCTGGGCATTGACTGGCCGTTAAGTGGCAAAGGAAGCACCTCAGCCATTGCCACCAACCAGAAAAACGAGGCGACATCGTACCTTGACCAGTACAAAGCCGCCGGAATAAATGTGATCTATCTTCAGGTGCGTCCCATGGGCGACCGAACATTCACCAAGACGGAATACACTGATTCAGAAGGAAATACATATAAAGTTTACGAGCCGTTCTCGCATTACGTTTCCGGCACACGCGGCACGGCGGGGACGTACGACCCGCTGGAGTACTGGGTTACCGAAGCGCACAAGCGCGGCATGGAGATTTATGCGTGGATAAACCCGTACAGATGGTACCAGACCACCACCGATACCGACCCCGGTCCGGCATCGACCTTCGTGCCGTCCAGCTATACATCCTACGACAAATCCGTTGTCAGCCAGGGTTCTATCATCCATACACTCAACAACAACGTAGCCAAATACTGCTATAATCCGGCGCTGGCGTCAACGCGTGCCCGCATCCGCAACGCATGCGCCGTAATCACCGGCAACTACGACATTGACGGCATAGTTTTCGACGACTATTTCTATCCGGACGCTATTGCCGAAAACTCCACAGCCGAGGATTACAGCCAATACGAAAGCTCCAATACCGACCTGTCTATCGGCGACTGGCGCCGCGAGAACGTCAACAATATGGTTGCGCTGTGCCATGAGACCATCCATGCCATCAAGCCGTGGGTGCGCTTCGGCATCTCGCCGGCGGGAATTGCCTACAAAGGCGTGAAAGCGGAGGACAACATCCCTGCGATGTCCAAGTATGCCCCCAACGCCTCCGACTGGCAGTACAGCACCATTTATTCCGACCCGATAGCCTGGATGCGCGACAAGACTGTAGACTTTATCTCGCCTCAGATATACTGGTCCACCACCGCGGGCACCACGCCCTTCGGCCCCGTGACGGAGTGGTGGAACGAGGCAGCGAAACAGCTTGATTGCCAGATGTTCCCGTCGCTTCCCCTTCACAGCACGCTCGGCGTCGACGAGTACTCCAAGCAGATTAAGCTGACGCGCCAACACAGCTGGGACAACAACAGCGGCGCGGTGCTTTACTCGGCACGCTTCTGCACCAACACCTCCCTGTCCACCTACCAGTACGGCAGCGTGGGCACAGGCATCAAGTCAAAAGTCTTTCAGAATCCGGCAATCATGCCCGCCGCTACGCGCTACAGCGGCAATAATCCGGGCAAAGTGAGCGGGCTGAAACAGTCGGGCAGCACACTGTCGTGGACGGCCTTGTCCGGCATGAGATACGTGGCGTACGCCATCCCCAACAGCGAAAACGAAGTTACAGCAGCGAGCGAACGCGGGGGATTCCGCGCCGAGTACATTATAGATATGTGCTACAGCAATTCGGTGTCCATCCCCTCCGGAAAGACCTCCGGGTACTGGTACGCCGTGACCCCGCTGGACCGCTACGGCACCGAGTGGGAGGCCACAACGCTCAACGCTCCGCTGATGAACAACCTGGAGCTTGAATTGGTAACTCCGGCCAACGGCGCCAAGGCCGACTACAACCAGGAGTTCAGCTGGACAGGCACCGATGGCGCGTCCTTCACCTTGGAAATCGCTGACTCCAAGGACTTTGCGAACATCGTATACAACCAGAGCACCACCTCGAAGTCCATCACTCTCGACCTTGCGGAGTGGCAGGCCAACACCACGTACTTCTGGCGCGTGAAGGCCACCAAGAGTGGTGCCAAACCCATGACCTCGGAAGTGCGCGAATTCGTTACCGGTGACGCCATTGACTTCCCCGACCTGGCTCACGCCAAGCTGATATCGCCCGAAGACGGCAGCAAGTTCAACACAGATATAACGTTCACTATCAGCCCTGTAGACAACGCGCAAGAGTACGAACTGCAGATTTCCACATCCGCGGACTTCGGCAAAATCACCTACTCCGGCAAGGTATGGAGCAAGAAAGACGGCGCACTCACCGCCACGGTATCGGCCTCCGCACTTGCCGACAACGATTACTTCTGGCGCGTGAAAGCCACCGCCCACAAGTACGACGCCTCCGTCAGCGAGACCCGCACATTCGTCTACGAGATGCTCTCCGGCGAGCAGAACTACACCATGTATGTGGAGCCCGAAAAATACGACAATTACGATGTATCGGAGAACAAAACGCTGGTATTCAACAATCTATGGCTGAGAAACGAAGAGCATAACGCGCTTGATCTGAACGGTGTGTTCTGCCGCGACATGGTGGCAAGACCCGCCGACGACGACCAGCGTCACGACATCATATACATAAGCGGGCGCACGGCCAACAACGGGTCCAAGACCGATAACTTCCTGGCGCGTTTTGACGCCGAAACCGGCCGCAGACTGGACGACCTTGCACTGTCGTACACCGCCGACGACCTCTACCAGCCGGGCCTGGCCGGCGCCAACGACCTGATGCTGGACACCGACAACAACCTGCTGACCTCCACATTAGCTCTGCACAACAAGAGCTACTTCACTGTCAGCAAGATAGATGTAGCCACCGGCATCTGCTCCACCCTGTTCTCGGTTTATCCGTCATACCGCGTTGACCATGCGGCCGTATGGGGCTCAATCAATGACAAGACGTACTATATCTTCGCCACCGAGAACAACGGCAACAGCGAGACATACGCCACCCGCTACACCATAACAAGCGGCGAAATTGCCGAGACACGCACGTGCAAACTCGCCGAGAACCACAGTACGGCGCCCACTATTTATCCTGTCAGCTCCACACTGTTTTACGTGAACGGCCAGGCCACCGACCCCACGCTGTACCAGATAGGCAAGAACGGAGCCACAATCTCGGCCAAGGCTACAATCCCCGCCGCGATAGGTCCTAATGACCAGGAAATCACCGGAATTGGCATCTTCAGCATTGACGGATACTCCTTTATGGCCATGCCGTACAGCCATCCCAAATCGGGCATGAAGTGGCGTCTGTACAGCGGCACCGACTTCAGCACGGGCTACACTGCCGCCGATGTCGCCACCGAATTTCCCAAGGACGGAATCGGCACGACAACCCCGAGCAGCGGCGACATGAACCAGCCCGTATCCGTGCTTGCGCCAAAGACAAGCGGCCCCACCCGCATGTTTGTGTACTCTCCCTCTAACGGCCTGGTTGCCTACAGCTTATACCTTAACAACACCACCGGAGCAGAGGATATCACCGCAGAACGCGACAATGCGGAATATGAGTACTTCAACCTGCAGGGTATTCGCGTAACGCCCTCAGTACCCGGTGTTTACATCCGCCGCAGCGGCAATAACGTGTCGAAAGTCATGATTAAGTAAGCCCAATCCTCCCCCAATAGCAAAGCCGCAACCGTGCAGACGGTTGCGGCTTTGCCATATTATTCTGATATTCAGCGTTTTGAAGCGTAGAATGTCGGTTTTAGCGTCTCCACGCAGCCTATTGCGAGCTTAAATCTGACAAGGCCTTCGTTTTTAATGCCGTCCACCGAGGCCGGGCCAAGGTCCACGACCTTCATTCCTATCTCACGGTAATGTTCAAAGGCACGGAAGGCTATGTAGTTGGTAATGTGCTTGTTACGCATGGACAGCTCATCGCCCCAGTTAATCAGCTGCACCACGCCGGGGGCGACGTGATAAAAGATAGCCGCGCCCACAAGTTGGTCGTCCAACAGGCACTCAAAGAAGTCAATATCAGCCACTTGCGTCGTAGCCAACACCTGCTCGGATGTCATAGCCATGCGATAGCCTAACTTGCGGTGATGGTCGGCGATGAAATCATACGCACGTGTGCCATCTGACGCTAATTGCAGCGTAAAGCCCTGTCGCAAAGCATGGTTATAGTTGCGCTTCACGTCCTTTGACATGAAACTTTTCGGGTTATCGAGACGCTCCAAAGGATAATGGTAATTGTAATTATCCTCGCGGACAAGACCCTGATTGTCAAGAGCTTCTATCCACCGTTCAGCATCGGCATGGAACGGCGGCGGCACCACAATCTGCAGATTTCCATCGGCAAATCCAACAATCTCGCGAGCAAACGCGTCATAGTCACCGGCGCCTGCCGGCATAGCGAATGGCGCGGAGAACGGAGCCTTCCACATGTGCGTTTCGGCGTCGCTTCCAAGCGCCAGAGCGAGACCGTGCGCAGCCACGACAGCCACCTCCGCAACCTTGCCTGCATTCAGGCGCAGAAACGGCGCACTGTCGAAAACGGTACGCGGCACAAATGTTTGCTGATAGTCTTCAATGCTGATTATCATGCAATTACACCATTAAAAATCGCCAAGCCCCTGCCTAATGACCTGCGGGTCTGACGGGTCGGTAAGATCAACAACCGTAGAGGGCACAGTACCGCCATCTCCACCATCCACAACAATGGAAACATCTGAGCCATAGCACATTGCCAGTGACTCGGCATTCGTAGAGTCCCATTCCTCGCCAACCTCAACAGACGTTGTGAGGATAGGGTTGCCGAGCTCCTCGGCGAGCGCCACGGCGATGTCATTATCGGGGATACGGAGGCCGACAGTCTTGCGCCCCTTGAAAACCTTCGGCAGTTTTGTAGATGCCGGCAGCACAAACGTGTAAGGCCCTGGCAGATACTCCTTTACGATGCGGTATGCAGCATTGTCTATGCGCACATATTCGGATGCCTGACTCAGCCCCGAGCACACCACAGACAGCTGATTCTTGTCCGGGTTTATGCCTTTCAGGCGGCACAGACTCTCAATGGCGCGCTGGTTAAGTGCGTCACAGCCAAGCGCATAGACGGTGTCTGTGGGGAAGCAGATGATTGCTCCGGCCCTCAACCGCTCTACGGCCTCGGCGATGTGGCGGGCGTTAACCGACCCGGGGTAGATGGTAAGTATTTTCATTATATCAAGGTAGTTACAATATTTTCTGCATCGGCATACGTCCTGAGCAGTTCCTCAGCGCGAGCGACGACAACATCTGCGGCGTTCTCCATTCCGTACATATTTATAATCATGAGCAGATGCACGGAATCCTCCGAGAGCTTGGTCCGGTCGTTGTCCGACGTGGGCGTTCCGATGCCGCCTAAACTGTCGCGCCAGACGGGCATTCCGGCGATGTTCAGCTGTCCGCGCCCGATAGCCTCGTACGGCTCCCCCTCGTCGCCAACGCCTAAAGTGAGGGTAGTCCCGACGATTTTGTCGGCGTCAAAGCCCCCGATGGAATGGCCGGTTTCTACAGACAGTACATTTATCAGGTCTATCACCGACAGCGTGCGGTACAGCTCCAGGCCCTTCACCATCCTGCGCATCAGCGCCTCCGAGCTTGGGCGGTAGCGGTTAGGCTCCTTTCCGCAAGCCTTGTACGCGCGGCGGGTGGCGGCTATTGCCTCGCGCTTGTTCACCTGCTCCATGGCATAATTGGCGCGCACATCGTCGGCAACGCGGTGCAAATGGGCCCACAGCGCATCGTCCGTGGGACGGTTCACGACATCCGCCGTCACCACAATCGCCCGATAGGCGGGTGCGGCGGCCCGTATTCTATCGCTGATTACAAACTCCATAATCAGCGGTATTGCTCCGCCTGCTCGCGGATGTTTGTCAGAATGTCTATGTCGTCCTGCGTGAGTTCTATGCCGCGTCGGGCCATGACGGTCTTTGCCGTCTGGAAGAATTTGGGCATTGGAATCTCGCTGAAACCTGCCGTAGAGCCCTCCAGGAACGATGCCAAAAACGGCCTGGGGAAGCCGGCACCGTGAATATTCACACCCACGCCGAGGACAGTTGCGGTATTCAGCATGGTGTTGATTCCGGCCTTGGTATGGTCGCCCATAATTACGCCGCAGAACTGCAAGCCCGTGCGCACAAAACGGTGCGCCGGATAGTTCCACAGCTTGATTTCCGAGTAGTCGTTCTTGAGATTCGAGGCCACAAAACCGGCGCCCATATTGCACCATTCGCCCACTACGGCATTACCCAGGAAACCGTCATGAGCCTTGTTTGAATAGCCGAGCAGCACAGCGTTGTTGACCTCTCCGCCCACCTTGCACCCCGGTCCGAGGGTGGTGGCACCGTAAATCTTGGCGCCCATCTTCACTATTGATTTGGGGCCCACGTAAATGGGTCCCCGCAGGCATGCGCCCTCCATCACCTCGGCGTCGCGGTCTATGTACACCGGGCCTTTGTTTACGTTGATGATGCATCCCTCCACCGGCGCCGCGTCGGCGTGTATGAACAGGTTTGCAGGGTCGCCGATGATAGTCACCGTCGGCGAGGGCTTGCGCCCCTTGCCGGCGGGGGCAATACGGGCGAAATCGGCGCGCAATACAGCGTCGTTCATCTGGAAAATATCCCACAGATGATTGATTAACAGCACATTGCCCTGATATTCCTTGCGGATGCCCTCTGTGCCGCGCACGGCGATGAGGACATCGTCCCGGTACAGCGCCTCGCCGCCTTTCAGAGCGGCAACCGCCAATGCCAGCGGAGCGTCGGCCACCACATTCGCGGCGATGCGCAAAGTGTCCGCCGCCGCGCGCAACGGGAATTTCTTACTGAGGTAATCCTCTGTCTCCCAGGAATATTCGCCCGGGATAAAAGCCTGCCAGCGCTCGCGCATGGTGCACATGCCGATTCTGATTTCGGCCACCGGCCTGGTATATGTCACAGGCAGCAGATTATCGCGTGCCTCCTTCGGGTCAAAAAGTATGATATTCATCGCATTGTTCATTAATTTGCACAACATCTGATTCCCGGCACAGAATTTATCTGTCGTAGAATTTCACGTTATTGCAACGGCTGTTACTGTAACCGCTGTTGCAAAGATAGTTATTTTGTTTGTATTGTGCAACAAAGAGCGTGGGTGGAGTGTTATCAAAACAACGATAAAGACAATGAAAACGCAAGCGCCTTATACTGTGGTATCCATCGCCATCAGCTTCGGCGTTTTCAGGATTTTCCAGCCCTCCGACCCGTATCTTGTGGCCCGTCATGCCTGACGTGGCACCGTCAGGGAAACAGTTCGGCTTCTTTCAGCGATACTCCGCGCAAGTCCTTGTCGGACAGCAGCATATCCTCAGAGGAGATGGGCCACACAATTCCCAGGTCGGGGTCGTCAAAGCGAATTGACGCCTCGTCGGCGGGGCTGTATACATTGTCCACCTTGTACTGGAACTGCGCCGTATCGGAGAGCACCAGGAACCCGTGGGCAAATCCACGCGGGATAAACAGCTGCCGGCCGTTTTCGGCACTGAGTTCCACTGCCACATGGCGCAGGAATGTCGGCGACGAGCGCCGCAGGTCCACGGCCACATCCAGCACCGCGCCGCGGCTCACGCGCACCAGCTTTGCCTGCGATGCCGCGCCTTTCTGATAGTGCAGGCCGCGCAGCACGCCGCGGGCCGACACCGACTCGTTATCCTGGACAAAATCGACCGCGCCGATGTGCTCCCTGAACAGGTCGGCGCGGTAACTTTCCATGAAGTACCCGCGATGGTCGCCAAAACGGCGTGGCTCTATTATCCACACGCCATCGACATCGGTCTTCAAAAATCTCATGTCTGCGGCAATTTAATCGTCGAAAGTGAGTTCCGAGAAACCGTCCTCGTCGAATTCGTCGGGGTTGTAGCCCTCCTCGTCCAGCAAGGGATCGTCGAAGTCGTCCAGCGTTGTCTGCTTGGCAACAGTCTTCTTGTCGCCGCCCTTGTCGAAGATGCTCTCCGGCTCAATAAACTGCTTGGGTGCCTGTCCCAGCGAGAGAGTGCACAGCGGGTCGCGCAGGTCGCGGCCGGTTATCATCTCGCGCATCTCCAGGAAGAACGAGCGGTCGTTAAGATAATCGTAGGTAAACATCAGACGCTGGCCCTCGTCGTCGATATAATCCGAAAGCACACATTCGTCCATGATGTAAGCGTCCACATCGCTGTCGGTGCCCATGTCCTCGACGGTGATTTCCTTCTCTTTCTCCCAGCCTTTGTCGCACAGGAAAAATGAGCACATCTCATTCTTGTCGTAGCCCACAGACTCGCAGATGGCGTCCTTAAGGTCGTAGAAGGTCGCTTCTGAGCTGATCTGAATCTCGCGTTTGAAATTTTCGATTTCGTCGGATACTAATCTGAAGTTGAATACCATAATCTTTATATAATATATGTGTATGACGGACTTTGCGCGCCGCCTTACGCATTGTTCGGGTTTTGTTGGCGCAAAGATAGCAGTAATTACTTTATTTTTCCAACTATCTTCGCAATTTTTTTCACTTGCATAAATAATTTTTTTTCATATAGGCGGACAAGGGCACACCGTTTATGCTATTCCATACGTCAAAATGAAAAAAAGACCATTTAATGTATTTTTTTTGAAAAAATAATATTAGTAGATGACAAAATTTAAATTTATGCTGTTAAACATTTAATTTTCAAGTGATTAAATTTGCAAAAGTCCCTGAAATTTAGTAATTTAAAGGAAAA
>SFNC01000026.1 GCA_004554255.1 Bacteroidales bacterium
TTTGAAGACGCAAAGTATTTTCAAAGAGAGCTTATGGCTGTGACTTATTTGCTCGAATATATGGAGCAGAATAAGACCGCAGCCTTCTTTAGTTTGCTTGCTGACAAAATTATATTCAATCCTGATGAAAAGGGTGTTTGGAATAAACTTAACCGCAATATTCCAAACTCCAAACGTCGCAGAAGCTATCCCGCAGTAAAAGTTGGTCGCCTTGCTGTGAATGAAGATTATTCCGGTCAAGGTCTTGGTACATTCATACTTGACAACATAAAGTATGCATTCTCTAATGTAAAGCGTCTTGGTTGCCGCTTTATAACAGTAGATGCTCTGAAAACTGCCGTGCCGTTTTATGAACGCAATGGATTTCAATGCATGACAGAATCAGACAAGGACGAAGAAACTCGCTTAATGTTCTTCGACCTTAAAAACTTCATAACAGAATGACGCCTATGAAAGTGTCTTGGTCCGGGAAAAGTTGAGTGTATGGTTTTTGTTGGTTGTCTGCTGTAATCCTGCGAAATGGGATGGCGGGGGCTCAGATGTATTGGGGTGCGTTGAGGAGCTCGGCCATGGAGTGGCGGTCGGTGATGTGGATTTCGTTGGGCGTGTAGGTTATGAATCCGCGGGACTGCAGGCCTTCCATGGCGGCGTTGAATGAGCTGCGCTGTACGCCGAAAACGCTGCACAGGTCGCGGGCCTTGCAGGTGAATGTTATGTCTGTGGCGTTTACCTGTGTAAGGGACAGTACCCACAGGGCGAGGCGCTCTTCTATGCTGCCCATGGTTATGGACATTACGCCGTCGATGGTCTTTTGCGCATTGGTGGACAGGTAGTTAAGGTAATTGAACATGAATACCGGGTCGCTGGTGAGGATGTTCAGGTAGTCGCTTTTGTCCACTTCCAGGATGTTTACCGGCTCAAGGGCTTCGGCCGAGCAGGGGTATGTGGTGGCTATGCCGAACAGGAAGTCGGGACAAATCACATCGGGGGCGGTGAGTGTCTGCCCCACTTTGAATCTGCCGCTGGCGTTGGCAATGGTGATGCGCACGGAACCGGCAAGCATGAACTTGAGGTGGGTACAGCGTTCGCCGGGAGCAATGAAGGCAGTGCCCGGCAGGTATTTAAGGAAGTGGAATTTTGTTTTACCGACAATCTCGGCCATGCGTTCCTGTGTGACGCCGCGGAAAAAGGGAAGCGTCAGCAATCGTTCAAACATACTGTCCATAGTGCGTGGTATTCATATATAATGTATAACAAGCGTTGTGGCCAAAGGTTTATTTTCCGGCGTGATGAGTCACGGTGGCGGAGGTGGCCCTCATTTTGTAATATATCTGTGTGGAGTTAATTATGTTTTGCCATGCCACGTAAGCGGCGGGGGCCACGGAGGCGATGGGGTTGAGGTATGCGATGGCCATCCATATCGCCAGGACGGTGTTTTTCTGTCCCAGGCCCTGGGCACCGGCGATTTTGTCGCCGAAGCGAGCGCCTATGCGTCGGCCGATTATGAACTGTATTCCGCACACAATCAGAGAGATGGCGGCGAGCGCAATCATAAGGGGGATGCAGCCGGCGGGTTCTTTAAGCATGAAGCTCACGGCGCGTCCCACCACAATAATCAGCGATAGCGCCCAGATGTAGAAGGATATACCCTGTTTCTGAGCCAGTACGCGGTGCACGCCGGGGACGGTGTGTTTCAGCAGTATGGCAACTGCGAGGGGCCCGAGTATCAGAGGCAGGACTTTCGCGGCGATGGTGACGGTGCTTTCCATGAATCCGACGTCGCTGCCCATCATGGTGAACAGCATGGGTGCGGTTGCGGCTACCACGGCGTTGCTCACCAGCGAGTATGTTACCAGGCGCTGTATGCTGCCGCCGAGCATGGCGGTGATGACGGGGGCGGCGGTGGCCGTGGGGCAGAATATGCAGATGAACGCGCCTTGCGCCAGGACGGGGTTTACGGGCAGTAGTGCGAAATAGGCGGCTACAGAGCCAAGTATCTGAACGCCAAGCAGCCACCATGTCATGGCTGTGATGTGGAATTGCCTAAACTCTATTTTGCAGAATGTTATCAGCAGCATCACAAAAATGAGAACGGGTGCCAGGCCCGCCACAGCGTCAATGACGTTATGGCAGAATACTCCCACCACCATGGCTATCGGCAGCATCCATGGCTTGAGGCGCGATTGTATTAGGGCTATTTTCATTCCGCTATATGATGGCACAAAAACTGCAACGGCTTAAAGGCCGTTGCAGTTTTTGTGGTTATGAATAATTATCAGAGTTTGCTGTCCAGAAGCTTGATTTTGTCTTCGAGAGCGGCGATGTCTGTGCGCAGACGTTCTATTTTGCGCTCGAATTCCTGAACGAGATTGTTTCCGGATTTGCTTTTTGCGGTAAGGAATCCCAGGTTGTTTTCGTAAGTGCGGAGCTCGGCGCGACGAGTTTCCAGCAGTCTGAGCTGGCGTTCGCGTTCGCGCATCAGCTTGTTGTCATCGCCGTCCATAGCGGCGAGATTTTCCTCGAAGCGGGCGCGCTGGCGCGAGCGCTCGGCGAGGTCGAATTTCTCGCGGACTTCGTTTATGCGTGAGCGGAAAGCCTCGTACACCTTGTCTTTCTCGCGGAAGGGAACATGGCCAATTGATTTCCAGCGCTCCTGCAGGTCCTGGATGAGAGCCTGGGCCTCGGCCTTGGGTGTCTCATCCGTGATTTTGTCAAGTTCTTTTATGAGGTCGCGTTTGGCCTGGAGGTTGGCCTGCTCGGTTGCGCGGGCATTGCCGGTTGCGGCTTTTTTCTGCTCGAAGAAATAGTCGCAGGCCGACTGGAAGCGTGTCCATATTACGTCGGAGTATTTTTTTGCGACAGTGCCGATGGTTTTCCATTCCTTCTGCAGGGCAACCAGTTCGTCGGTAGTCTTTTTCCAGTCTGTGGAGTCCTTCAGTGCCTCGGCTTTTTCTACCAGGGCGGTCTTTTTGGCGAGGTTTGCGGCGAGTTCCTCCTTCACGCTTTTGAAGTAAGCGGCCTTGAGGGCGAAGAAAGTGTCGCAAGTGGCGCGGAAGCGGTTGAACAGGGCATTGTTCATCTTGCGTGATGCGTACCCGAATTTCTTCCAGTCTTCCTGTGCCTGTTTAATCACTTCGGTCATTTTGTCCCAGGCGTTGAAGCTCTTCAGCGCCGAGAAATCCAGCGCTTCCACGCGTTCGCAGATGGCGGTCTTGCCGGCCTCGTTCTCGGCCTCGCGAGCCTTACGCTCCTCGAAGAAAGTCTGGTAGCGTTTGTTTATTTCCAGCGAAGCGTCTTTGAAGCGGTTCCATACCTCGTCGCGCAGTTCCTTGGCAACGGGGCCAATCTGGCGCCATTTGTTGTGGAGTTCCTGGAGGCGTTTGAAGGCGGTTATAACGTCCGACTCGCTGTGGAGTTCTACGGCAGCAGTGATGATAAGTTCCTTCTGTTCAAGGTTTTTCTTGAAGTCGTAATCGCGAAGTTCCTTGTTTATCTTAAGATTGTCCGAGAACTGTTCGCGTGCGTCCTGGAATCTTTTCCATACGGCGGTTTCCTCAGTGGCGGGAACCTCTCCGATGGCGTTGAACTCGTCCTGAAGCTCGCGATAGCGGGGGAAGGTGCGGTTTACGTTATCTGTGTCCTCGGCAAGTTTAATAATCTCTTCGATGATAGCGTTTTTGCGATCCAGGTTTGCCTTGCGAACAGCTTCCTGTTCGGCGGCGAAAGCGGCCTTCTTCTCTTTTATATTATTGAGGATAGCTTTGAACTCTTTCTCTTCATCGGATTCGGCGGCGGCAGGTTCGGCACCTTCAGCGGCTTGCGCTTCGGCGTCCTCGGCCGGTTCCTGTGCCAGTTTAGTGAGTCTTGCGAAATTCTGACGCAGGTTTGCCACGGCCTCGCGTGTAATGTCGGCGGCGGGAGCCTCGGCCAGAGCGCGGGCAGCGTCCAGCAGCTGATCCATGGTCTCTATGGCCGGTGTCTCTTCTGCGGCTGTTTCCGGAGTTTCGGGTTGTGTTTTCTCGTTAGTTTCGGCGGCAACCGGTGCGGTTGCTGCTACGGGTGAAGGTTGTGCGGCCTGGATTTCAGCGCCGCTTACAGAGTCTTGCTTATCCATTTTATAGATGTTAAAGATTAAAGAGACCCCCGGAGGGGGACGGAACAATAGTGCCGGAATGCAGTATTTTGCGATGGCCGACACTCTACACCGCCAAAGTTAGTAAAAATTTTCCACCGCGCCAAAAAAAAGACAATTATTCTAAGAATCAACGCATAAGAATGCAGTTATCCGTGCTTCTGCGCGGGGCGGAAGCACGGATAACGGTGTAGGAGTGTGCGGCAGAAGTTACTTGAGCACGCCCAGGCTGTGTCCTACCTTGATGAATGCGGCGATAGCCTTGTCGAGGTGCTCGCGGGTGTGTCCGGCGGACAGCTGCACGCGTATGCGGGCCTGGCCTTTGGGGACAACGGGATAGTAGAATCCGGTGACGTATATGCCTTCCTTCTGCATGGCGGCGGCGAAGTCCTGAGAGAGCTTCGCGTCGTAGAGCATAACGGCGCAGATGGCGCTCTGCGTGGGCTTGATGTCGAACCCGGCGTCCAGCATTTTGGTGCGGAAGTACTCCACGTTTTCCATCAGTCGGGTGTGCAGGGTGTCGCTTTCGGCGAGGATACGGAACATCTCCAGGCTTGCGCCCACGATTGCGGGGGCCACCGAGTTGCTGAAGAGGTAAGGACGCGAACGCTGTCGCAGCATGTCTATTATTTCTTTCGGACCGGTGGTGAATCCGCCCATGGCGCCTCCGAAGGCTTTGCCCAAGGTGCCGGTGAAAATGTCAATGCGACCGTACAGGTTGTATTGTTCTGCCACGCCATGTCCGGTGGGGCCTACCACGCCGGCCGAGTGGCTCTCGTCCACCATGACCAGTGCGTCGTATTTCTCGGCGAGGTCGCAGATTTTGTCCATCGGAGCCACATTTCCGTCCATGGAGAACACGCCGTCTGTGGCTATAATGCGGAAACGCTGGTCCTGAGCCTGTTTCAGGCATTCTTCCAGTTCGGCCATGTCCGCGTTGGCATATCTGTATCTTTTTGCCTTACAGAGGCGTACGCCGTCAATGATCGAGGCATGGTTGAGGGCGTCGCTGATGATGGCGTCCTCCTCGGTGAGCAGGGGCTCGAAGAGACCTCCGTTGGCGTCGAAGCATGCGGCGTAGAGGATGGTGTCCTCGGTGTGGAAATACTCGCTGATGGCCTTTTCCAGCTGTTTGTGGAGGTCCTGGGTTCCGCAGATAAAGCGCACTGACGACATTCCGTAGCCGTGAGAGTCCATGGCTGCCTTTGCGGCGGCGACAAGGCGGCTGTCGTCGGCGAGTCCCAGGTAGTTGTTGGCGCAGAAATTAAGCACGTCGGTGTCCGAACCCTCAACGGCAATGTCGGCGCGTTGCGGGGTGGTTATGATACGTTCCTGTTTGTACAGGCCGGCGTCGCGGATGCCCTGCAGCTCGGTAAGGAGGTGTTTTTTGAAGTTGTTATACATATTCTTGTGTGAATTTTGAGGTTGAGGTTTATTTTTTTGCCAAAGGTATGTAAAAATTTTGGTAAAATCATTATTTTTGCACCAAAATTCTCTCGTTACCAAAAACAGACTTTATCCAAATAGAATGGAGAACGTTCTAATCATAGGAGCAACAGGCCAGATAGGGTCTGAACTCACGATGTTGCTGCGCGAGCATTGCGGCAACGACCACGTTGTGGCCGGCTACATACATGGCGCCGAACCCAAGGGGGCGCTTGCCGAGAGCGGCCCGTCGGAGTGTGTTGATATTACCGATGCCGACGCTATTGCCGCCGCGGTAAAAAAGTATAAAGTAGATACCATATATAATCTTGCGGCATTGCTCAGTGCGGTGGCCGAGGCACGTCCGCAGCTTGCGTGGAAGATAGGTGTGGGCGGACTGTACAATGTGCTTGAGGTGGCTCGCGAGAACGGCTGTGCGGTGTTCACGCCCAGCTCTATCGGCTCTTTCGGCCCCGGCACACCTCTGGACCACACGCCGCAGGACACTATCCAGCGCCCGCGTACCATCTACGGTGTGACCAAGGTGACCGGCGAGCTGCTCAGCGACTATTACGCTCACCGCTTCGGTGTGGACACACGCTCGGTGCGGTTCCCCGGTCTTATCAGCTATGTCGCACCCCCGGGCGGCGGTACCACAGACTATGCCGTGGATATATTTTACTCGGCGGTACGCGGAGAGACATTCCGCTGCCCCATCGCTGCCGGCACTTTCATGGACATGATGTACATGCCCGACGCCCTGCGCGCCGCAGTGGAGATAATGGAGGCCGACCCGTCGCGCCTGGTGCACCGCAACTCGTTCAATGTGGCGTCCATGAGCTTTGACCCGGAAATCATCGCCGGAAAAATCAAGGAGCTGATTCCGGGATTCACCATGGAATATGCCGTAGACCCGTTGCGCCAGTCCATCGCCGAGTCTTGGCCCAACTCTCTGGACGACAGCTGCGCCCGTAATGAATGGGACTGGAAGCCGCGCTACGACCTGGATGCCATGGCCCGCGACATGATTGAGAAATTGCGTGTAAAAATCGGGAAGGAGGAGGCTGTAAATGCCCTCTGAAAATAAGCTGCTGAGGCTGTTCAGCTGGAATGTGAACGGCCTGCGCGCAATCCTCACAAAGGGTTTCGAAGATTATTTCAAGGAGTGTGATGCCGACTTTTTCTGCCTGCAGGAGACCAAGATGCAGGAGGGTCAGGCCACACTGGATTTTCCTGGTTACGAGGTGTACTGGAATTATGCCGAGAAGAAGGGCTATTCCGGTACGGCGATAATTACGCGCCACCATCCGATTAGTGTGAGACAGGGCATAGGCCGTGGCGAGCACGACACCGAGGGGCGAGTAATCACGCTTGAGTATGAGAAGTTCTATCTTGTGACAGTGTATACGCCCAATTCGCAGAACGAGCTTAAACGCCTGCCGTACAGAATGGAGTGGGAAGAGGCTTTCCGCGAATATGTGATGTCGCTGGATGTAGTGAAGCCGGTGGTGATATGCGGAGACCTGAATGTCGCCCACAACGAGATAGACCTCAAGAACCCCAAGGCGAACCGTAAAAACGCCGGATTTACGGACGAGGAGCGCAATGCTTTCACCGTCCTTCTGGAATCGGGGTTCGCCGATACTTTCCGCGAGCTGAATCCTGAAACGCAGACATTCAGCTGGTGGAGCTACCGTTTCAGCGCCCGGGCAAAGAATGCGGGGTGGCGTATTGACTATTTTCTGGTGTCAAGGCGTATCATGGATGCGGTCTCGTCGGCTGAGATTCACACGGCAGTGCTTGGGTCGGACCATTGTCCGGTATCAATAGAGCTGAATCTGTAAGAATCTGTAAATCAGCTGATTTTTCCCCATTCCACAGTTCTGGGGATTGTCAGCGCCAGTGTCCTGGCAAAGACACGGTTGTACGGTGCTGAGAGGGTGGGGTCGTCATCCAGAATCCGCTCGGCATATTTGCGCGCCAACTGTATGGTGAGTCCGTCCTTTGCGAGGTTTGCGATGCGAAGATTAAATGCGAGACCGCTCTGGCGAGTGCCCTCTATGTCGCCCGGGCCGCGCATCTGCATGTCGGCTTCGGCGATAACGAAGCCGTCGGTGGTCTGCGTCATCAGCTCAAGGCGTTTGCGGGTATCGCGTCCAATTTTTCGCTTGGACATGAGAATGCAGTAGCTCTGGTCCGAGCCACGGCCTACGCGTCCGCGCAGCTGATGCAGCTGTGAGAGTCCGAACCGCTCGGCGTTCTCGATAATCATTGTGGAAGCGTTGGGGACATTCACCCCGACTTCTATCACGGTTGTTGCCACGAGGATTTTGGCCTCGCCGGACGCGAAAATGCCCATCTGGTAGTCCTTGGTCTCGGGCTTCATCTTGCCGTGTACAAATGCCACCTTGTATTGCGGAAAGGTCTCGCGTATAGACTCGTAGCCTTCCTCCAGGCACTTGAGGTCCAGTTTCTCGTTTTCCTCGATGAGCGGGTAGACGATGTACGCCTGCCTGCCGGCCCTGAGCTGTGCGCCCAGGCCTTTAAGCACCTGCAGGCGGTTGTCCTCGTAGCGGAGGACGGTGGTGACGGGTTTGCGTCCGGGGGGAAGCTCGTCTATCACGGACACGTCCAGGTCGCCGTAAACCGTCATGGCCAAAGTGCGGGGGATGGGTGTGGCGGTCATCACCAGCACGTGTGGCGCCGGGTTGTTTTTTCCCCATAGTCTTGCGCGCTGCGCCACGCCGAAGCGGTGTTGCTCGTCTATCACCGCCAGGCCCAGGTTTCGGAACTGTACGGTGTCCTCCACCAGCGCATGGGTACCCACCAGCAGCTGTATGCTGCCGTCCATAAGTCCGGCGTGAATGCTCTCACGTTCCTTTTTGCGTGTGCTGCCGGTGAGCAGACGCACGTCAATGCCGATTTTCGCGGCAAGAGAGCGCAGAGTCTCGTAGTGCTGGGTGGCGAGAATCTCCGTAGGAGCCATCAGGCATGCCTGTGCGCCGTTGTCAATGGCAAGCAGCATGCACATCAGCGCCACCAAAGTTTTTCCGGAGCCTACGTCGCCCTGCACCAGGCGGTTCATCTGGTGGCCTGAGCGCATGTCCTCGCGCACTTCCCTGATGACGCGTTTCTGAGCGTCGGTGAGGGTGAAGGGCAGACACTCGTTGTAAAACCGGTTGAAGAAATGGCCCACACGGGCGAAGACCGCGCCGGAACTCTCGGATTTGTTTTTTCGGGCGGTGCGCAGCATATCCACCTGTATATAAAGGAGTTCCTCTATCTTAAGGCGCTCGCGGGCTTTCTTTAGTTTTTCGGGGTCCGAAGGGTTGTGTACCGTAATCAGAGCATCGCGAATCGCGGGCAGCTTAAGCTCGTTAATCACCATCGGTGGCAGGGGATCGGCCAGGGAAGGGAACCTTTCCAGGGTGTTTGTAATCCACGAGTGGATGTGTCGCGAGGATATTCCGCGCTGTCTCAGCCGGTCTGTGAGCGGATAAACGGGATGCAGCCCCTCGCCGGCGCCGGGTTTTGCGGCGGGGTCTATCTCGGGATGTATCATGGACCATCGCCTGCCGGCCTCGAAGTACGACGGCTTGCCGTACATGTAGTATTCCACGCCGGGCTGGTAGGCTTTCTGTATTCCGGCTATGCCCTTGAACCACAGGACTTCCATGGCTGCGGTACCGTCCGAGAACAGTCCTATAAGCCTTTTTTTCGCGCCTTCGCCCTGGGTGTTGAAGCTTATAAACCGACCGCGAACCTGCACGGACGGCATCTCGCCGGCAAAGTCGGCGATGGCATACGTCTTGCTGCGGTCCACGTAAGCGCGCGGGTAGTACTGCACCAGCTCCAGCGCGTTGCGAATGCCCAACTCCTTTGTCAGGAGCTCGGCGCGCTGCGGGCCAATGCCCTTTACGAACTGTATGTCCAGGTCGCGCAGGCGGTTCACGTCAGGATTCCGCCTCCTCGGCAGTGGCTTTCATGAGGGCTTCGGCGACGATGATGTCGCGTGGCCATGTTATTTTAATGTTTACGGGCGAGCCTTCCACCATTGTCACTTTGGCGCCGTAAGCCTCTACAACAGAGGCATCGTCGGTGAACCGAGGCTGTAGCGGCTGCCGGTACGCCTGTCTGAGCAGTTGCGCGTCGAAGCCCTGGGGCGTCTGAACGGCGCGGAAGGGCGAGCGGTCTACGGCCGTGTCGGTGTCGGCGCGTCTCAGAGAGTCTGTGACGGGGACGGCAGGAACTACCGCGCCGTGTTGGGCCGCGCCGCGTATCACTCTGTCTATCAGTGCGCTGTTTGCGAGCGGGCGGGCTGCGTCGTGTATCAGAATGATGTCGGCATTGTCGGTGATGGCCTCCAGGGCGTTGCGCACGGATATGGAGCGGGTGGCGCCGCCGGCCACGGTCTGCGGCGACTCATAGTTGTACCGGCGGCATAGCTGCTGCCATACGGGCATCATCTCCGGGGAGAGAGCGATTATAATCTGTGCGCCGGGTACGGCGTGGCGGAATGCGTCAACGGCGTGCATCAGCAGGGGGCGTCCGCCCAGACAGCAGAACTGTTTGGCCACAGCACCGCCAAAGCGGCTGCCGCTACCGGCGGCAACCACTATGACGGCAATGTGTTGTGGCTCAGTGTCTTTTACCATGCAAAGATGGGATATTGCGACATCATTTCGTTAACCTGACGGCGAACATCGGCAATTACTTCGGCGTTCTCGGGGTCGCTGAGCACGCGGTCAATCATATCGGCGATAACGTCCATCTTGTCTTCCTTTACGCCGCGTGTGGTGATGGCGGGAGTTCCGAGGCGAATGCCGGAAGTCTGGAAGGGCGAGCGGCTGTCGAACGGCACCATGTTCTTGTTTGCGGTGATGTCGGCGTCCACCAGGACTTTTTCAGCAACTTTACCGGTGAGGTCGGGGAATTTGGTGCGCAGGTCCACCAGGATGCAGTGGTTGTCGGTACCGCCGGAGACGATTTTGTAGCCACGGTCTGCGAGGGCATTCGCCAAAGCGGCGGCGTTCTTTTTCACCTGCATCTGGTATTCGCGGAATTCGGGTTTCAGTGCTTCGCCGAAGGCAACGGCCTTGGCGGCGATAACGTGTTCGAGGGGGCCTCCCTGAACGCCGGGGAAAACGGCGGAGTCCAGCAGCTGGCTCATCTTCTTAACCACGCCCTTGGGAGTTTTCTTGCCCCAGGGATTGTCGAAGTCCTTGCCCATCAGGATTATGCCGCCACGGGGACCGCGCAGAGTCTTGTGCGTGGTGGATGTCACGATATGTGCGTGTTTGACGGGATTTTCAAGGAGCCCGGCTGCAATGAGTCCGGCGGGGTGAGCCATGTCCACCATGAAAATTGCGCCGATTTCATCGGCGAGTCTGCGCATGCGCGCATAGTCCCATTCGCGGCTGTATGCGCTTGCGCCGCCGATAATCAGCTTGGGACGTTCGCGGCGTGCCACTTCCTCCATGTGGTCGTAGTCCACAAGTCCGGTTTCGGCATTCACGTTATATTCTAAGGCGTTGAACACGAGGCCGGAGAAGTTTACGGGGCTGCCGTGGCTGAGGTGTCCTCCGTGGCTTAGGTTGAGGCCCATGAATTTATCGCCGGGCTGCAGGCAGGCCATGAAAACGGCCATGTTCGCCTGTGCGCCGCTGTGCGGCTGTACGTTGGCGTACTCGGCACCGAAGAGGTCCTTGAGGCGGATGCGTGCCAGCTCCTCGGCCTCGTCCACCACCTGGCAGCCGCCATAGTAGCGGTGGCCGGGGTAGCCCTCGGCGTATTTATTGGTGAGGCACGAGCCCATGGCCTCCATGACTTCGTCGCTGACAAAGTTCTCGCTGGCAATCAGTTCAATGCCTTTTTTCTGGCGCTCGTGTTCGCGCTGTATGATTTCAAAAATCTGTTTGTCTCTTTCCATATCAATACTTTTTAGGGGTAGATTTAAGGGTGTTGTATGCAAATATAGTACAGTTCGGCGAGACTGCAAAATTTATTTTATTAATGTAAGCGAAGATTTGTTTCCGCGGCGCACCAGATATATTCCGGGCCTGATGTCGGCGGCCTGAATCTCAATGCCGCGCAGGTCGTAATACCGTGTGGCGCTGCTATTGTCGGTGTCCGGGATAATATCCTCAATGCCGGCGTTTTCCTTTATGTCCACAAAGTACGACGACGTGCTGATTGAGTACGCCGAGTTGCCGCTGTATGCTCCGACAATCATGCGGTATCGGCCGGCGGGGAATCCCTCGGGGATGTCCAGCGTATAGGCGACGTCGGCCGAGGTGCGGGCTTTTACGCGAGTGGTAATGTCGGGCGAGTGCAGCAGCATTGTCAGCGAGCCGGAGGCGTCTGCCGGGCACAATCCCAGGAACGAGGTTATGTCGCGGTCGCCGTTGTTGGCGTTGTAGAGCCGGGCGCCGATAGTGGGCGTGGTGCCGTTTTCGTATTCCCCGTCGCCGGAGATTGTGGCTGAGACATTCTGCGGGTCTGAGCTAACGGGCTGGTCAACGAGGATGTTGTTGCCTTCTATGGTGATTCTGACGGAGCTGTAGCTGTTTTCCACATTGTAACGTAATGGAATCCAGGTATATGCGCCGCTGAGGCGGTAGAACAGCGACAGGTCGTAGGAACCGTTCATCACTGATGAGGGAATCGAGCACTCCAGGGTGCGCACTCCGGTCAGCGGCAGCAGCGAGACATTCGACGCGGCGATGATGGTCTGTGACATGAAGTCTCCGCTGAGGCGCACGGCGATGTCGAATTCTCCGGGCATGTACGACATGTTGTAGAACCCTCCCATGTCTGTGCTCTCCTGTGCCGTTACGGTAATCTTCATTCCCGAGGCCGACACTTTCAGGTCGCCGCGGATGGCCATGTATGGGTCGGCGGAGGTGTCCGCGCCTGTGGCGGGGCGGATGCCGGTGACTACATTCTGGTCGTAGTTATATCCGCCGATGCCACCTCCGGAGCCCAACTTGTCGGGGTTGAGGGCCGACAGACGGAAGTATCCGTCCGAGACGCCATCCCAGCCCCAGTTTATGTGGAAAAATCCGTCGGAGCGGTATCCGTCGCAGACAAAGGAGTGTCCGCCGCCGTCGCCGCGGCCGTTGTATATCACGGGGCCTGTAGTGGCCAGGTTGTTGTAAATCAGCGCATCCCATTCCTCGGCGGTATAGTGCTCGCGGTATTCCAGCGACAGGGATTTGGTATAGCCGAAATTTGTGGCGAGAGCGGATGCTATTTTGGGAGATGTTGCCAGCGAGCCTTTAGCATCTGCGCCGTAATTCATTTCCACGGCATATCCGGTGGCTTGCATCAGTTTTGCCACTGCCTGGCGCTGGGTTGCCGGAGATGCGGATGTGTATGTCGCGGCCATGTTGTGCCAGTCAAAGGTGACATTGGCGAAATTCATGGACAGGGAAACGTTGCGCGCGCCGTTGTACCAGCTGTACGAGGCTGTTCCGGTGCCTTTCTGCGGGTGCCCGAAGTGCTTCATAACCTGGGACATGGCAGTTGCTACACAACCGGTGTAGCAGCGTTGCCCGGCGCTGTTGTCGGGGCAGAGGTCATTGTATGGCGATGTCTGATTCCAGGTTGTGGACAGTATCGGCGCTATGTCGCGTCGGGTTTCCGCGGTCCTTGCTATGGCGATTTTCTCTGCGGGGTTATCGTCTCCGGCAGAGGATATGATGGCGACATATTGGTCAAGCCACCATTTTGTGGCCGGTGCGATATTGTCAATTGATTCCAGCGGGCGGTCCAGGATGGCGAGGAGGGGCTCGGCGCAGTCGTCGGCGCTCACTATCAGCGAATTGTCATTGTCCGAGAAGATATAATAGGCGATGCCCGAATCGTACTCGCCGGTGGCGGAGAGTGTTAGTCTCGAGCCGTTTTTAACGGGTGATTTGTGCGTATGTTTGTAAGTGCTCATGGCCCGCGCAAGAGCCTCATCGGCAGGCAGTTGGCGCGCTTCGCCGCATAGGGCGGCAAGTATTATGGCAGAGCAGACAAGTAGTTTTGTCATAGGAGGAAAACATTATAATCACAAAGGTACGAAAAAAAATATGTGTTTTACGGGTATTTTTGTCTAAATTCACAACGAAACCACAAGTTTTTAACGAATGCGCCATATACAGTGCTGCCGCACCGGCAGGGAAATATCCCCGATGGTGCGGCAGCACATTTAGACCCTGTTCCCCAATATTTGTTAATGCAGGGGTCTTAGTATAAGTCTGTTATTCGGCTTTCTTGGCGGGAGCGGCTTTGGCTTTTTTTGCCTTGGGCTCTTTCTCAGCCTTGGTGGCCTTGGCGCATCTGGGCTTTGCGGGAGCCTTTTCTGCCTTGGCTTTGGGCTCGCGCAGGGCATGCTCCTCGTTGTAGTGCTCCAGGTCGCGGCGTGCCGACGCCAGCTCTTTGTTGAGGGTGGCTATCTCACGCTCCTGATTGCGGATGGTGGTCAGCAGGGCGTTCAGTTCCTCGTTCTCGATTTCCATGGGGTACTGGTCCTCTACACGCACGATGAAGTCGGCAAGGACGTTCATATAGTTCGTAAATGCCTGGAAAGGAGTCTCGTAGGGGCTGAAAAGAGAGTGAACGGCGCCATCGGCAAGGTGCTTGGTGGACATGTAATAGAAGTGGTCCGAACCCTGCAGATACCACCAGTCCTGCTTGAGGCGGCGGTCCTGGCAGAGGCGTACGCGCTCGGCCACGGTGTAGAGTTTGCGGAAGGCCTCGTTCTGCAGTTCGTTACCTAACCAGGCGGATACGTCGCGGGCTTCGTCGGCGTTGCTGATGGGGTGCATCACCACAAGCTGGTCTACGGGTTTAAGCTTCTTGATGGCCTCGGACGGTGTCCAGAATACAATGCCGCGTTCGGCGGCCATGCGGGGCAGCGCCTCCAGGAACTGGAAAATGCCGGACTCGGCGGGGTGAATGCCACCGAAAGTCTCCAGATTCAGGCAGATGTTAACAATCTGCTCGTCGGCGGGAGTGGCAGCAACCCAGTCCATGTATTTGTCGGCGGTGAGGGGGTATGCGTCCCAAGAGGTGTCAGAGAAACGGAAAGCGATGTCGTCGGACAGTTTTGCGTTGCGCATCAGCACCTTGAGTTTGGGCGCGGAGGCAGCCGAGTAAACATAGTTGGGAGATTTCCAGCCCAGGATGTGCTTGGCGCCCTCGGTTAGCACACCTTTGTATCCCATGGCAAGAATCTGGGGAGCTATTTCGTCGCTGTATATGAGCTCGGTGTTGCGGAGGATCTGAGGGTCAACACCGAACAGCACGTTGATTTTGTTGGAGAGCACGCGCACCTGCTCGGCGAACTCCTCGGGGTCTGTCAGCGATGCCAGCGAGTGAGCGTAGGGCACGGCCAGGAATTCCACACAGTCGGTTGCGGCGAGTTTCTTGAGCAGGTCTATCATCTCGGGAACGTACTGTTCCAGCTGTTCAATGGCTACGCCGGAGATGGAGATAGAGCACTTGAATGTGCCGTGTGCGGCCTCAATCATGCGCAGAAGTGTCTGTGCCGCAGGGATGTACGAGCGTTGGGCTATGCGGGTGACGATGTCGTCGTTAAGGAAATCGTCGTAGTAATAGTGATCATTGCCGATGTCGAAGAAACGGTAGCGTTTCAGACGCATGGGCTGGTGAATCTCAAAATTTAAGCTTACGGCTTTCATTGTTGTATCGGGGTGTAAGATTGTTAGCGGTTAAGAATTTTATTATAAATGTCTATGACTTTCTGCCCGGCCTTGTCCCATGTTATCTGAGCGACTTCCTTAAGGCCGTCCTCGCGCAGCTGATTGTACATTGCGGGGTAGGTGACAATAGAGTTTATGGCGTCGGCCATGGCGTCAATGTCCCAGTAGTCGGTCTTGATGACGTTATTGAGGATTTCGGCGCATCCGGATTGCTTGGAGATGATGGATGGCACGCCCATCTGCATGGCCTCGAGGGGCGAGATGCCGAAAGGTTCTGATACAGAGGGCATCATGTAAACGTCGCTGGCCTTGAGCATCTCGTACACCTGTTTGCCTTTCTGGAAGCCGGGGAAATGGAAGCGGTCGGCGATGTCGCGTTTGGCGACAAGGTCAATCATCTTGTCCATCATATCGCCGGAGCCGGCCATGACAAAGCGTACGTTATGGTTGTTTTTCAGTACTTTCACCGCAGCTTCCACAAAGTATTCGGGGCCTTTCTGCATGGTGATTCGGCCCAGGAAGGTCACGATTTTCTCCTTGGGTTTCTGCACCTGTACGTCCAGCAGTTCCTGGCTCAGCGGCACCACGGCATTGTGCACGGTGGTTACCTTGGCCGGGTCTATGCCGTATTTCTCTATCACGGTCTGGCGGGTGAGGTTGGACACGGTGATGATGTGGTCGGCGTGAATCATGCCGTCGCGCTCGATATTGAACACCGTGGGATTCACGTTTCCGCGGGAGCGGTCGTAATCTGTGGCGTGGACGTGTATCACCAGGGGTTTTCCGGTAACCTGCTTGGCGTGGATGCCGGCGGGGTAGGTGAGCCAGTCGTGGCTGTGGATTATGTCAAAGTCTATGGTGCGTGCCACCACTCCGGCCATAATGGAGTAATTGTTGATTTCCTCCAGCAGATTGTCGGGATAGCGTCCCGAGAACTCAATGCAGCCGAGGTCGTTGGTGCGCATATAGTTGAAGTCGGCGTAGATATGGTCGCGCAGACGATAATACAGGTCGGGGTCCATGACGTTGCCGATGCGCTGCTCCACGTAGTCGCGGTTAACATCGCGCCATGCAACGGGGACCTGCGACGCGCCGATAATATTGGCGAACGATCGGTCCTCATCGCCCCATGGTTTGGGAATAACAAATGTGATGTCCATGTCGCCGCACTCCCACATGCCGCGGGTCAGGCCATAACTGGCAGTACCCAGTCCGCCCAGGATATGCGGGGGAAATTCCCAACCGAACATTAATGCTTTCATATATAATAATGTGTATAGACCGGGTTAAACATTCAGTTTCTTAAGAGTGCGGATGGTGGCCAGCACCTGAGCCACGTTGGTGGCGTGCGAGATGGCGCCGCGGCCGCTGAAGGGCGGGTTGGCATCGTAAAGCTGTGACAGGGAGCCTATGCAACCCTGGCTCATCTCGTCCTCGAATCCGATAAGCATGCGGTCAATGTAGCTTACGCCGGACATTCCGAACACGCGCAGGTATGCATCGGCATAGAATCCCATCAGCCATGGACGCGCGGGGCCCTGGTGCAGAGCCAGTTCGCGGTCGCGGGGCGAGCCTAAGTAGAAGGGACGATAGCCGTAGCTCTTGGGCGAGAGTGTGCGCAGTCCTTTCGGGGTGAGCAGCTCGCGGGTTACTACGTCCAGCACGCCCTTGCGCTGGCGGCGGTCAAGCGGCGAGTAGTCCAGGCCTATGGCGACGGCCATGTTGGGGCGTACCTGCGGGTCGGCGTAATTGCCGTTTACGTAGTCGTATAGGTATCCGTAGCCGTTGAGGAAGGTATCGGCAAAGCTGCCCTTTATCTTCTCGGCCTCGGCCTGCCAGCGGGCAACCTCGGCTTTAGTGATCTCGGGAGCGTCCTCGGTGCCTAACAGACGCGAGCCGAACATCAGCGCGTTGTACCACAATGCGTTGAATTCCACCAGCATGCCTGTGCGCGGGATTACGGGACGTCCGTCCAGCATGGAATTCATCCACGATGCCGGGGTGATGGTGCCGTCGGTGCTTACCAGCCCGGTAATAGCGTCAACCTTAAGATTGGGGTGGCGGTTTTCCAGGATGTAGCTGATGAGCTCCGCCACATCCTTGCCGTACAGGGCGCGTGCGGCATCGTCGCCTTCGCTCTTGGCGTATTGCTGGATGGCCCAGAGCGCCCACAGGGGAATGTCGGGCAGGTCTATGCCGCCGATTCGTCCGGAAGCATCGCCGGTCTCGCAGAAATGGCGCAGGGCGGTAAGGGCTGTCTTCATGATGGCCTCATAGTCGGCCTTGTGATGGATGGCAAGCGTCAGGCCGGGAACAGCCATGAAGGTGTTGCGGGCCAGGACAACGCCCCAGGGATAGCCCGACAATACGTACATATTGTCGCCGTCCTTGAGGTAGAACTGCTTGGCGGCGTTCTTGAGGCAGTTGTAGAAGGACGAACGCGGTGTGCGCAGCGCAATCTCGTGCTCGTAAAGCTTGCTGAGCTGGCGCGGTTTGGCAGGGCTTACTCCCGCCGAGAATATGATGCTCTCGCCTTTCTTGATGGGAATCTGGAAATAGCCGGGAACCCAGAGGTCCTCGGTGTACGGTACGCCGCGTTCCAGGTCTTTCACATATTCAATGCCGTTGTACCAGTGCGGGTCGTCCACCCACTCCGGCTTGCGTGAGAACTGCATGTAAAGGGTGGGGAAGCCATCGTAAAGGCAGGTGGCCATGCCGTTCTCGCAAGGCTCCATGTTGCGGTTGATGGCGTCGTTGGCAAGGCAGAGGCTGTTGCTCTCGCGGAATGCGAGGAACGGGCGGAACTGCAATGTGGTGGCCGAATGTGCCTCAACAAGCGTATAGCGTATCAGCACACGGTTCTCGTGCGTAATGAGTATCTTTTCCTTGGTGAGGATAACGCCGCCCACGCGATATGTGGTGCGTGGAACGCTCTCACAGTCGAATTCACGGATATACTTGTGGCCGTTGGGCGAATACACACCGCCCTGATAGCGGTGCAGCCCGAGGTTGAACGGCGCTTCGTGCTGGATGACTGTCTCGTCAAGCGACGACAGCAGCACATGTGGCTTGTTGCCCATCTCAGGTATCGGTATCACCAGCAACCCGTGCTGCTTGCGCGTGTTACACCCCGGCAGGGTTGTGCAGTGATATGCCCCCGCCTGATTGGTGCGCAGCATCTCTTTCGGGAGCGACTGCTCCAGATTGATCAGCTGATTCTTGTCAAATTTCAGGTAACTCATGAGGTATATGGAATATTTGTATTTACGATAAATAATAGTGCTCTATGGTAGATTTGCGAAATTACACAAATTTTGCGGCGTTGCCAAATTTTTAGGACCCGAAATTGCCCCGAAATGCAAAAACATGCCATTAAACATACATTTTACAGGCGAATGTAAAGGATTGTGCCGGAGGTATAAAAAAAATAAACCCACCGCACCGTGGCAGTGAGTTTATCCGGGTGGGCGCTGAGGGATTCGAACCCCCGACCCTCTGCTTGTAAGGCAGATGCTCTGAACCAGCTGAGCTAAGCGCCCTTAATGTAAAACGCCTGTTTCACTTAACAAGCGGCATTTGCGCGACGAGAACGATTTTTATTGGTGGTGGGCGCTGAGGGATTCGAACCCCCGACCCTCTGCTTGTAAGGCAGATGCTCTGAACCAGCTGAGCTAAGCGCCCGTTCTCGCCGGAAAAGCGATGCAAAATTAGAAACTATTTCTGATATACGCAAATATATTAACGAATATTAACAATAAAACCCCGAAAAATATTATTTTACTCTTTTCCCACCTCAACAGCGCCGGTGCGGCAGGCCGCGTGCCGGGAACAGCCACAAATGCAATAACATCCCTATTAACAGCATGATACGGCAACACAGACAGAGAACACGGCACCATGACCGCACAAATTATTCGCAAAAATGCACCGCTATTTTGCGCGATTGAAAATAATTGACTATCTTTGACGCTCAAACTGCAAACGCAACACAATTTTCTTAATGCAATAAATTTATAATCATCAAAAATAGCATGAAAAAATTTCTTACCTTAGCAATCGCAGCAATACTCGCCATACCGGCAGCTATGCATGCGCAGGCACCACAGAAACGCGGCTTGCAAGTGGCAGGCATCGCCTTCTACAACCTCGAAAACCTTTTCGATACAATTCCCAACAACCCGCGCGGACGCGACGTGGAATTCACACCCGACGGCCAAAGACAGTGGAACGGCGCCAAATACTGGAGCAAAATACACAACCTCGGCCGCGCCATAGCATCATTCACCAGCAAGACAACCCCCAACGGACCCGCAATTATCGGCGTCAGCGAAATCGAGAACCGCTCAGTGCTCGAGGACCTCGTGAAAGACCCGCAGATCGCAAACTGGAACCTGCAGATATGCCACCACGACTCGCCAGACCATCGCGGCGTTGACGTAGGCCTCCTCTACAACCCCAGATACTTCAAAGTAGAAAACGTGACAAACCACACACTCACAGAAGTAGGATTCGCAACCCGCGACCAGATGTGCGTGGTAGGCTCCCTCATGGGACAGAAAATCGCCGTTATCGTAAACCACTGGCCCTCGCGCCTCGGCGGACAGGAAAAATCATCGCCCAACCGCGAAGCCGCAGCGCGCCTCTGCCTCGCAATCAGCGACTCGCTTTGGAACATAGACCCCAACATCGGCGTAGTGATAATGGGCGACCTTAACGACGACCCCATGGACAAATCATGCGCAAAAGTAATCGGCGGCAAACGCAACATCAAAGACGCCAAACCCCACGGATTCTACAACGCATTCTGGGACCTCCTCGACAAAGGAATCGGCACACTCGCATACAAAAGCTCGTGGAACCTCTTCGACCAGATCATCATATCCGGAAACCTCGCTAACGGAGAAAAAGAAGACGGCTCAGCATGGCACTTCTGGCGCGCCGAAGTACTCAACCGCGACTTCCTGAAAGACACCGAAGGCTCCAGACAGGGCTACCCCCTGCGCACATACTCAGCCGGCGTATTCCTCAACGGATACTCCGACCACTTCCCCACAGAAGTATTCCTGCGCAGATACGTCACCAGAAAATAAAAAACACGGATAAACAGAAACAAAACGCCGCAACGTTTGCACAGATTACAAAAAAGTTGTAACTTTGCGGCGTTAACGCCCGGATGGCGGAATCGGTAGACGCGACGGTCTCAAACACCGTTGGGGCAACCCATCCCGGTTCGAGCCCGGGTCCGGGTACAGCAGAGAGGAGACTCACCACGAGCCTCCTCTTTCCTTTTGCCCGCCCCTTTTCGTATTGTGAAACCGGATCCAAGGACACAGTCTCCCTCTGATTTCAATTAGACCCCGTTCCCCAATATTTGTTAACGCAGGGGTCGCAGATTTCGGTCAGATTTAGTCTTGCAGGTGAAGGAGCATAGCGGGCTATGTGACTGA